>NZ_JBFUJP010000001.1:0-417213 GCF_056401315.1 Rhodococcus sp. P4_F5 | reverse complement strand
ATGATCAGCGCCGCGATCATGCCGTACGCGATGTACTTCATCATCACCAGTTCGGAGAACGCGAACGCGCCGGTGACCACGATCAGGATCAACGCGGCGGCGGTGATGATCCGGCCGGTGTGCGCGGTGCCCACCCGCACCGACTCGGTGGTGCTGGCGCCCTGTGCGCGCGCCTCGACCATCCGGGACAGCAGGAACACCTCGTAGTCGGTGGACAGGCCGTAGAYGATCGCCATGATCAGCACCAGCACCGGCGACATGATCGGKCCSGGAGAGAAGTTCATSAWMSTGGCMCCGTTGCCGTCGATGAAGATCCACGTCAGGATGCCGAGGGTGGCGCCGAGGCCGAGGGCGGTCATCAGCACGGCCTTGATCGGCAGCACCAGCGACCCGAACGCSAGGAACATCAGCAGCGTGGTCAGCAGCACCACCATCGTCACCATCAGCGGCAGRYTGTCSAGCAGCGCCGCAATCGAGTCGTGCTCGATCGCCGGGGTGCCACCGACCAGCACGGTGACTCCGTCGGGGACGTCCATCGCCCGCAGGTAGCCGATCGTCGCATCGGAGTCGTTGCGGTCCACCAGGCCGGCCTTGAAGACCGTCACCCCGTCCTTGGTCGGGTTGTCGATCGTGAACTTCTCGACCAGCCCCGGCGCCGCGCTCGCCTCCTTGACGATCCGGGCGATCTCCGCACCCTGGGCCCCGTCGACCACCAGCTTGATCGGCTCGGAGCGGAAACTCGGGAACAGCTCGTCGAACTGCTCCTGGGCGACTCGGGTGGGATTGTCAGGGGGCAGGTAGGTCTCGTTGATCCCGCCCAGCTTGATGCCCGCGATCGGAAGGGTGAGCAGCAGCAGCCCGACCACGATCGGCACCACGACCTTGACCGGGTGCTTCATCACCCACTGCGTCAGTCGACCCCAGATGCCGTTCTCGATCTCGTCGGCGGTCCTGGTCTTGCGCATCGCCTTCAGCCCGAGCGCGTCCACCCGACGACCCAGGATCCCCAGGATCGCCGGCAGCACGGCGATCGAGACGAGTGCGGCCAGGACGACCGCGGCGATCGCGCCGTACGCCATGGACTTGAGAAAGCCCTGCGGGAAGATGAGCAGGCCACCGAGGCTGGCGACGATCATCGTCGCGGAGAAGACCACGGTCCGGCCTGCGGTCGTGACGGTCCGTCGCACGGCATCGGCGGTGCCGTACCCCTCCGCGATCTCCTCCCTGAACCGACTCACCATGAACAGGCCGTAGTCGATCGCCAGGCCCAGACCGATCAGCGAGACCACAGACAGGACGAACCCGTTGACCTCGGTGAACTGGGCCAGCGCCTTGACCACGCCGTTGGCGGCGATGATCGTCAGGCCGCCGACGATCAGCGGCAGGGCGGCGGCGACGACGCCGCCGAAGATGAAGAACAGCAGCACCCCGACGGCCGGGATGGCCAGGATCTCCATCCGGTGCAGGTCGTCGGCCATCGTGTCACTGATCGTGCCGGTCACCGGCTGCAGGCCGGTGAGCTGGGCATCGACGCCGGGTATCGCGAACTGGTCTCGGACCTTCTTGAAGTTGGCCGCGACCTCGGTGTCGTTGTCGCCCTTGACGGCCACGCCGGCGATGGCGTGTTGCTTGCTCGGGTCGGCCATCAGGGCGAGCCTGGTGGACCAGTAGCTGCCGTTGACCCGGAGAATCTCGTCGGGGTTGTTCGCGGCAAGGTCCTCGAGGCCCTGGGTGATCGTGGCGGCGAACGCCGGATCGTCGACCGTCTTGCCGTCGGGCGCGGTGTAGAGGATCACCACGTCGGCCTTGGTGTCGCGTCCGAAGGTGCCGTCGGCCAACTCCGCGGCGGCCACGGACTCCGAGCCCGGGTCGACCAATCCGCTTTGGCTCAGGTGCTTCTCGACTCCGAGGCCGTACGCCGCGAGGCCGAGCAACAGCGCAACCATCACCCCGATCACGGTGAACCGCAGCCGGTAGGCCAGCCTCCCCCAGGTAGCGAACACCTACCGCACTCCCCCCTCGTGGTGCAGTTGCCCAGGTCGGACCCGGAGCCCGGCGTGCCTCGTCGAACATGCCGATGCCGTTGTCCCGCCGGGGCCTCGACCAGCCGAGCGCTGCGCTGACCACCGTACGCAGGACTCCCACTCCCGCGGCCGGAGTGCGCTCTAAGAAGTTGCTAAGAACTTGCGCAGACCAGTGCGGTCGCCCGCCGGACGACCGCACCGCCGCGGAAATCACGGAAGACCGGCCCGGAAAGGTCACCTGCCCGTCACAACGGGCCACGGATCCGCATTGCTCATGTAATTCACTGCACCACAACGTTGTTGACGAAAGAAGTCCGCTCCGAGGTGCGCTACGAATGCAGCAGGCGCCCGAAGGCGGCGTCACCGCGAAGCAACGCGTCACGGCCGACAATGAGTAGTTCAAGGGTCCCTCGGCAGCAGAGCTCGGCAAGGTAGCGGCGGGCGTACCCTCCGCGCGAGGCGGGTCCGGCCGTCTGCCTGACCCAAATACCAGCAGCAGGCGGTTACGTTGGCTAGGTTGAGAATCGGATGGCGCCAGCGTCGGGCACGACGAGAGAACACGGGGCTGGTCGCGCGCATGTAGCCACCTTCGATGCCGTGCACATTTCTCGACAAGGAACGCCGTGACCCGTACACCCCCGGATGCCGAGAGCGTCCCACCCCTCGCCGTGTTCTCTCACCAGAACGAGGCCTGGCTGCCCAGCGTGCTCTCGCGCGGCCCGTGGGATGCGCGGGCGCAGCACGGCGGCGCGCCCAGTGCCCTGTTCGCGCACCTGGCCGAGGCCGCCCTGCCCGAACCCGGCTGGCGACTCGCCCGCCTGAGCATCGAACTGGTCAAGCCAGTGCCGGTGGCCCCACTGACGGTGCGCCAGGAGACCTTTCCGGGACGCTCCACCACACGGATGACCATTGACCTGCTCGCGGACGATGCACTGGTGGCTCGTGCACACGCACTCCTCCTACGGGGCAAACCACTGACGCTGCCTCCGGGGTTGCCCGGCTGGTCGCCAGCCGAGCTGCTGCCCCCACCCGCCGACTGCCGGGAGCGGCTTCGAATCCCCGGCATGCCCGGCGGGACCTCGTTCTACGAGTCCGCGATGGAGATCCTCATGGCACAGGGCGGACCGGCAAGCCCGGGTCCGGCCGCCGCCTGGTTCCGGCTGACTGTCCCGCTGGTGCAGGACCAGCCCACCTCGCCCGCCATGCGGGCAGCGGCCGCCGCCGATTTCGGCAACGGTCTGAGCTGGGTTCTGCCGCTCGACCGTTATCTCTTTGCAAACGCAGACCTGAGCCTGCACCTGCACCGCCAACCCGAGGGCGAGTGGATCGGCCTGATGTCGGAAACCCAGGCCGACGGCGGCGGTACGGGCACCACGCTGTCGCGCCTGTACGACGTCCGCGGGCCGATCGGCGTGGCCACCCAGACCCTCGTGATGCGCGAGCGGCCCACGCCGTCGCCGCCCCCTGTCGCACAGGGTTCGGCAGGATCTGCCCCGGATTTCGGGGCCGATCCTGCCGAGAAAGCGGCGCCCTGACGTAGGGCCGAAGAATGGGGCGGACGAGTCGGCCTGTAAGCCGGATCCTGTTCCCGACACCGAGGCGTCGGGCGACGACCATCCATCTGGGCACACCGTTGCCGGGTACCTCGAGCGGTCCACCCGCAGGCTCGGGCGAGCAGCCCTCGAACACCTGCGCAGCCGCACCCCGAGGGGTGCGGCCTTTGACCTTGCTCCGGGCGGGGTTTACCTAGCCACCCCAGTCACCTGGGGTGCTGGTGCGCTCTTACCGCACCGTTTCACCCTTACCGACGCTTGCGCGCCGGCGGTCTGTTCTCTGTGGCACTGTCCCGCGGGTCACCCCGGGTTGCCGTTAGCAACCGCCCTGCTCTGTGGAGTCCGGACTTTCCTCGGCGGTGGGCCTGCGCGCTGATGCGCACGGTTCCCCTCGCCGCGGTCGCCCGGCCAACTCGTCCGCCGGTACAGACTACTGGGTTCTCGGCACCCCTCTGCACATTCGAACACTTGTGCCATTTCAGCGGCGGCGCTACTGTCGGCCCATGGCACGATTCGTAGCGTTGCTCCGGGGCGTCAACGTCGGCGGCATCAACATCAAGATGGCCGACCTGAAGGCCGCGGTCGAGGCACTGGGGCTGACGAACGTCAAGACGGTGCTGGCGTCCGGGAACGTCCTGTTCGACAGCGAGCGAACCGATCTGGCGGCGCTGAAGGCAGAGATCGAGACCTGCCTGCGCAACCGGTTCGGCTACGAGGCGTGGATCGTGCTGCTGGATCAGCCGACCCTCGCCCGGATCGTCGAGGACTTCCCGTTCGAGGCCGACCGCGAGGGCTGGCACCCCTACGTCCTGCTGTCCTCCGACCCCGCATCGCTCCGGGACCTGCTCGCCTCGGCCGACGGCCTCGACACCGCCGACGAGGGCATCCAGATGGGCGACGGGGTGCTCTACTGGCACGTCGAACGCGGCCGGACACTGGACAGCCCGTTCGGGAAGCTCACCGGCAAGGCGAAGTACAAGTCGACCACCACCAACCGGAACCTGCGGACACTGCGCAAACTGCTCTGACCGAGGCGCCGACCGACCACATCCGGACACCCACCGGGACGGTCGTCGTGGTGGCTGTCCCCGGACGCGACGCGGGGCCGGACCGAGGTAACCGGTCCGACCCCGCGTGGGCGTGCGCGCCGGGTCAGACGAGGGCGGGCACCTTCTCCGCCGCGTCCCTGCCGTCGGTGTTCTTGCCGTCGGCGTTCTCACCGGCTGCGTCCGTGCCGTCGTTCTCGGCCGTGACCTCCGCCGCGGCCCGCTGCTCGAGCAGGTCCTCGTCGGCGAACGGGTCGCCGTTGCGGGGCGCGTTGTAGAGCTCCTCGTCGAGGATGCCCTCCCGCTTGGCCACGATGGTCGGCACCAGGGCCTGACCGGTGACGTTGAGCGCGGTGCGGCCCATGTCGACGATCGGCTCGACGGCCAGCAGCAGGCCGACACCGGCGAGCGGCAGTCCCAGCGTGGACAGCGTGAGGGTGAGCATCACCGTCGCTCCGGTGGTGCCGGCGGTGGCGGCCGACCCGATCACCGAGACCACCACGATCAGCAGGTAGTCGGTGATGCTGAGCTCGATCCCGTAGAACTGCGCGACGAAGATCGCGGCGATGGCCGGGTAGATCGCGGCGCAGCCGTCCATCTTGGTGGTCGCGCCGAGCGGCACCGCGAAGGACGCGTACTCACGCGGCACGCCAAGGTTGCGTTCGGTGACACGCTCCGTCAGCGGCAGGGTGCCGATCGACGAACGCGACACGAAGCCCAGCTGGGTGGCGGGCCACACGCCGGAGAAGAAGCGGCGGACCGAGAGGCCGTGCACGCGAATGAGAACCGGGTACACGACGAAGAACACCAGAGCCAGGCCGATGTAGATGGCGACCGTGAACACGCCGAGCTGACCGATCGCGTCCCAGCCGTAGGTGGCGACGGCCTTGGCGATCAGCGCCGCGGTGCCGATCGGCGCGAGGCGGATGATCCACCACAGCACCTTCTGCACGATGGCGAGCAGCGAGGCGTTGAGCTTGAGGAACGGCTCCGCCTTCTCCCCGACCTTCAGCGCGGCCACACCGACCGCGACGGCGATGACGAGCAGCTGCAGCACGTTGAAGCTGAGCGAGGTGGTCGCGGTGACGCCGCTGATCGAACCGTCCGCGGCGACCTGTCCGCCGGTCGCCGTCGTCTTCGCGCCGAGGGCGAGGAAGTTCTGCGGGACCAGCCCGGTGAGGAAGGCCCACCACGAGCCGGAGCCCTTCGGCACGGCGGCGTCGTCGGGGTTGACCGTGGTGTTCGAGCCCGGATGGGTGATCAACCCGACCGCGATCCCGATGATCACCGCGATCAGCGCGGTGATCGCGAACCACAGCAGCGTCTGCACGGCGAGGCGGGCGGCGTTCGCGACCTGACGCAGGTTGGCGATGGAGCTGACGATGGCGGTGAAGATCAGCGGGATCACCGCGACCGTCAGCAAGGAGACGTAGCTGGAGCCGATCGTGGTGACCGTGCCGGTCAGCCAGTTCGCGCTGCCGTCGTCGGCCTTGGGCATCGAGCGGGCCAGCAGGCCGATCAGGACGCCGGCGAGCAGGCCGGCGACGATCTGCGGGCCGAAGGCGGTGGCCCAGCTGGGCAGGCGGCGGGGGCGGGCGGCGGCTGGCTGGGCACCGGGGGCGCGGGTGGGGGCCGACATTCGACGGGCCTTTCGTCAAGGATGCGCAGCGCCGTACCAACCGGCCACAGGGGCACTGCGGTCAGGGGCGCGCGGGAAGAGCGTGCGGAGGGTGAATGCAACTCGCGGCCGCAACAGCAGTCCCGGGACGTGTTCGTCAACCAGGGATCGGGGCAGGGCCAGGCGTCAGCGCGGACAGACAGCGCTCTGCTGCAGACAGTTGTCGACGTACCGTCGACTGGTCAGCAGTGAGTTCACGCGGGCAATGTTACCTCAGCTAAAAACCTGCGGCGCACCGGTGCGGGTCCGACGGCCCGAGGGCCCGCACCGGCGGCGGCCGGCTAGAGGTGCGAGGTGTCGTTGACGAGGCGCACCGAGGCGCCGCCGTCGGGGTAGAACTCGGCGACGGACAGCGACGCGAGGTCCAGGTGCAGCCGGTAGAGCAGCGACGGCCCGACGTCCAGCGCCAGCTGCAGCAGCGTCTTGATCGGGGTGACGTGCGAGACGACCAGCACGTTCGCCCCGGGGTACTCGGCGAGCAGGTCGTCGCGCGCCGCGGTGACCCGGGTGCGGACCTCCTCGAAGCTCTCCCCGCCGGGCGGGTGGACCGAGGTGTCCCCCAGCCAGGCCCGGTGCAGTTCCGGGTCCCGCTTCGACGCCTCCGAGAAGGTCAGGCCCTCCCACTCGCCGAAGTCGGCCTCGATCAGCCCCTCGTGCACCTGCACGGGCAGGGACAGTGCGGCGGCCACGGCCTCCGCGGTCTGCCGGGTGCGACCCAGCGGGGACGACACCACGGCCGTGATGCCGCCGCGGGCGGCGAGCCGGGCGGCGGCGGCGTCCGCCTGCGCCTGCCCGACCTCGGACAGCGCCGGGTTGCCGCGGCCGGAGTAACGCCGCTCCACCGACAGCGGGGTCTGCCCGTGCCGCAGCAGCAGCAGCCGGGTCGGCTTGCCGATCGCGCCGGTCCAGCCCGGTGCGGTCGGGGCCTTGGTGGCCGCCGCCCCGCCYGCCGGCGCCGAGACGGCCGGGGTCGAGACGACCGGGGCCGAGGGCGCCGAGGACCGGCCGGCGTTGCCGTCCATCGCCTCGTTCGCGAGCCGGTCGGCGTGCGAGTTCTCCGCCCGCGGGATCCAGGTGTACCGGACGGAGTCGAACTGCTCGGCCAGCTCGCCGGCCCGCCGCGCGAGCGGAATCATGTCCGGGTGCTTGACCTTCCAGCGCCCGGACATCTGCTCGACCACCAGCTTGGAGTCCATCCGGACCTCCACCTTGCGCGCGCCGACCTCGGCGGCCGCGGTGAGTCCGGCGATCAGGCCCCGGTACTCGGCGACGTTGTTGGTCGCGAAGCCGATGGCCTCGTTGCGTTCGGCGAGCACCCGGCGGCCGTCACCGTCGAACACCACGGCGCCGTAGCCGGCCGTGCCCGGGTTGCCGCGCGAGCCGCCGTCGGCCTCGACGACGACGCTGTCCGGAGAGCCCGCGGAGCGAGCCCCTTGTCCAGCCGAACTCACAGACCGGATTCCTTGGTGCGCACCATGATCGCGCTGCACTCGGGGCAACGGACGACGACCTGCGGGTCCGTGGCGGCGATCCGGGCGATCTCGCCGCGGTCGATCTCGATGCGGCACGCGCCGCAGCGGCGGGCCTGCAGCAGTGCGGCGCCGACGCCGCCGGTGCCGCGCTGGCGCTCGTACACCGCCAGCAGCTCCTCGGGGAACTCGTTGACCAGGGCGGCCCGCTCCCCCAGGTGGCGCTGTTCGACGCTGTCGAGGTCCGCGAGCGCGTCGTCGCGGCGGCGGGTCGCGTCGATCATCGCGTCCTCGATCTGGCTGAGCTGTCCGCCGGCGTGCTCGTAGTCGGCCTGGGTCGCCTCGCGACGCTCCATCACCTCGAGCAGCTCGTCCTCGAGGACGCCCTGACGGCGTTCGAGGCTGCCGAGCTCGTGCTGCAGTTCCGAGAGCTGCTTGGCGGCGATGGTGCCGCTCTGCAGCATGGTGCGGTCACGGTCGCCGCGCTGACGGACCGCGTCGACCTCGCCCTCGAGCTTCTTGATGTCCCGGTCCAGGTCGTCGAGGACGATCTGCACCGCAACCGCGGCGTCCTTGCGCTGCACACGGTCGGACTCGAGGCGCTGCACCTCTTCTGCCTCGGGCAGCGTCTTGCGCCGGTGCGCGACCCGCGTCAGCTCGGTGTCCAATGCGGCGAGGGCGAGCAACTTTGCCTGAATCCGGGGTTCGACGTTCACGCGTGCGGGCTCCTGCTGTGGTGCGGATGTACGGGGGGTGTCGCTAACCGTACCGCCCGCCGACCGGTGCCCAGTACCGCCGCGTCGGACCGGTCAGTGGCAGCCGACCGTCCACGGGTCGGTGCGCGTGGTGGACACCGCCGCCGACCACTCCGGCGTGTCCGCGAATCGGGCGTCGAGCACCGCGGCGGCCTGCGCGCACCAGGGCTGTTCGCTCGCCCAGTGCGCCACGTCCACCAGTGCCGGGCCGCCCCCGCGCAGGTGTTCGTCGGCGGGGTGGTGACGCAGGTCCGCGGTGACGTAGGCGTCGACCCCGAGCGACCTGGCGGCGCCGAGCATCGAGTCGCCGGAGCCGCCGCACACCGCGACGGTGCGGATCGGGGCGTCGGGGTCGCCGGCCGCCCGCACCCCCCACTCGGTGACGGGCAACGCCCGGTGCACCCGCTCGGCGAACTCGCGCAGCGTCTCGGGCTCGGGCAGCACGCCCACCCGCCCGATGCCCAGCGAGGACCCCAGGTCGGCGAGCTCGAACACGTCGAATGCCGGCTCCTCGTAGGGGTGCGCGGCCCGCAACGCCGCCAGCACCCGGCCGCGCAGCGACCGCCGGGCCACCACCTCGACGCGGTCCTCCGCGACGTGTTCGAGGCGGCCGGCCTCGCCGAGGGTGGGGTTGGCGGCCGCGGACGGCAGGAACTGCCCGGTTCCGGCGACTGTCCAGCTGCAGTTCCGGTACTCCCCGATCTCGCCGGCGCCGGCCGCGAACAGCGCGTCCCGCACCGTCTCGGTGTCGGCCGCGGGCACCAGCACCACCCACTTGTCCAGCCGCTCGGACGGCGCCGGCTGCAGCGGGCCGGTCACCGTCAGGCCGAGCGCCGCGGCCAGCGCGTCGGAGACGCCGGGGTCGGCCCGGTCCGCATTGGTGTGCGCGGTGTACAGCGCGCAGCCGGACCGGATCAGCCGGTGCAGCAGCGCCCCCTTCGGGGTGTGCGCGCCGACGGTGTCCACCCCGCGCAGCAGCAGCGGGTGGTGCACCAGCAGCAGCTGCGCGCCCCCGGCGATCGCCTCGTCCACCACCGCCGCGGTCGCGTCGACGGCGATCAGCACCCGCGTCACCTCGTCGGCGGGGTCCCCGCACACCAGGCCCACCGAGTCCCAGGACTCCGCCAGCGCCGGCGGGTAGGCCGCCTCGAGCACCGAGATCACCTCGGACAGAAGCACACTCATGCCAGAACCCCGTTCCTCTCGAGAAACACCGTCATCCCAGCACCTCCGCGAGCGCCGCCACCAGCCGCCGCGCCTGCGGGGCCGCGCGGACCGCGACACGCAGGTGGTCCGGGCCCAGCCCGGGGAAGGTCTCGCCGCGTCGGACCGCGACACCCCGTTCCCGCAGACCTTGCCGGACCCGCTCGCCGTCCGGGACGTGCAGCAGCAGGAACGGCCCGCGGGCCGGTTCGTGCACCGAGATGCCCGCCCCGGCGAGCAGCGCCACCATCTCGGCGCGTTCGGCGCCGATCACGTCGGCCTCGCGCTGTGCCCATGCCACCGCCGCGGGCTCGCAGCAGGCCCGGATCGCCTCGACCTGCAGGCTGCCCAGCGGCCAGTGCGCGCGTCCGACCTGCAACCGGGCCAGCAACTCCGGCGGGCCGAGGAGGTAGCCGCAACGCAGCCCTGCCAGCGCGAAGGTCTTGGTGAGGCTGCGCAGCACCAGCACGTCCGGCAGCGACATTCCCGCCAGCGACTCCGGTTCGCCGGGCACCGCGTCGCCGAACGCCTCGTCCACCACCAGGATCCGGCCCGGCCGGCGCAGCGCCAGCACGTCCGCGGCCGGGTGCAGCACCGAGGTCGGGTTGGTGGGGTTGCCCAGGACCACCAGGTCGGCGTCGGCCGGGACCGCGGCGTCGGCCAGTCGGTACGGCGGGGTGAGCCGCACCTGCGTCGTCGGCACCCCGGCCTGGCGCAGCGCCCACTCCGGCTCGGTGAACGAGGGGTGCAGCACCGCCGCCAGCGAGGGCGTCAGCCGCGGCAGCATCGCGAAGCCCTCGGCGCCGCCGGAGAGCAGCAGCACCTCCTCGCGACGGCGGCCGTGCCGGGCCGCGACCTGGTCCCGGGCCGCATCGTCATCCGCGGCGGACGGGTACCGGCCGAGGGTCGTCAGGGCCCCCGCCAGTCGGTCGCGCAGCCACTGCGGCGGGCCGTCGCCGCGGACGTTCACGGCGAAGTCGAGCAGTCCGGGCTCGGCGTCGACGTCGCCATGATGGCGCAGGTCGGTCAGGTCGGCGGGGCGGGTGTGCACGAGGTGAGCTTATGGCGGCGGCCGGCCGCGTCCGGCTGCCGGGCAGGATGGAGGGGTGAGCACCAGCCCTTCCACCGCCACGGTGACCCTGTTCGACCTCGACGGCACCCTGACCGACTCAGCACCCGGCATCGTCGCCGGCTTCCGGCACGCGCTGGCCGTGGTCGGCGCCGAGGCACCCGACGGCGACCTGGAGGAACTGATCGTCGGCCCGCCGATGGCGGACACGCTGCGCACCCTCGGCCTGGACGAGGCGACCGTGGCGACCGCCCTGGCCGCGTACTTCGCCCGGTACGACGAGATCGGCTGGGCCGAGAACGCGGTGTTCGACGGCATCGGGGACCTGCTGGACGCGGTCGGTCGGGACGGCGCGCGCCTGGCCGTCGCCACCTCGAAGTCGGAACGGTTCGCCCGCCGGATCCTCGAGCACTTCGGGCTCGCGCACCACTTCGAGGTGATCGCCGGCGCCAGCGCCGACGGCACCCGGCGCGCCAAGGTCGACGTCATCGAGCACGCGTTGCGCGGGCTCGGCCTCGCTCCCACGGCCGCCGCCGACGGCGGGACGGCGGGGGTGGTGATGGTCGGCGACCGCGAGCACGACGTGCACGGCGCCGCGCACTGGGGCATCCCCACCGTCTTCGTGGGCTGGGGATACGGTTCCGCCGAGGAGGCCGCCGACGCCCGCTGGAGCGCGGCCACCGTCGCGCAACTCGGAAGGATCCTCGATGTCACACCCTGACGCCGCCCCGCTGCACATCACCTTCGTCTGCACCGGAAACATCTGCCGGTCCCCGATGGCCGAGAAGATCCTGCTCGGCCGCCTCGCCGCGGAGGGCCTCGACGCACGGGTCCGGGTGACGAGCGCCGGCACCGAGGACTGGCACGTCGGCAGGGAGGCCGACGAGCGCACCAACCGGGTGCTGGTCGGCCACGGCTACCCGACCGGCCACAGCGCCGCGCACGTCGGCCCGGACCACCTGGGCGCCGACCTGGTGGTCGCGCTGGACACCGGACACGACCGCGCGCTGGCCCAGCTCGGCGTGCCCACCGAGCGCCGTCGCCTGCTGCGCAGCTTCGACCCGGACGCGGACGGCGACTCCGTGCCCGACCCGTACTACGGCGACTTCACGGGCTTCGAACTGGTGCGTGAACAGATCGAGGCCGCCCTGCCCGGCCTGCTGGACTGGGTGCGCGCCCAGCCCTGACCGCGACACCGGCCGGTCGGGCCGCGGCCGTCAACGGCTACCGTGGAGCCGTGCAAAGGTTGAAGTTTCTGCTGCGTCCGGGCTGGTTGGTACTGGCAGTGATCGTCGCCGGCTTCGCCTACATGTGCTTCACCGTGCTGGCGCCGTGGCAGCTGGGGAAGAACACCAGCACCGAGCACCGCAACCAGCTGATCGAGCAGTCGGTGTCCGCGGACCCGGTGCCCGTCGAGTCGATCCTGCCGACGTCCGGCCCCCTCGCCGACGACGACGAGTGGCGTCAGGTCACCGCGAGCGGCAGGTACCTGCCCGACACCGACGTGCTGATCCGGCTGCGGTCGGTCGAGGCGGCCCCGGCCTACGAGGTGCTCACCGCCTTCGAGCTGACCGACGGCCGCGTCGTGCTGGTCAACCGCGGCTACGAGCGACCGATCGAGGGCACCCGCGCGCCGCAGATCGAGCCCGCCCCGACCGGACCGGTCACCATCACCGCCCGCACCCGCCAGTCCGAGGGCACCGTGCCCGGCAAGGACCCGCTCGTCGAGGACGGCCTGCGTCAGGTCTACTTCATCGACGCGCCGCAGATCGGTACGACGCTGGGCCTGGCCCCGGCGGACCTGTACCTGCAGCTGGCCGGCGATCAGCCCGGCTCGCTGAACCCGATCCCGCTGCCGCAGCTCGACGCCGGGCCGTACCTCTCGTACGGGCTGCAGTGGCTGGCGTTCGGCATCATGGCCCCGCTCGGCCTGCTCTACTTCGCGCGCGCCGAGATCAAGGAACGCCGACGGTCCAAGGCCCGGTCGGCCGCCGGGTCCAGCGAGCCCGCCGAGGCTCCTGCCGTTCCCACTGTTCCCGAGGCAACCGACGCACCGGCCGCCCCCGCGGCGACGGTCACCGACGACGCCGCGGCCCCCGACGACTTCGTGCTGCCGCGCCGACGGTTCGGCCGGTCACAGCCCGCCGAGCCGACGACGCTGACCGCGACGGAAGCGAAGCTCGCCGACCGCTACGGCAAGAGCCGCTGAGCCGAGGGCGGCGCCCAGCTGCACCGCCGCGGACAGCCGCGCGACCCGGCGCACGTCGGCGATCGCCGGGGCCGGTCCGTCGCCGAGCGTCGGGCGCTGCTCGACGCCGTGCGGGTACTCGGTGCGCCCGCCGAGGCGCACCCCCAGCGCCCCGGCCATCGACGCCTCCGCGACGCCCGCGTTGGGGCTCGGGTGTGAGCGCGCGTCGCGTCGCCAGGCCCGTACCGCGTCCGACGGCGCCCCGCCGACCACCGGGGCCGCCAGCACCGCCAGCACCCCGGTGACCCGGGCCGGCGGCAGGTTCACCACGTCGTCGAGCCTGGCCGCGGCCCACCCGAACCGCAGGTAGCGCGGCGAGCGGTATCCGATCATCGCGTCGAGGGTGTTGACGGCGCGGTACCCGAGCACGCCGGGAACGCCCGCGACGGCCGCCCACCAGAGCGGGCCGACGGTGGCGTCGGAGGTGTTCTCCGCCACGGACTCGACCGTTGCCCGGGTGACCCCGGCCGCGTCGAGGGAGTCGGGGTCGCGCCCGCACAGCGACGGCACCAGCAGGCGGGCGGCGCCGAGGTCGCCGTCCTCGAGCCGGGTCGCCATGTCGGCGCCCACCCGGGTCAGCGAGGTCCCGCCGAGCGCGGTCCAGGTGGCGGCGGCGGTCACCGCGGTCTCCCCCAGCCAGCCGAGCCGACCGGCCGCCCGCGCGGACACCGCCCCCGCCGCGACCACGGCGCCGGCCAGCACCGCGGTGTGCGCGACGCCCGCCGGCCGGTGGTCGCGGTAGCTGCGGGTCTCGAGCCAGGCCGCGGCCCGGCCGAACCCGGCCACCGGGTGCCAGCGCACGGGGTCCGCGAGGGCCACGTCCGCCGCGTACCCGAGCAGAATTCCGGCCGCTCTCGCCGTTCCACGGCCGCTCAACTTCACGAGGACTAGTTGTATCAACACCGGTCGGGGCGGCCTGCGCGGGACCGTCTAGACCGGCAGGTCCTTCACCCGCCGGGCCGGGTTCCCCGCGTAGAGGCCGTTCGGCGCGCAGTCCTTGGTGACCACGGCGCCGGCGCCGACGATGCAACCGGTGCCGACGGTCACGCCGGGCAGCACCAGCGCGCCGGCCCCGATCCAGGCGCCGTCCTCGACGACGATCGGCAGGTGGTAGACGCGGCCGCCGCGACCGTCGGGCGGTCCGACCTCGTGGGTGCTGGTGATGAATCGGGCATCGTGTCCCACCGCGACCTGCCGGCCCAGCGTGATCGGCGCGGTGCAGTCGAAGAGCACGCCCCGGTTGACGAAGGTGCCCAGGCCCATCCGAATGTCCTTGCCGCCGAAGTGACATCCGGCGTAGATCCCCGCACCCCAGACCCGCGCTCCCCCGATCAGCAGCAGCACGATGCGCAGCCACACGGGGACGAGGCGCCAGGACTGGACGATGTTGATGAGCCGCACGAGCAGTGAGGATAGCCCCGTCAGGCCGCGCCCCTTCGGCCGAACACCGGTTCCAGAACCGTCCGCACCGGCCAGTTCAGGGTCTGCCCGTACCGGGCGAACAGCTCGTCACGCGAGTCGAACTCGCCGAGTGTGGCGGCGACGTACCCCGAAAGGTCCAGGCAGCCTGGCGAACTCGTAGGCCTCCAGCTGACCGGGCTGCGGGCGACGGCGTCGAAGAGCGTCTCCTCCCCGCTGTTGGTGAACTGCTGCGGCGCGGCGCAGGTCGCGATCGGGAAGGCCTGCGAGACGTCGATCCACTCGCCGTCGACCTCGAAGCTCGGCCAGGCCAGCAGGACCCGGTCGGGCACCAGGGCCCGGAGCCGGCGAAAACGCGGGTACCAGAACTCCCCGCGCAGCACGAGGCCCTCGACCTTGGTGGCGATTCCGCGGCGCCGGGCCAGCGCCTCGACCACCGCCAGCCGCTGGCTGCACGACCCCCGGCCCCGGGTCAGGGTCACGGACGCCGGCTGCGTGTCGTCGAGCGCGTACACGGCACGCACCCGCTGCCCCGCGAAGCGGTGTGCGGCCCGCAGGAATTCGACGCTCGCCGCGTCCGCGGGAAGGTCGACCGCCGAACTCGCCGCGCCGAACACCGGGTCGTGCCAGTCGAGGATTCGGGTCGCCGCGGAGCCCCCGGCGGCCGCCGCGACCGAGGGCCGCAACTCCCGGCCCCGCCACGTGGTGACCAGCGCACATGTCATCGGATCAGGCTAGCCGACCGGCCGCGCCCGATTTCGTGTCACACGGCCTGGTCGTTACTTTGGATTGGCATCGTCTTTGCAGTGGGGCTGAGGCGAGGTCCAGGGGGAGGGACTGTTCATCATGCGTGGGGACACCAGAGATCTGCCGGCACCGGACTCCGATGCCACCGGCACCCGAGGTGATCGGCGGCTGACCGCACGATGGCCAGCGCTGGCCGGGATCGCCCTCGTCGCGATCGCGACGACGGTGCTGCTGGTCGCCACCGTCGACCCGTGGCTGCCCAACACGGGACTGTTCATGGGCGGCATGGACCTCGACGTGTACCGGGACGGCGCCCGTCACGTCCTGGCGGGACTGCCGCTCTACACCGAGCCGGTGATCCACGGCCTGCTCTACACGTACACGCCGTTCTCGACGCTGATGTTCGTCCCGGTCGACCTACTGCCGGACGAGGCCGGCAAGTACATCTGGATGGGGTTCAACCTCGTCGTGCTCGTGGCCGTCGTCACGCTGTGCTGGCGGATCCTCGGCTACCGCATCACCGGCCGGGTCGTCGGCGTCTCGGCGTTGCTCTCCCTCGCGTGCGTGTTTCTCGAGCCGGTGCGCACCACGCTGTTCTTCGGCCAGATCAACCTGGTGCTGATGCTGCTGGTGTTGTGGGACACCTCGCGGGGCGAGGCGAGTCGGCTGCGGGGCATCGGCGTCGGCATCGCGGCGGGCATCAAGCTGACGCCGGCGTACTTCGTCCTCTACTACCTCACGCTGCGACAGTGGCGCGCCGCCGCGGTCTCCACCATCACGATCCTCACGACCGTCGCGGTGAGCTGGGCTGTGCTGCCGAAGGATTCGCAGCAGTACTGGACCGCGACGTTCTTCGATTCCACCCGCATCGCCGACGAGGCGCACGCCGCGAACCAGTCGCTGCGCGGGGCACTCACCCGGATCATCGGCGACCCCGCACCCACGTGGCTGTGGTTGCTTCTCGCGGCGGCCGTCGTCGCCGTGAGCATGTGGGTGGTGGCCCGACTCCACCGCCGCGGGGAGGCCCTGCTCGCGGTCACCGTCGCCGGCTTCACCGCCGCGGTGGTCTCCCCGTTCTCGTGGAGCCACCACTGGGTGTGGTTCGTTCCGCTGCTCGTCTGGACGGTGCACCGCGCCCTGACGAACACGTGGTGGTGGCTGGGGCTGGTCGCGATCTTCGGCGTCGCCGGATCGTGGGCCTACCACTTTCCCGACCGGTTGGTCGTCGGGCTGTACCTGTTCCCCGCCAGCTGGATTCCCTGGGACGTGCTGGTGAACCTCTACGTCGTGGCCTACGCGGTCGTCCTGGTCGGCGCGGCCGTCATCGCCGTCCGGCCGCCCCGCGATCGCCCGCGGCGGCTCACCCTGGCGGAAGGCGCGCAGCCACCCACCGGGCTCTCCGTTCCCGAACCGGACGCCGCGACACCCGTCCGGTGAGTCGTCGGGCGCGCCCGGCGCGGGCGCAGGTACCGCGAATCGGGCCGACGAGGTGGCAGTATCCCCGGAATCGGGAGGCAGCGAATGGAGTGTCGGTGGTGGTGACGGCAACAACCGTGAAGACCGCACGTAAGCGTTTGAAGGACCTGGTCCGGCGGGTGAACGACGACACCGTCGCCATCGAGATCGCCGGCAAGAACGCCAACGCCGTCCTGATCTCCGCGGCCCGTTACAGGACGCTGCAGGAGGCGACCTTCCTGCTCCGCTCCCCCGAACTGATGGACAGCCTCCGCCGCAGGGCGGCCGCCGAGTCGCTCCGCGAGTCCACGCCGACCCTCGCCGTCGACCCGGCGACGCGGCCGAGGAAGTCGAAGAAGGCCGGCAAGAAGAGAAAGCGGAAGTTGCGTGCGGCGAAGCGCCGGTGACCCGCACGCCGCCCGAGGTCATCTGCGGTAGGTCGACCACACCCGCACACTCGTCACCATCACCGAGTCCGCCTGGCTCGCGACCACCGACGGAGCCACCAACGCCTTCGGCAACTGCCAGGGCTGGACCGGCATGCTCGCCGCCCTGAAGGTGTGGGTCGAGCACGGCATCAACCTGCGCGCCGGCTTCTACAAGTAGGCCGCCGCACGGGCACGAAGTGCCTGGTTTCTCCACTTTTCTTACAACGTCTAAAGTTCAACTGAACGAGCCGGTTCCGGCTTCCGGCCCTGCAACACCGCCCTCGAGGACATCTTGAACACACGACTCGGCGGCCGCCCGAACCGCCCGACACCCGATGCCCGGCCCACGATCACCCCGCCCTGGCTGCGACGTCTGGTCCCGCCCACGCCTCGCGCCGCACCCGGCCCCACGCCTCGCGCCGCACCCGGCCCCACGCCTCGGCCGACGTACCCGGCGCCACCGTTCGAGCCGTCGAGGCCGGTGCCGCCTCCCGGACGGACGCCGGGACCGTGGCCCGGCCCCCCCGGCGCTCCGACGCCCACGCCGCCCGACACCGGCCGCCGGGCCACCTGGCTCCGCTGGGGCAAACGGGCCGCGATCGCGGCCCTGGTCTGGATCGTCGTGACACCGGTCGTGTTCCGGGTCTGGACCCCGCCGCGGACGATGTTCATGCTCACCGACGAGGCCGGCGGCCCCACCGTCTTCCAGGCGGTATCGCTCGACCACATCAGCCGACACTACGTCGCGGCCGTGCTCGTCCACGAGGACGCCCGGCTGGGCACCCGGACGGGCCCGTTCGACGTCGGCGTGTTCAACGAACGCGTCGGGGCGTTCCTGTCCGGCGAGGAGGACCCCTCCGGTTCGACGATCCCACAGCAGCTGGTGAAGAACATGTTCCTGATCCGGGGCGAGTGGCAGATCGTCAAGGCGGCGCGAAAGGTCGCGGAATCGGTCCTGTCGTATCCGTACAACCTCATGGGCGACAAGCGGCAGCTCGAGCTGTACCTGAACTACGCCCAGTTCGGCCCGAACCTGTACGGCGTCTGCGCCGCGAGCTGGTACTACTTCAACCGTCCGCCATGGGACGGAAACCCCTGGGACGCAGCCACTCTGGCYGGCCTGCTGCCACTGGGCGAGGATGTCCGGCGCGCCCCCGGCGGCGGCGTCGACATCGAGAGCGACGGGACGTGGCTGGTGGCCAGCACCGTCGCCAACGCCCGGAACAAGGTGCCTCAGCGGATCCGCGAGATGGGCGGCTGGGAGGGCGTCGTCGCCACGGTCGGGATCACCGACTCGGCCGGCGACCACACGCTCGGCGACGACTCCGGCAGCTGCTCCGCGATGCCGCAGAGCGTGGCCGACCGCCTCGAAGCAGAGGGGGCCGGCGGGGATACCCGGTAAACCTGTTCCCACATTCCTCGAGCAAGAAGCCCCCCGCCTCGTCGAGGCGGGGGGCTTCTTGCTGTCCGACAGCGAGATTGACGACTCGCCCGTCAGAACGGCGGTGGGCGCGGAGGGTTTCGAACCCCCGACCGCTGGTGTGTAAAACCAGAGCTCTACCACTGAGCTACACGCCCGAAATTCGGCGGGCCGGAGCCCGCCGAATGACACTCAGGAATCTAGCGCGGCAAGCGCATTCTCCCAAGCCGCCTGGTCACGGGCCTCGCCGGGGCCATTCATCTCGGCGAACCGGATGATGCCCTCCTTGTCGACGACGAAGGTCCCGCGGTTCGCGAACCCGGCCTTGTCGTTGAACACGTCGTAGGCCTGGGCGACCGCACCGTGCGGCCAGAAGTCCGAGAGCAACGGGAAGGTGTACCCCTGCTCCGACGCCCAGATCTTGTGCGTCGGCGGCGGGCCGACCGAGACGGCGAGCACGGCGGCATCGTCGTTCTCGAACTTCGGCAGTCCGTCACGCACCCGGCAGAGCTCACCCTGACAGGTGCCGGTGAAGGCCAGCGGGTAGAAGACGATCAGGACGTTCTTCTTGCCGCGGTAGTCCGCGAGCGAGACTTCCTGATTGTTCTGGTCCTTGAGCGTGAACTCCGGCGCGACTGCACCAACCTCGAGAGGCATGGGGACTCCTTCGTGATCGGCGGGTCAGCGCTTGGCCGGTCGGGCCTTGGGCTGCACCAGGCGACTGCCGGTCCATGCACCGAGATTCGCGGCCGACGTCTGCGTCAGGCCCGCGGTGGGTGCGGATTCGGCGATCTCACTGGGTTCGACATGTCCGGGTTGACCGGTCTTCGGGCTCAGGACCCAGACGAATCCCTCGTCCGAGAGGGGCGCGATCGCGTCCATGAGCGCGTCGACGAGGTCCCCGTCGCCGTCCCGCCACCACAGCAGGACTACGTCGATCACCTCGTCCGAATCCTCGTCAACGAGCTCTCCACCGATGATGTCTTCCACCGATGACCGCAGGTCATCGTCGGTGTCCTCGTCCCATCCCAGTTCCTGGACAACCATGTCGTTGGTAATGCCGAGCTTCTGGGCGTAGTTCTGGGCGTCCGCCGCGGCGACCACGGTGGTGTCCTCCTTTTGTTGACAGGGCTGCAACCTCCAGCACCCGTTCCGTGTGGATCAGTAGTGAAAGCGAACAGGGTAAACGCGTCTCGCGCAAGCGGACCGCGCCGAAAAGTTCCACAAATGTTTTCCGAACCCCCCGGATGGAGCCTCGGATGCCACGTATGCGGGGTCATACGGCAAGATTGAGGGAGATCACCATCAACGTCAGATGTGGTCCGCCGTCACACGGGTGGACCATCAGGATTGGATGCCGCACCCGAGCGTCCATCGCGGATGAGGAGCACAGTTGTCCGACCACACCCAGGACCCCGTAACACCGCCATCGCAGCGTCCCGTTCCCAGTGCCGACGGCCGGGTTCGAGTCATTCGCGAGGGCGTGGCGTCCTACCTCCCCGACATCGATCCGGACGAGACCGGCGAATGGATCGAGAGCTTCGACGACCTGCTGCAGCGGTCCGGCCCCTCCCGCGCCCGGTACCTCATGCTGCGACTGCTCGAGCGCGCCGGCGAGAACCGGGTCTCGATCCCCGCCCTCACCTCGACGGACTACGTCAACACCATCCCCACCGAGAACGAGCCGTGGTTCCCCGGTGACGAGGAGGTGGAGCGCCGCTACCGCGCCTGGATCCGCTGGAACGCCGCGATCATGGTGCACCGCGCGCAGCGACCCGGCGTCGGCGTCGGCGGGCACATCTCCACCTACGCGTCCTCCGCCGCGCTGTACGAGGTCGGCTTCAACCACTTCTTCCGCGGCAAGGACCACCCCGGCGGCGGCGACCACGTCTTCATCCAGGGCCACGCCTCCCCCGGCATCTACGCCCGCGCCTTCCTCGAGGGCCGGATCCCGGCCGAGCAGATGGACGGCTTCCGGCAGGAGCACAGCCACGCCGACAAGGGCGGCGGACTGCCGTCGTACCCGCACCCGCGGCTGCTGCCCGACTTCTGGGAGTTCCCCACGGTGTCGATGGGCCTGGGCCCGATGAACGCCATCTACCAGGCGCGTTTCAACCACTACCTGCACGACCGCGGCATCAAGGACACCTCCGACCAGCACGTGTGGGCGTTCCTCGGCGACGGCGAGATGGACGAGCCCGAGTCGCGCGGCCTGGCACACGTCGCGGCCACCGAGGGCCTCGACAACCTGACCTTCGTGGTCAACTGCAACCTGCAGCGCCTCGACGGACCGGTGCGCGGCAACGGCAAGATCATCCAGGAGCTGGAGTCGTTCTTCCGCGGCGCCGGCTGGAACGTCATCAAGGTGGTGTGGGGCCGCGAGTGGGACGCGCTGCTGCACGCGGACCGCGACGGCGCGCTGGTGAACCTGATGAACGTCACCCCGGACGGCGACTACCAGACCTACAAGGCCAACGACGGCGCCTTCGTCCGCGACCACTTCTTCGGCCGCGACCCGCGCACCAAGGAGCTGGTCAAGGACCTCAGCGACCAGGAGATCTGGAACCTCAAGCGCGGCGGCCACGACTACCGCAAGATCCACGCGGCGTACGCCGCGGCGATGGCGCACAAGGGCCAGCCGACGGTGATCCTGGCGCACACGATCAAGGGCTACACCCTGGGCAAGCACTTCGAGGGCCGCAACGCGACCCACCAGATGAAGAAGCTGACGCTCGACGACCTCAAGGCGTTCCGCGACCTTCAGCACATCCCGATCTCGGACGCCGAGCTGGAGAAGGACCCGTACCTTCCCCCCTACTACCACCCGGGCCCGGACGCCCCCGAGATCCGGTACATGCTCGACCGGCGCAAGGCCCTGGGCGGGTTCCTGCCCTCGCGCAACACCGACGCCGCGCCGCTGCAGCTGCCGCCGGACTCGACCTACGACCCGGTCCGCAAGGGCTCCGGCAAGCAGGAAGTGGCCACCACCATGGCCCTGGTCCGGACCCTCAAGGAACTGCTGCGCGACCCGGTGATCGGCAAGCGGATCGTGCCGATCATCCCGGACGAGGCCCGCACCTTCGGCATGGACTCGTGGTTCCCGTCGCTGAAGATCTACAACCGCAACGGCCAGCTGTACACCTCCGTCGACGCCGAGCTGATGCTGGCGTACAAGGAGAGCTCGATCGGCCAGATCCTGCACGAGGGCATCAACGAGGCCGGCTCGACGGCGTCGTTCACCGCGGTCGGCACCTCGTACGCCACCCACGGCGAGCCGATGATCCCGCTGTACATCTTCTACTCGATGTTCGGCTTCCAGCGGACCGGCGACGGCCTGTGGGCGGCGGCCGACCAGATGGCGCGCGGGTTCGTGCTCGGCGCCACCGCCGGCCGCACCACGCTGACCGGCGAGGGCCTGCAGCACGCCGACGGGCACTCGCTGCTGCTGGCGTCGACCAACCCGGCCGCGGTCACCTACGACCCGGCGTTCTCCTACGAGATCGCGCACATCGTCAAGGACGGTCTGCGCCGGATGTACGGCGGCACCGAGGGCGTCGAGGGCTTCGGCGGGGAGAACATCTTCTACTACATCACCCTCTACAACGAGCCCTACGTGCAGCCGGCCGAGCCGGCGGACCTCGACGTCGAGGGCCTGCTCAAGGGCATCTACCTGTTCCGCAAGTCCGACGAGGACGGCCCGAAGGCGCAGATCCTGGTCTCCGGCGTCGCCATGCCGGAGGGCCTGCGCGCGCAGCAGCTGCTGGCCGACGAGTGGGGCGTCTCGGCGGACGTGTGGTCGGTGACCTCGTGGGGCGAGCTGCGCCGCGACGGCGTGCTGTGCGAGCGTGAGGCGCTGCGCCACCCCGGCGAGGAGGCCCCGGTCCCCTACGTGACCACGGCCCTGTCCGCGGCCGAGGGCCCGGTCGTCGCCGCGTCGGACTGGATGCGTTCGGTGGCCGACCAGATCCGGCAGTGGGTGCCGAGCGACTACACCACCCTGGGCACGGACGGCTTCGGCTTCTCCGACACCCGGACCGCCGCCCGCCGGTACTTCAACGTCGACGCCGAGTCCATCGTGGTGGCCGTCCTGGTCGCCCTCGCAAAGGAGGGCCGGATCGACCGGCTGACCGCGGTCACCGCCGCGCAGCGGTACCGGATCGACGACGTGCTGGCCGCGCCGAAGTCGCTGAAGGACCCCGGGAGCGCGTAACCCCCGCGACAAATCGCACCCACCGGACGCCCCGGACACCGTTTTGCCGGTGTCCGGGGCGTCCGTCGTCGGCCCCGGGGCGTAGGTTGCGGAGTTATGGGTGAGCAGCAGCCCCGACCCGGGGCGACGCCGGGCGACGGCGACGAGACGGTGACGGTGGCCGCGGCGGCGGTGTTCTCCCGCAACCGTCAGCCCCGCGAGCCGCTGCCGGACGCGCTGCTGCGCCGGGTCAAGCAGTTCTCCGGGCGGCTGTCCACCGAGGCCGTCAGCACCATGCAGGTGCAACTGCCGTTCTTCGCCGACCTCGACGCCGACCAGCGCGCCAGCGTGCAGATGCTGGTGCAGACCTCGGTGGTCAACTTCCTCGAGTGGCTGCAGAACCCGCAGAGCGACATCCGCTTCAGCCTCGACGCCTTCCAGGTGATCCCGCACGACCTCGCCCGACGGCTCACCCTGCGGCAGACCGTCGACATGGTCCGGGTGGCCATGGAGTTCTTCGAGCAGTGGCTGCCCGCGCTGGCCCGCAACGAGCGGCAACTCGTGGCGCTCACCGAGGCGGTGCTGCGGTACGGGCGCGAACTCGGGTTCGCCGCCGCGTCGGTCTACGCCAGCGCCGCCGAGTCCCGCGGCGCCTGGGACACCCGGCTCGAGGCGCTTGTGGTCGACGCGGTGGTCCGCGGGGACAGCGGCCCCGACATGCTCTCGCGCGCGGCGACGCTGAACTGGGATGCGAACTCCCCGGCGACGGTCCTGGTGGGGACTCCGCCGCCCGACCAGGGCGTGTCCGTGGTGAGCACGATCCACACCATCGCCCACAAGCACGGCAGGGCCGCGCTCGCGGTGGTGCAGGGCTCGCGGCTGGTCGCCGTGGTCAGCGGTGAGATGCAACCTTCACCCGAGAGCCGGCAGTTCATGGACGACCTGTTGACCAGCTTCTCCAGCGGCCCGGTGGTGATCGGCCCGTCCACCCCCACCCTCGGTGCCGCCCACTTCAGTGCCGTGGAGGCGTTGGCGGGAATGGAGGCGGTTGCCGGCTGGCGCGGAGCGCCGCGGCCCGTGCACGCGGCGGAACTGCTGCCAGAGCGCGCACTGATCGGCGATCACGCGGCGTTGGACCTACTCAACGATCTGCTGGTACAGCCCCTGGCCGCCGCCGGTTCGTCCCTCTCCGACACCCTCGACGCCTACCTGGACTGCGGGGCGGCCGTCGAGACGTGCGCCCGACAACTGTTCGTCCATCCAAATACGGTCCGCTACCGGCTCAAGAAGATCGCCGAGATCACGCGCCGGGATCCGACCAACCCCCGCGACGCCTACGTGCTCAGAGTGGCGGCAACCGTGGGTCGACTGGCCCCAACAGGTAACAGAACGATGAATTCTGCCACTTCAACAACAGCCGCAACTTTTCCCGGCAGACGGGTGTAACGAAGACCGGGCGACTTCCGATGGGAAATGCCGACGTGGCCGTTTGTGGGAACCCTACAAAACACTTGTCCAAGGTTCAGTGTCAACAACACCTCGCAGGTTGGCCTGAACGGTGTTCTCTTAGCTTGTGATTGCGTTGCTTGCCCCCGGACAGGGCTCCCAGACCCCCGGCATGCTCAGCACCTGGCTGGAGCTGCCCGGCACCGCCGACCGCCTGGCCATCTGGTCGAAGGCCTCCGGCCTCGATCTCGAGCGCCTCGGCACCACCGCGACCGCGGAGGAGATCACCGACACGGCGGTCACCCAGCCCCTCGTGGTGGCCTCCGCGCTGCTCGCCTTCGAGGAGATGGAACGCCGGGGCCTGGTGCCCGCCGACGTCGTGGCCGCCGGGCATTCGGTCGGCGAACTGGCCGCCGCGGCCATCGCCGGCGTCATCTCCGCGGACGACGCGGTCACCCTGGCCGCGATCCGCGGTTCGGAGATGGCCAAGGCCTGCGCGCTCGAACCCACCGGAATGTCGGCCGTGCTCGGCGGCGACGAGGAGGTCGTCCTCGCCCGGCTCGCCGAGCTGGGACTCGAGGCCGCCAACCGCAACGCCGCAGGTCAGATCGTGGCAGCGGGCCTCCTCAGCGCGTTGGAGGAGCTGGCGGCGACGCCTCCGGAGAAGGCTCGGGTCCGGGCACTGCCCGTGGCAGGCGCGTTCCACACCGCGTTCATGGCGCCGGCACAGGACGCGGTGAGCAAGGCCGCGTCCCAGATCACCCCCGCCGAACCCACCCGCATCCTGCTCTCCAATTCCGACGGCCGGCCGGTCGCCTCCGGCGCCGACGCACTGACCAAGCTGGCCGCACAGGTGACCAGGCCCGTGCGCTGGGACCTGTGCACCGACTACCTCCGTACCGCCGCGGTGTCCGCCATCGCGGAACTTCCGCCGGCCGGAACCCTGGTCGGCATTGCCAAGCGCGAGATGCGGGGCACCCCGACCCTGGCGCTGAAGACGCCGGCAGACCTCGACGGTCTCACCGCGCTCATCTCCGCCGGTTAGTATCCTGCGTCGCCGCTTCGCGGTGACGGACCGAAACATTTCGGCCGGTGTCCGCACCGTCCGAAAGTTGGACCCACGATTCACCAACCAAGAAGGGAGCCACCCAAGTGGCACTCAGCCAGGAAGAAATCATCGCCGGACTCGCCGAGATCATCGAGGAGGTCACCGGCATCGAGCCGTCCGAGGTGACCATCGAGAAGTCCTTCGTCGACGACCTGGACATCGACTCGCTGTCCATGGTTGAGATCGCGGTCCAGACCGAGGACAAGTACGGCGTCAAGGTTCCGGACGAGGACCTGGCCGGCCTGCGCACCGTCGGCGACATCGTCGCGTACATCGAGAAGCTCGACATTGAGGGCGGCGAGACTGCCGAGGCAGTCAAGGCCAAGCTCGACGCCACCAACGAGGAGTGAGTCGGCCCGTGACTTCCACCAGGAACTTCCCCAACGTCGTCGTCACCAGCCTCGCGGCCACGACGTCGCTCGCTGGTGACGTGGATGCCACGTGGAAGGGCCTGCTCGCTGGTGAGTCCGGGATCGGGATCCTCGACGATCCGTTCATCGAGGAGTTCGATCTTCCGGTCCGCATCGGCGGCCACCTGAAGGTAAGCCCCGACGAGTCCCTCTCCCGTGTCGAGATCCGGCGGATGAGCTACGTCGAGCGCCTGGCGCTCGTGCTCGGCCGTCAGGTGTGGGAGAACGCGGGCAGCCCCGAGGTCGACAAGGATCGCCTCGGCGTGGTCCTCGGCACCGGCCTCGGCGGCGGCGAAGCCCTGATCGACACCGTCGACAAGATGAAGGCGGGCGGCTACCGCAAGGTGTCCCCGTTCGCCGTCCAGATGGTGATGCCCAACGGTCCGGCCGCGGTGGTCGGGCTCGAGCTCGGCGCCCGCGCCGGCGTCATCACCCCCGTGTCTGCGTGTTCGTCCGGTTCGGAAGCGATCGCGCATGCGTACCGGATGCTGATCATGGGCGACGCCGACATCATCGTCACCGGCGGTGTCGAGGGCGTCATCGACCCGGTCCCGATCGCAAGCTTCGCGATGATGCGTGCCCTGAGCACGCGCAACGACGACCCGAAGGCGGCGTCGCGGCCGTTCGACAAGGACCGCGACGGGTTCGTCTTCGGTGAGGCCGGGGCCATGATGGTCCTCGAGACCGAGGAGCACGCGAAGGCGCGCGGTGCCACCATCCATGCACGACTGTTGGGTGCGGGCATCACCTCGGACGGGTACCACATCGTGGCTCCCCACCCCGAGGGTCTCGGCGCGGCGCGGGCCATGACCAGGGCCATCCAGACGGCCGGCCTGGTCAAGACCGACATCATGCATGTCAACGCGCACGCCACCGCGACACCGATCGGCGACACCGCGGAGGCCTCGGCCATCCGTGCCGCGGTCGGCGATCACGCCTCGGTGTACGCACCGAAGTCCGCACTGGGCCACTCGATCGGCGCCGTCGGCGCCCTCGAGTCGGTGCTGACGGTCCTGAGTGTGCGGGACTCTGTCGTCCCGCCCACGCTCAACCTCGAGAATCAGGATCCAGAGATCGAGCTGGATGTCGTGAAGGGTGAACCCCGTCAGGGCCAGATCGATTTCGCAATCAACAACTCGTTTGGATTCGGTGGGCACAACGTCGCGCTCGCCTTCGGTAGGGCCTGACAGGTCGGCACAGCCCGAACGGTGGGGGTTCCACAGCCAGCGGGACCCCCACCCCGACCACCGCCCGTAGGCGGCTCGCACAAGGAGGACCGGCGATGACCATCCTGGAACCGATCAGCAGATCCGAGACCCCGCTCGATCCCCGTGACCCCTTGGCGCGGCTGGAACAGCTCTTCGACCCTGGTACCACGGTCCCCCTGCACCCCCGCGACAAGTCGGGCGTGCTGGCCGCCGCGGGCACGATCGACGGTGTGCGCACCGTCGCGTACTGCTCCGACGCCACCGTGATGGGCGGCGCCATGGGCGTCGAGGGCTGCAAGCACATCGTGAACGCCATCGACACCGCAATCGGCGAACAGTCACCGATCGTCGGGATCTGGCACTCGGGCGGCGCCCGCCTGGCGGAGGGCGTCGAAGCCCTGCACGCCGTGGGCCTCGTGTTCGAAGCCATGGTCCGCGCCTCCGGACTCGTCCCCCAGCTTTCCGTCGTCCTCGGCTTCGCCGCGGGCGGCGCCGCCTACGGTCCCGCGCTCACCGACGTGGTGATCATGGCGCCCGAGGGCCGCGTGTTCGTGACCGGCCCCGATGTGGTGCGGTCCGTCACCGGCGAGCAGGTCGACATGGCCTCGCTCGGCGGCCCCGACACCCACACCAAGAAGTCCGGCGTCGCGCACATCGCGGCCACCGACGAGCCCGACGCCTTCAACCGCGCCCGCCGTCTGGTGTCGATGTTCTGCGACCAGGGCACCTTCGACCTGGTGGCCGCCGAGCACGGCGACACCGACCTGCGGGCGCTGATGCCGGCCTCCGCCAAGCGTGCCTACGACGTCCGCCCGATCCTGCACGAACTGCTCGACAACGTGGACGGCGAGTCCGACTTCGAGGAACTGCAGGGCAACTACGCCCGCAGCATCGTCACCGGCCTCGGCCGGCTCGGCGGCCGCAGCGTCGGCGTGATCGCCAACAACCCGCTGCGCCTGGGCGGCTGCCTGAACTCCGAGAGCGCCGAGAAGGCGGCCCGCTTCGTGCGGCTGTGCAACGCCTTCGGGATCCCGCTGGTGGTCGTCGTCGACGTTCCCGGCTACCTCCCCGGCGTGAGCCAGGAATGGGAGGGCGTGGTCCGACGCGGCGCGAAGTTGCTGCACGCGTTCGCCGAGGCCACCGTCCCCCGCGTCACCCTGGTGACCCGGAAGATCTACGGCGGCGCGTACATCGCGATGAACTCCCGGGCGCTCGGCGCGACCGCGGTGTTCGCCTGGCCCGAGGCCGAGGTTGCCGTGATGGGCGCCAAGGCCGCCGTCGGCATCCTGCACAAGCGGGCCCTCGCCGCAGTCCCGGAGGAGGAGCGCGAGGCCCTGCACGACCGCCTGGCGGCCGAACACGAGGCCATCGCGGGCGGCGTCGGACGGGCCATCTCGATCGGTGTAGTCGACGAGCTGATCGACCCGGCCAAGACCCGCAGCACGCTGGCCGCCGCATTGGCCGCCGCCCCCGCCGGCCGCGGACGGCACAAGAACATCCCACTGTGAGCTGACAGCGGCAACACAGCAGCAGGCCCCCGACGAGACGTCGGGGGCCTGCTGTCGTCAGTGCCGCGCTGGTTCGTACAGCTCAGCGCGGCGACGCTGTACGACCGTGGGCGGTCAGAGCGGGCGCACGGAGGCGGCCTGCGGACCCTTGGGTCCCTGCACCACCTCGAACTCCACCTGCTGGTTCTCCTCGAGGCTCTTGAAACCAGAGCTTTCGATCTCGGAGTAGTGGACGAACACGTCCGGTCCGTCGGCGCGGGCGATGAAGCCGAAGCCCTTCTCCGCGTTGAACCACTTCACTGTTCCCTGAGTCATGTTCTCTCCTTACAGGGCTGGGATGCGGGACCCACACCGCGTGGTGTCCCGGGCCGGTTCGAAACTCGGCGTCTCCAGATTCCTGAAGGCAGACAGAGCATGCGCAACAAATGTTCCGCTCGACAAAAGTTCCTTGCGAGCGTGCGAAAACACAGACACAGAAAAACTACGACCATCAGGGTCAACCGCACCGGCGCCGGGTTCATTCCCGAGGTGTCGTCGCGCGGACACGCTCCACTCGAGACCAGTCGGTTCCAACCCGACCGCGGGATCGTGTCGACCGACCGCAGCCCGGCCGGCTGCCGCGGCGGTCAGATCCGTTCGATGATGGTGCCGGTGGCCAGCGCGCCGCCCGCGCACATGGTGATCAGCGCGGTGGACTTGTCCGTCCGCTCGAGCTCGTGCAGCGCGGTGGTGATCAGCCGGGATCCGGTGCTGCCCACGGGGTGTCCGAGGGCCAGGGCGCCGCCGTTGACGTTGACCTTGTCCATGTCCGGGCCGTGCACCCGAGCCCAGGACAGYGCSACGGACGCGAAGGCCTCGTTGACCTCGAACAGGTCGAGGTCGCCGATCTTCATGCCGGCCTTCTCGAGCACCTTGGCGGTCGCCTGGACGGGGCCGTCGAGGTGGAACTCGGGCTCGGCGCCGACCAGCACCTGCGAGACGATCCGGGCGCGCGGCTYGAGGCCGAGGGCGAGGGCGCGGTCGGAGTCCATCAGCAGCACCGCGGCGGCGCCGTCGGAGATCTGCGAGGCGGTGCCGGCGGTGTGGATGCCGCCCTCGATGACCGGCTTGAGCTTGGCCAGCGACTCGAGCGTGGTGTCGCGCATGCCCTGGTCCCGCGAGACCAGCGTGGTCTCCGAGGTCGGSAGCTTGTCCTCGCCGATGACGGGGGCGGTCACGGGCAGCACCTCGCGGTCGAAGCGGCCCTCGGCCCAGGCCTGCTTGGCCAGCGCCTGCGAGCGGACGCCGAGCTCCTCGATGTCCGCACGGGTGATGCCGCGACGCTTCGCGATCCGCTCGGCGGCCTCGAACTGGTTGGGCATGTCGATGTCCCACGACGCGGGCCGACGCGGGCCGGCCTCGGTGCCGACGTTGGCGCCGAGCGGGACCTGGCTCATCTGCTCGATGCCGCAGGCGACGCCGATGTCGATCGCGCCGGTGGCGATCAGCCCGGCGATCAGGTGGTTGGCCTGCTGCGCGGAGCCGCACTGGCAGTCGACGGTGGTGGCGCCCGTCTGCCACGGCAGGCCCGCCGCCAGCCAGGCCACCCGAGTGACGTTGTTGGACTGTGCACCCGCCTGGGTGACGCAGCCGCCGATGACCTGCTCGACGAGGACGGGGTCGATGCCCGCGCGCTCGAGCAGTCCCACCTGCACCGCGCCCAGGGTCTCCGCCGCGTGCAGGCCGGACAGCCAGCCGCCTCGCTTGCCGATCGGGGTACGGACAGCCTCGACGATTACTGGTGTGCCCACAGCGGGCTCCTTTCCCTCAGTACTCTGAAAGTAGAACAGGTTCTCCCTGAAGGGCAAGGGTATGACGTGCAGACCTTTCCCTTGCGAGGGCTCTGTGATTCAATGTTTATAGAACGTGTTCCACATCACTTGCGGCAACGATCGCGAGGGCAGGAGACAGCAGTGGCACAGCCCAACATTCCCGCGGGTTTCGACTTTACGGACCCCGACATCTACGCACATCGGATCCCCGTCGAGGAGCTCGCGGAGGTTCGCAAGGCCGAGCCGGTGTTCYGGGTCGAGCAGCCCGACGGCGTCGGCGGGTTCAACGACGGTGGCTACTGGTTGGTCACCCGGCACGAGGATATCCGCGACGTCTCGATGCGCAGCGAGGTGTTCTCCACTTGGGAGAACACCGCCATCCCGCGTTTCGCGGACGACATGCAGCGCGAGGCCATCGAGCTGCAGCGCTTCGTGCTGCTGAACAAGGACGCGCCGGAGCACACCAAGCTCCGCAAGCTGGTTTCCCGCGGCTTCACCCCCCGCGCGATCAACGGGCTCAAGGCCGAGCTCAAGGACCGGGCCGAGGCCATCGTCAAGGCCGCCGCTGCGGAGGGTAACGGCGACTTTGTCACCCAGGTCGCGGCGGAGCTGCCGCTGCAGGCCATCGCCGAGCTGATCGGTGTGCCGCAGGAGGATCGCGGCAAGGTCTTCGAGTGGTCCAACCAGATGACCTCGTACGACGACCCCGAGTTCGCCGACATCGACCCGGCCGCCGCGTCGATGGAGATCCTCGGATACGCGTACCAGCTGGCCGAGGCGCGCAAGCAGAACCCGGGCGACGACCTCGTCACCACGCTCATCGAGGCGGACGTCGACGGCGACGAGCTCAGCCCGGAGGAGTTCGGCTTCTTCGTGATCGTGCTCGCGGTGGCCGGTAACGAGACCACCCGCAACGCCACCACGCACGGCATGAAGGCCTTCATGGACAACCCCGAGCAGTGGGAGCTGTACAAGAAGGAGCGCCCGAAGACCACGGCGGACGAGATCATCCGCTGGGCCACCCCGGTTGCTTCCTTCCAGCGCACCGCGCTCGAGGACACCGAGATCGGCGGCGTCGCAATCAAGAAGGGCCAGCGCGTGGTGATGAGCTACGTGTCGGCGAACTTCGACGAGGAGGTGTTCGAGAACCCGGAGAAGTTCGACATCCTCCGGAACCCGAACCCGCACCTGTCCTTCGGTGGCACCGGCGCGCACTACTGCCTCGGCGCCAACCTGGCCCGCATGGAGATCGACCTGATCTTCAACGCGATCGCCGACATCCTCCCGGACATCACCCAGGTCGGCGAGACCCGCCGGCTGCGGTCCGGCTGGCTCAACGGCATCAAGGAGTACCAGGTCGACTACAAGACCGGCGGCTGCCCGGTCTCGCACTAGTCGCGACAGCAAAGTCTCACCCGGCAGCGCCGRCGCGGTTCACCGCGCCGGCGCTGCCGGCTGTCACCCTGACAGCAGATCTTCCTTCCAGGGATCAACGAGAATGGGCCGCACAGGAATTCCTGTGCGGCCCATTCTCGTTGATCTAGCTCATAGCATCGGCGCCCCGGTCAGAGGGTGCCCTGGTGTCAGAGCTTCACGAGGGTCTTCATCGCCCGGTCGACCTCCCAGAAGGCCCGAATCGACTGCAGCTTCCCCTCGGCGTTCACCCGGTAGACGAACACGCCTTCGGCGTCGATCTGGTTGCCCGCCACGACGGACCGGATGCTGCCGATGTAGACCATCTCGTCACCGCAGATCAGGGTGTCCGCGACGTTGAAGGTCAACGAGTCGGTGTTGGCGATCGTCATGTCGTAGAAGCGGGCGATCGCCTCCCGGCCGTGGTGCCCCTTGCCCTCGGGGTCGAAACCCGAAGGGCCGACCGGATCCTCGACCCAACCGTCCTCCGCGAAGAGGTCCAGCCACTCCGCCTTGCGCTTGCCGCTCGCTGCCGCCTGCGAGGCACGCGACGCGATGCGAGCCGGATGTTCGACGGTCGTCGTCATGATGCTCCCTCGGTCCTAGTTGATGTTCTCGGCGGCGAACTTGCGCAGCGAGTCCTGCTTGGCCTCGAGCGGTCCGTCGAACGGGACACCGTCGAAGATCCACGGCACCACGATGGTGTCGGTGACCCCTGCGGCGGCGAGTTCCTGGTAGCCGTCCTTGCCGAAGCGGTCGATGCACACCGCCTGGATCTCGAAAGGCTCGTCGGCCCGGCCGTTCTCGGCCCGCAGGTCGTCGAGCTTTCGCTTGGTCTCCACCAGGTCCTTGAACTTCATCATCGCCGAGGTCCAGCCGTCACCCACCCGGGCCGCGCGGCGCAGTGCCACGTCGGTGTGTCCGCCGACGTAGAACGGCACCGGCTTGGTGGGGGCCGGGCTGATCTGCAGCTTGTCGAAGTCGAAGAACTCGCCGTGGTACTCCACCATGCCGCCGGCCAGGGTCAACTTGATGACCTCGATCATCTCGTCGACCCGGGCGCCGCGGCGCTTGAACGGCACGCCGCACCACTCGAACTCCTCAGGTGCCCAGCCGATCCCGACTCCGAAGCCGAAGCGGTTGCCGGTCAGGTTGGCCACCGAACCGACCTGCCGCGCGAGCAGCAGGGGGTTGCGCGAGCCCAGCTTGAGCACGTTCGTGTAGAAGCCGATGGTGGAGGTCGCGGCCCCCATCGCGGCCGCCGCGATCAACGGGTCCACCCACGGCGTCTCGGCGTTCCACATGCGGGAGCCGTCCGGGGTGTACGGGTAGTCGGCGGCGGCCGTCTCCATGTAGAACAGCGAGTCGGGCAGTGCGATGTTGGCGAACCCGCACTCCTCCGCAGTCTGCGCGAGCGGGATGAGTTGGTCGAGCGGGCTCATCGCGACGCTTGCGGTGAACTTCATGCTGATCTCCTACTCGAGCTTTTCGGGTTTCTCGGGCTGTTCGGGCTCGTCTGCGCTCTCGGGCTACTCGGGCTCATCCGCACCGACGACCCACATCGAGAAGTACTGTGAGCCACCGCCGTAGGCGTGACCAAGGGCCTTGCGGGCATCCTGGATCTGGTGGTCTCCGCCGCGGTTCATCACCTGAATCGCGGCCTCTGCAAAGCGGATCATGCCGGACGCGCCGATGGGGTTGGACGAAAGCACGCCGCCCGACGCGTTGACCGGGAGGCTACCGTCGCGGGCGGTCTCGCCGGCCTCGGTGAGCTTCCAGCCGGTGCCCTCCGCCGCGAAGCCGAGGTTCTCCAGCCACATCGGCTCGAACCAGGAGAACGGGACGTAGATCTCGGCGGCGTCGATCTCCTTGAACGGGTCGGTGATGCCCGCGTCCTTCCACAGGGCGGCGGCGGCGTCGCGGCCGGCCTGCGGGTTGACCTGGTCGCGCCCGGAGAACGTGGTGGGCTCGGTGCGCATGGCGGTGGCGTGCACCCACGCCACCTGGCGGCCGCGGGAGAGCATCGACTTCGCGGTGTCCTCGTCGCCGATCACGATGGCGCAGGCGCCGTCCGAGGACGGGCAGGTCTCGTCGAAACGGATGGGGTCCCAGAGCATCTGGGACGCCTGCACCGACTCGAGCGTGATGTCGGGCTGCTTGAGGTGGGCGTACGGGTTGATGCTGCCGTTGAGCCGGTCCTTGACCGCGACCATCGCGCCGATGTGGCTGGGCGCGCCGGAGCGGCGGATGTACGAGCGCACGTGCGGGGCGAAGTAGCCGCCCGCGCCCGCGCCGACCGGCATCGTGAACGGCACCGGGATCGACAGCGCCCACATGGCGTTCGACTCGGACTGCTTCTCCCAGGACACGGCCAGTACCCGCTTGTGCACGCCGGACTGGACCATGGACGCCGCCACGACGCCCGTGGAACCGCCGACGGAGCCTGCGGTGTGCACGCGCAGCAGGGGCTTGCCGACGGCGCCGAGCGCGTTGGCCATCGCCAGCTCCGGCATCATCGAGCCCTCGAACATGTCGGGGGCCTTGCCGACGACGACGGCGTCGATGTCGTCCCAGCTGACCTCGGCGTCGACCATGGCACGGTCGATGGCCTCGCGGACCAGGCCGGACATCGAGACGTCGGTCCGCTTGGCGACGTAGTGGGTCTGGCCGGTGCCGAGGACCGCAGCCTTGTGCTTACCACCCATGATCAGTTACGTCCTTCCATGACCGCGACCAGGTTCTGCTGCAGCGCGGGACCGCTGGTGGCGTGGGCCAGCGTGCGGCCGGCCTCACCCGTGTGGATCTTGCKGGCGGCGTGACCGATCCGCTCGAGGCCCGCGGAGAAGAGCGGGTTGCCCGAGAGCGGGCCGCCGGACGCGTTGACGGTGACGGACTCCGAGAGCCCGATCGCCTCGGTCAGGATGAGTTCCTGGTGGCTGAACGGCGCATGCAGCTCGGCGAACTCGATGCCGCCGAGGTCGCCGCCCGTCGCGGAGCGGGCCGCGGCCGTGGTGGACGGCGAGACGGTGAGGTCACGTCCGCCGAGGGCGGGGGAGTCGATGATGTGCTCGAAACCGGTGATCCAGGCGGGGTTCTCGCACATGTCGCGGGCGCGGTCGCCGCGGGCCAGCACGATCGCCGAGGCGCCGTCCGTGATCGGCGCGCAGTCGTGTGCGCGCAGCGGGTCGGCGATGAACGGCTGCGCGAGCAGCGATTCGACGTCGTAGTCGCCGGAGAGCTGGCTGAGCGGGTTGTCCTTGGCCGCCTTACGGCTGCGCACCACCACCTCCGCCATCTGCTCGGGCGTCCACTTGCCGGCGTCGAGGCCGGCGCGGGCCTGCAGTCCGGCGACCGACAGCGAGTCCGGCCACAGCGGGGCGACCAGGTGAGGGTCGAGCTGCATGGCGAGGATCTGGCGCAGGTTGCCGGCGGAGGACTTGCCGAAGCCGTAAACCAGGGCCGTGTCGACCTGGCCGGTCATGATCTTGATCCAGGCCTCGTACAGGGCCCAGGCCGCGTCCATCTCGACGTGCGACTCGTTGATCGGCGGCACCGCGCCGATCGAGTCGATCGCGGAGATGAACGAGAAGGCGCGTCCGGCGAGGTAGTCGGACGAACCCGAGCACCAGAAACCGATGTCGGACTTCGTGATTCCGAGGGTGGAGTAGAGCTCTTGGAAGATGGGGACCAGCATCTCGACACCGTTGGTGGTGCCTGCGGTCTCACGAACATGGGGGGCCTGCGCGAAGCCGACCACTGCAATCTCTGTCACGGGGTGGGCCTCTCTACAGGTGCTGCTTGTAGGTGTCGTACTCGGCGTCGGGTTCGCCGGTAGGACGGAAGTGGGAGATGGACTCGAGCGTGTAGCCGCGCTCCTCACGGGGACGCCAGACTGCCTCGACGCGCAGGCCCATGCGCACGTCGGCGGCGTCGATGTCGAGGATCAGGTGCTGGATCGCGATGTCGGCGCCGTCGAGCAGGATGTACGCCGCGACGTACGGCGGCTTGATGCGCTGGCCGAGGAACGGCACGTTGACGATGCAGAACGTGGTGACGGTGCCGCGGTCGGCGACCTCGACCTTCTCCTTGGTCGGGATGCCGTCGGTGGGGTTGGCGCCGCGCGGGGGCACGTAGACCTTGCCCGCGGCGTCGGTCCGGCCGCCGAGGATCTTGCCCTCGACGAGCCCGCGCAGGTAGTAGCTCTCCTGGGCGGAGGCGGTGTGGGTGTACATCATGTCGACCGGGGTGGTGATGATGGTGACCGGTTCGGCGTCGGAAGGCGCTGCGGCGGTGGTGGTTCCGTCGCCCTCACCCGGCGCGAAGGAGGCGATGTCCTGGATGTGCCCGACGGTCTCGTCGGCCCAGCGGATGTGCACGCGCATGCCGGTGCTCATCTCGTCGGGGGAGGAGACGTCGACGGCGTGCAGCAGCGAGGTGTCGGCCCCGTCGAGCTTGACCAGTGCCCAGGCGAACGGCCGGTCGAAGGGCTGGCCCGCGATCGGCTCGGACACCCACGTCCACGACTGGACCGTGCCGACCGGCGACACCTCGACGAAGTCGGTGAGCGGTTCGGCGGTCGCCGGGTCGTACTCGGCGGGCGGCACGTGCACCCGGCCGTCCGACCCGCGCACGCCGACCACGCGATGCTCCCGCAGTCCGTTCACGAATGCGCCGATGGTCGGTCCGACCGAGCGCGTGTAGTTGAACGCCATGTGCAGCGGCGCGCTCAGCGGCCGCTCCTGGCCCGCCGAATCTGGTTCTAGTTCCAGTGAACTCTTCCTCATGGTCACAAAGTCGAGTAGAACAGGTTCTTATTCCACTAGCAATAGTGAGTTCTGATCACCATGTATGGAGGCAGTCGATGAAGCTCGGTTTGCAACTTGGGTACTGGGGCGCGCAGCCCCCCGCCAACGCCCAGGAGTTGGTGGCCGAGGCCGACGCGTCGGGGTTCGACGCGGTGTTCTCGGCCGAGTCGTGGGGCAACGATGCGTTCACTCCGCTGGCCTGGTGGGGTTCGAGCACCGAGCGGATCCGGCTCGGCACCTCGGTGGCGCAGCTGTCCGCGCGTACGCCGACCGGCGCCGCCATGCACGCGCTGACCCTCGACCACCTCTCCGGCGGCCGCGCGATCCTCGGCCTCGGCGTCTCCGGCCCGCAGGTCGTCGAGGGCTGGTACGGCCAGCCCTTCCCGAAGCCGCTCGCGCGCACCCGGGAGTACGTCTCGATCGTGCGGCAGGTGCTCGCGCGGGAGGCGCCGGTGACCAACGACGGCCCGCACTACCCGCTGCCGTTCCAGGGTGAGGCGGGGATGGGCCTCGGCAAGCCGCTCAAGCCGATCACCCATCCGTTGCGCGCGGACCTGCCGATCTGGCTCGGCGCGGAGGGCCCGAAGAACGTCGCCATGACCGCGGAGATCGCGGACGGCTGGCTGGCGATCTACTACACGCCGCGACTGGCGCCGATGTACAACGAGTGGCTCGACGAGGGCTTCGCGCGCCCGGGTGCCCGGCGCAGCCGGGAGAACTTCGAGGTCGCCGCGACCTGCCAGGTCGTCATCACCGACGACCGAGCGGCGGCGATCGCCAAGCTCAAGCCGATCACCGCGCTGTACGTCGGCGGGATGGGTGCGGCCGAAGTGAACTTCCACGCCCAGGTGTACACCCGGATGGGCTACGGCGACGAGGTGAAGGAGATCCAGAGGCTCTTCCTGTCCGGTCGCAAGGAGGAGGCGGCCGCGATCGTCCCCGACGAGATGGTCACCGACACGATGATTCTCGGCAACGTCGACGAGGTCCGCGACCAGGTCAAGGTATGGGAGGACTCGGGCGTCACCATGCTGCTGGTGACCTGTCGGGACGTCGCGCACATGCGTCAGCTGTCCGAGGCGATCAACCCCGGCTGATGTGAGTRGAACAGGTTCAGGGACTGGGCCCCGGGTCGCCGACCCGGGCCCGATCCATGGGCCGGGCCAACGAGTGTCCAAGCAAAAACCCCGGCGACTCGGTACCGAGTCGCCGGGGTTTTTGCCTGCCTTGATCTGTGCCGCTACTTGCCCTGGAACTTCGGGGCGCGCTTCTCGGCGAACGAGCGCGGGCCCTCCTTGGCATCGTCGCTCCTGAACACCTCGGCGCCGATCTCAGCCTCGAGCTTGAAGGCGTCTTCCTCGTGCATGCCCTCGGTGACGCGGATGGTCTTGAGGATCGCCTGCACGGCGATCGGGCCGTTCGCGGCGATTGCCTCGGCGATCTCGAGCGCCTTGGACAAGGCCTGTCCGTCGGGGACGACGTGGCCGATCAGGCCGAGTTCCTTGGCCTCGGGTGCCGGGACGTTGCGGCCGGTGAGCAGGATCTCGGCGGCGACGGTGTAGGGGATCTGGCGGACCAGGCGGACCGCGGAACCGCCGAGCGGGAACAGTCCCAGCCGGGCCTCGGAGACGCCGAACTTGGCGCTCTCGCCGGCCACGCGGATGTCGGTGCCCTGCAGGATCTCGGTGCCGCCGGCGATGGCCGCGCCCTCGACCGCGGCGATCAGCGGCTTGCTGAGCCGGCGGCCCTTGAGCAGCGCCGGCAGCTTGGTCAGGTCCATGCCGCCCTTGACGAACTTGTCGCCGGGGGCGTTCTTGTTCATCGCCTTGAGGTCCATGCCGGCGCAGAACGTGCCCCCGGCGCCGGTGAGGATCGCGACCCGGATGTCGGGATCGGCGTCGACCTGGTCCCAGGCCTCGGTCATGATCGCCATCATCTCGCTCGACAGGGCGTTGCGCGAGTCCGGCCGGTTCATCGTCACGATGAGGACGTGACCGCGCTTCTCGACGAGGCAGTGCGGCGACTGTTCCGAAATGTCGGAAACTTCGGCTGTGGTGGAGGACACTTAATTCGCTCCCGATCTCGTGTGAGGTGGGTCTCAAACTGACCCTTGCATGAAACGGTAACACGTTCTATTTTGTTGGACGTGGCCCTTAATATCGCAGACTTCGTCGAGCACTCCATCGACTTGAATCCCGATCGGGTGGCGCTGCTGGACAGCGACCGCGAGATCACCTATGCGCAGCTGGAGGAGCGGACCAACCGCCTCGCCCACTACCTGCAGGATCACGGCATCAAGCCGGGTGACAAGGTGGGCATCTACAGCCGCAACACCATCGAGGCCATCGAGGCCATGGTGGCGGTGTTCAAGGCCCGCGCGGTGATGGTCAACGTGAACTACCGCTACGTCGAGAACGAGTTGCAGTACATCTTCGAGAACTCGGACATGGCTGCGCTCATCGTCGAGCGCCGGTACGTCGACAAGGTGGCCAACGTGCTGCCGAACACGCCGCTGGTCAAGTCCGTGATCGTCGTCGAGGACGGCACCGATCTGGACATCGCCTCGTTCGGCGGCGTCGAGTACGAGCAGGCCCTGTCCGAGGGGCGGCCCGAGCGCGACTTCGGCGAGCGCAGCCCCGACGACATCTTCATGCTCTACACCGGCGGCACCACCGGCATGCCCAAGGGCGTCATGTGGCGTCACGAGGACTGGTGGCGGGTGCTCGGCGGTGGCACCAACTTCATCACCGGCGAGCGGGTCGAGGACGAGTGGGAGATCGCGAAGGTCGGCGCCGCCAACCCCGCGATGGTCCGCTTCCCGATCCCCCCGATGATCCACGGCGGCTCGCAGTCCGCGGTGTTCCACAGCCTCTTCGGCGGCGGCACCCTCGTGATGCACCCCGAGTTCGACGGCCACGAGGTGTGGCAGGTCATCGACAAGCACAAGGTCAACCTCATCTTCATCACGGGTGACGCGATGGCGCGCCCCATGGTCGACGCCCTCGTCGCCGGCAACCCGGAGACCGGTGAGCCGTACGACCTCTCGTCGCTGTACGTGATCGCGAGCAGCGCGGCCCTGTTCTCGCCGTCGCTCAAGGAGCAGTTCCTCGACCTGCTGCCCAACCGTCTGCTCACCGACTCGATCGGTTCGTCGGAGACCGGCTTCGGCGGCCTGGCGACCATCTCGAAGGGCTTCGAGCACACCGGCGGCCCGCGGGTGAAGATCGACGCCTCCACCGTCGTCATCGACGACGACGGCAACCAGGTCGAGCCCGGTTCCGGTCAGGTCGGCCTGCTGGCCCGTCACGGGCACATCCCCCTCGGCTACTACAAGGACGAGGTGAAGACCGCGGCGACGTTCAAGACGTTCAACGGGGTTCGCTACTCGATCCCCGGCGACTACGCCACCGTCGAGGCGGACGGCACCGTCACCATGCTCGGTCGTGGTTCGGTGTCGATCAACAGCGGCGGCGAGAAGATCTACCCCGAGGAGGTCGAGGGCGCAGTCAAGTCGCATCCCGACGTCTTCGACACCCTCGTCGTCGGTGTTCCGGACGAGCGCTTCGGCCAGCGGGTCGCGGCGGTCGTCGCGCCGCGCGAAGGCACCCGCCCGAGCCTCAACGACATCGTCGACGCGGCGCGCAAGGAGATCGCCGGCTACAAGGTGCCGCGTAGCCTCTGGTTCGTCGACGCGATCAAGCGGTCCCCGGCCGGCAAGCCGGACTACCGCTGGGCCAAGGAGCAGACCGAGCTGCGCGAGGCCGACGACCACCTCACCAACGGGAACTCCTGATGCGTAACGCCCTGGCCGAGAAGTTCGGCATCGAGTACCCGATCTTCGCGTTCACCCCGTCCGAGCACGTGGCGGCGGCGGTGTCGCGTGCCGGCGGGCTCGGTGTGCTCGGCTGCGTGCGGTTCAACGACCCCGAGGAGCTCGAGGCCGTCCTCACCTGGATGGACGAGAACACCGACGGCAAGCCGTACGGCGTCGACATCGTCATGCCGGCCAAGATCCCGACCGAGGGTGCGGCCGTCGACCTGGACAAGCTGATCCCGGCCGAGCACCGTGCGTTCGTCAACCGGACGCTCGACGAACTCGGCGTTCCGCAGCTGTCCGACGACGTCGAGCGGGCGACTGGAACCCTCGGCTGGCTGCACTCCGTGGCCCGCGCGCAGGTCGACGTCGCGCTCCGGCACCGTCCGGCGCTGATCGCGAACGCGCTCGGTTCGCCCCCGAAGGACGTCATCGACGAGGCGCACGCGCACGGGGTGCCGGTCGCGGCCCTGGCCGGCGCGGTCGGTCACGCACTGAGCCACGTTGCCAACGGCGTCGACATCGTCATCGCCCAGGGCTACGAGGCGGGTGGCCACACCGGTGAGATCGCCTCGATGGTCCTGGTTCCCGAGATCGTCGACGCGGTGGGTGATTCAGCCACCGTGCTGGCCGCGGGTGGTATCGGCAGCGGTCGGCAGATCGCGGCGGCGATGAGCCTCGGCGCCTCCGGTGTGTGGATGGGGTCGTACTGGCTCACCGCCGCGGAGTACAAGCTGGGCAGCGCCGCCGACGGGACGTCGGCAACGCAGCGCGCGCTGCTCGCCGCGACCTCGAGTGACACCGTTCGCTCGCGGATCTACTCGGGCAAGCCGGCTCGCCTGCTCAAGACCAAGTGGACGGAGGCCTGGTCCAAGCCCGGCGCACCGGACGCGCTGCCGATGCCGCTGCAGAACCTGCTGGTGGCCGAGGCGCACCAGCGGATCGTCGCTTCGGAGGATCCCGAGGTGGTCGCGATGCCGGCAGGACAGATCGTCGGGCGGATGAACGAGATCCGGCCGGTCGCCGAGTCGATCGCCGAACTGGTTGCCGAGTTCGACGCGACCGTCGCGCGACTGGAGAAGCTCAAGTAGGTTCCATCGCCCACGGGCGTGGACAGTGAAGGCCACACACCGAAGGCCGGGTACGAATCTCGTACCCGGCCTTCGGTGTTGGTGAACAATTCCGGCGGGACTGCGTCACCGTCGGATCAGATGTCTGCGCTCAGCGGTCGAGTTCGGCATCGAGCTTGGCCGCGAGTTCGGCGGTGACAGGGACGAACGAGGTGGTCCCGGCGGCCCGGAACCAGGTGGGGTCGGGGGAGTTCCAGCGCTGTGCGCTCAGTGAACGGCCGAGCACCTTGTACGTCGCGGTCTTGGGCAGGTCTGTGCTCATGCGGATGACCGTCGGCACCTGCTTGGGTCCGAGATCGGGCTGGCTGGTGAGGAACTCGGCGAACTCGTCGACGTCGAAGCCGTCCGCGACCACCAGCGCCACCGCGACGCGGTCGCCGACCTGCGGATCCGGGACCGCGTAGGCCGCGGCCTCCACGATCTGAGGGTGCCGGGAGACGATGTTCTCGATCGGTGCGGTGCCGAGGTTCTCGCCGTCCACCCGCATCCATCCGGAGCTGCGGCCGGCGAAGTAGACGTAGCCGTCGGCGTCGACGTAGCCGAGGTCGCCGCTCCAGTACTGGCCGTCGCGGACCCGCTCGGCCTCGGCCTCGGGGTTCTTGTAGTAGCCGGCGAAGCTGCCGGTGCCGGCGGTGTTCACCAGTTCGCCGGTCGCCTTGTCGGCGTTGGTGATGCGTCCGCGCTCGTCGAATTCGGCTATGGGACAGGGAGTTCCGTCGTCCGGATCGAGGACAGCGATGCCGGCGGGCAGCGGGCCCAGTGCTCCGGGAGGCGTGCCGGGCGGGCGGGAGATCAGGACGCCGCCCTCGGTGGAGCCGAAGCCGTCGACCACCCGGGTCGCGAACCGGCGTGCGAACTCGGCGATCGCCGACGCCGAGCCCTCGTTGCCGTAGACGACCTTCAGCGGGTTGTCCGCGTCGTCGCCCCGTTCGGGTGTGGCGAGGACGTAGGCGAGGGGCTTGCCCACGTAGTGCGCGAAGGTGGCGCCGAATCGGCGCACGTCCGGCAGGAACCCGGACGCCGAGAACTTGCGTCGCAGGGCGAAGTTCCCGCCGACGGCCAGGGCGATGGCCCAGCACGCCATGACCGCGCCGGAGTGGAACATGGGCATCGACGCGTAGGTGGTGTCGGCGGAGGTGAGCTCGAAGCGGTCCGCCAGCATCCGCCCCGGCCCGGCGACCATCTTGTGGGTGACCCGCACGGCCTTCGGGTTGCCGCTGGTGCCGGAGGTGAAGATCAACATGAACAGGTCGTCGCCCGCCGCGACACGGTCCGGCACCGTGCTGCCGCGGTGGGCGGCAAGCAGATCCGTCCAGTCCGGGGAGTCGACGGTGAGCACGCGGACCCCGCCGAGGTCGAGTCCGTCGAGCAGTTCGACGGTCGAGGAGTCGGCGACGACCACCTGGCAGTCCGCCCGGGCGATGTCGCCGGCGAGGGCCTCGCCGCGGCGGGTGGTGTTCAGTCCCACCACGACCGATCCGCCCAGGGCCGCCGCACCGAGCAGGAGGGAGAACTCGGGCACGTTGTCCAGCAGCACCCCGATGTGTCGGGGTGCTGCCGGATCAAGCATGGTCGCCAGGCCCGCCGCCAGATCGGCACTGAGCGAGACGTGATCGCACCATGGAATCTTCTTGTCCTCGAACAGGATTCCGTGATCTTTGTCGTCTCGCAGCCGGAGCAGCAGATCGGTGACAGTGGGCGTGGCGGTCGTCATGGTGTGCAGCCTAGGTTCAGGCAGGCACGTCGGCCAGGATCTGTCCCAGTCGACGCAACTGCTCGGTGGCCGAGCCGAGCGCGAATTCGTTGTGCTTGGCCGCCAGGAAGTAGCGGTGGACGGGGTGTTCGCGGTCGAGTCCGACGCCGCCGTGGATGTGGATCACGGTGTGCGCCACCCGGTGACCGGCGTCGGCTGCCCAGAACTTCGCGGTCCGGACCTCCTCCTCGGCCGGCAGGTTCTCGCTGAGCCGCCACGCGGCCTGCCAGAGCGTCAACCGGGCGCCCTTGACGTCGATGAAGGCGTCCGCGAGGCGCTGGGCCACGGCCTGGAAGCTGCCGATCGGACGGTCGAACTGGACCCGCTCGCGCGCGTACTCCGCGACCAGTTCCAGGGCTCGCTCCAGGGTGCCGAGCTGGGTCGCGCTCAGCGCGACGGCGGCGCGGGCCAGGATCCAGTCCATGATCTCGGCGCCGTTGACGGTGCTGCCGAGCAGCCGGTCCGAACCGACCTTGGTGCCGGCGAACTCGACGATCGACTCTGCGCTGAAATCCGTGACGCGCTGGCGTTCGACGGTGACCCCGGCGTCGGACGGCTGCACCAGGAACACCGCGACACCCTCGGGAGTCGTGGCGGGAACCAGGATCAGGTCCGCGAAAGTGGCTGCGGGCACGGTGATCTTGGTGCCGGTCAGCACCCAGTCGTCGCCGCTGCGCACTGCCGTGGTCACCGGCTTGGCCGGGTTGTCGTTGAGCTCCTCGGCGAGGGCGACGGTGAGGACGACCTCGCCGGCACCGGCGCGCTGCGCCCACTGCCGCTGGGCGTCGTCACCGAACTCGGCGAGTGCCGAGGCGGCGAGGACGATCGAGGACAGGTACGGCACCGGTGCGAGGGGCCGGCCGATCTCGCGCAGCACCGAGCACTGCTCGAGGATGCCGAAGCCTCCGCCGCCGACCGATTCCGGCAGCGCTGCGGCGAGCACGCCGGCGTCGGCGAGTGCCTTCCAGAGCTTGTCGTCGAAGCGATCCTGCGCGCCGTCGAGTTCCTTGAGTCGTTCCGGGGTGGTGAGCTTCTCGGCGATGCTCCGGGTGAGCTGTTCGAGGTCCTGCTGGGCCTCTGTGTGGGTGAAGTCCATGATGTTCCTTTGACTCGCGCGGTCAGCGCAGGGTGGGGGCCGGGGTCAGCGCCGGGTGGGCGGTCGCAGTCACCGCTTGGCGGGCGGCTGGCCCAGTGCCGTCATGGCGAGGATGTCGCGCTGCACCTCGTTGGTTCCGCCGCCGAAGGTCAGGATCAGCGCGGACCGGTGCCACCGCTCGAGGCGGCCGCGCACGGCGACGCCCTTCGAGTCCTGGCGCAGGTACGCCAGCGGACCGAGGACCTCCATCAGCAGTCGGTATGCCTCGGTGGCGAACTCGGTGCCGAACACCTTGCAGGCCGACGCGTCGCCCTTGCTCGGGGCGTCGGCCGAGGAGACCTCCCAGTTCAGCAGCTTGAGGTACTCGACCTTGGCGTGTACGCGGGCGATGTTGATCTGCACCCACTCCTGGTCGATGACGCGACGACCGTCGGCCATCTTGGTGTTCTGCGCCCACTCGATCGTGTCGCGCAGTGCGCCCTGGATCTGTGCGGCGGAGACCAGCGCCACGCGTTCGTGGTTGAGCTGGTTGGTCATCAGGCCCCAGCCGCCGTTCTCCTCGCCGACCAGTGCGGACGACGGCACGCGCACGTCCTGGTAGTAGGTGGCGCTGGTGTCCGGACCCGCCATGGTGTGCACGGGCGTGTACGAGAAGCCCTCGGCGGTGGTCGGCACGATGAGCATGCTGATGCCCTTGTGCTTCTTGGCGTTCTGGTCGGTGCGCACGGCGAGCCAGACGTAGTCCGCGTACGCGATGAGGCTGGTCCACATCTTCTGGCCGTTGACGATGTAGTCGTCGCCGTCCTTGACCGCGGTGGTCCGCAGGCTGGCCAGGTCGGTGCCCGCGCTGGGCTCGGAGTACCCGATGGAGAAGTGCACCTCACCCGAGGAGATCTTGGGCAGGAAGAACTTCTTCTGCTCCTCGGAGCCGTAATGCATGATTGTCGGCGCGACGGAGTTGATCGTGAGGAACGGGACCGGGGCGCCGGCGATCGCGGCCTCGTCGGTGAAGATCAACTGGTCGATCGGCGAGCGTTCCTGTCCGCCGTACTCCTTGGGCCAGCCGAGAGTGAGCCAGCCGTCYTTGCCCATCTCGCGCACGACGTCGCGGTAGACGGTGCCCGATCCGTACTCGCCGGTCTGCGCGGAGAGCGCCTCCCGGCGTTCCGGAGTGATGAGCTTGGCGAAGTAAGCGCGGAGCTCTTCGCGCAACTTCTGTTGCTCCGCGCTGTAGTTGATGTGCATCGGTGCCTCTCCGGTCTCTGACACAGGTTCTAGTCTTGTGGAAGGCCGGCGCTCCGTCCCGGGATTTTGCCGGGCGCGGCGTGCTTTCGGCCCGTCGTCGGGGGTTTTTCGCATCATTGCACAGGAGTGGAACGGGTTCTAGTCTTATGCTGGATCTGCACGCGGTTCCAGCCCGTAGAACCGGCGTTGCAGGCGTCTGACTCGAATGAGAAGTGAGGATCATCAATGAAGGTCACGGTCGATTTTGATCTGTGTGAGGCCAACGGCGTGTGTGTCGGCATTGCGCCCGACGTCTTCGATCTCGATGACGACGAGCAGCTGCTGATCACCCAGCCGGAGGACACCCCGGAGGCGGCGGCCCTGATGAAGGAGGCCGTCTCGCAGTGCCCGCGTGCGGCGCTGCGTCTCGAGGCCTGACAGTTCTTGCCGCAAACAGGAACACGTTCTAGAGTGACAGCCGTCACGAACGTGGCTGGAATCCGCGGAGCGCGCCGGTAATGCGCGGCGCGCGTCCGTCGGAGTCTTCATCAAATTCACGAAGGCAGTGGTGAGATTGGCTAGTCGCGAGGTAAGTCTGGACGGCAAGGTCGCGATCGTGACCGGTGGAGCGTCGGGCCTGGGCAAGGCCGAGGCCCTCGGGCTCGTCCGACAGGGTGCGAACGTCGTGATCAACGACCTGCGCGCCGACGAGAACGCGGACGCGGTACTGGCGGAGGTCGAGGCCCTCGGCGGCAAGGCGCTGTTCGTCGCCGGCGACATCGGGGAACGCGCGACGGCCGACGCGCTGATGGCGGCCGCGACCGAGCAGTTCGGCGGCCTCGACATCGTGGTCAACAACGCCGGCATCGTCCGCGACAAGATGCTCTTCTCCATGTCCGACGAGGACTGGGACCTGGTGCTCAAGGTGCACCTGCGTGGCCACTTCCTGCTCTGCCGCAATGCCGCCGTGCACTGGCGCGCCGAGTCGAAGGCGGCGGGTGCCCCGGTCTACGGCCGCCTCATCAACACCTCCTCGGAGGCCGGTCTGCTCGGGCCCGCCGGGCAGCCGAACTACGGCGCCGCCAAGGCCGGCATCACCGCGCTCACGCTGTCGGCCGCACGTGGCCTCGAGCGCTACGGCGTCCGGGCCAACGCCATCTGCCCGCGGGCGCGCACGGCGATGACGGAGAACGTCTTCGGTGACGCGCCGGAGGACGGCATCGATCCGCTCTCGCCCGAGCACGTCGTCAACCTGGTGTCCTACCTGGCCTCGCCGGCCGCGGACGCGATCAACGGTCAGGTCTTCGTCGTGTACGGCCCGATGGTCGCGCTGATGGCGGCACCGGTCGTCGAGCAGCGGTTCGACGCCGACGACGCGCAGTTCAGCCCGGCCGCGCTCGCGGACAAGCTGGGCGGCTACTTCGACGGTCGCGATCCGGGTCGGATGTTCGCCGCCACCGCGGCGGTCAAGTCCCTGGGCTGACGAGGCCTCGTTAGTTGTGCGAGCAATCTCCCGATTCGGAACACGGGACCTTGCAACCTGGGACAAGATGGTGCTCGGCGTGTGCTCACATCGAGCCGAAGAACGCTAGCACGTGTTCTAGAAGTTAGGCGCGTTTCGCCGGCGACGCGGGAGCGGAGTCCGGCCGGATCGCGAGGCACATGGCTGCGGCGGGTGGGGAAGTGGGGAGTTGGCTTCCTGCCCGCCGCGCCGTGTTCGAAGGCCTCCGTCGCCGAGCGGTTCCCGCTCGAGCGGCGTTGGTGAAAAATCAAGGGGGGCAATGTGGTAGGTCGAACTAGGCTGCGGCAGTCGCTGTCCAACCTGTGTGCGGTCCTGGGCCTCACCGCGGTGGACGACGTGCCCCGCGCCCCTAGCTCCCCCATGCTGAACGAAGTCCGGGTTGCCGCGGTGTCGGCCGGCCCGAAACCCGCAATGACCCGCCCGAATGGCTCGAAGGGTGACCGGCTTTGACACAAGAACACGTTCTAGTTAGTATGACCCGGATCACAGACTTTCGGGGGGAATTCTTGCGACCCCCGACGAGTCTCGTGCACGAGAACTGACGAGGAGGACCGATGAACGACCTCCTCGAGGTGCCATTGCGCGCCGTGGGCGGATTCTTCGCCATGGCGGGGGAGACCTTCCGCGCGATGGGCCAACGCCCGTTCCAGCGCCAGGAATTCGTCGACCAGTCCTGGTTCGTGGCCCGGGTCTCGATGGTGCCCACCGTCCTGGTGGCGATTCCGTTCACCGTGCTGGTGAGCTTCACCATCAACATCCTGCTCCGCGAGATCGGCGCCGCCGACCTCAGCGGTGCCGGCGCCGCACTCGGCGCCGTGACCCAGGTCGGCCCGATCGTCACCGTGCTGATCGTCGCCGGTGCCGGCGCCACCGCCATCTGCGCGGACCTCGCTGCGAGAACCATTCGCGAGGAGATCGACGCGATGAAGGTGCTCGGCATCAACCCGATCCACCGGTTGGTGGTGCCGCGAGTGCTTGCCTCGACCGTGGTGGCGCTGCTGCTCAACGGCCTGGTCTCCACCATCGGCATCGTCGGCGGCTTCCTGTTCTCGGTATTCCTGCAGGACGTGAACCCGGGCGCCTTCGTCAACGGCATCACGCTGCTGACCGGCTTCGGTGAACTCCTGATCTCCCAGCTGAAGGCCGGCCTGTTCGGCATGATCGCCGGCCTCGTCGCCTGCTACCTGGGTCTCAACGTGAAAGGCGGGGCAAAGAGCGTGGGTGACGCCGTGAACCAGACCGTCGTATTCGCCTTCATGGCGTTGTTCGTGGTCAACGTCCTCGTCACTGCCATCGGCATCAAGCTGACGGCGGGCTGACGGCATGGCACTGGCACTGACCGGACGCTTCCGGGGCACCCGGCGTCGGGCGCGCAAGTTCTCCGGCGCCATCGACTCCATCGGCGACCAGGCGCTGTTCTACTGGCGCGCGGTCGCGTGGGCGCCGCGGGCGCTGATCCACTACCGCAAGGAGACGATTCGGCTGATCGCCGAGATCGCCATGGGCACCGGTGCCCTCGCGGTCATCGGCGGCACCGTCGTCATCGTCGCCTTCCTCACTCTGTTCTCGGGCGGCGTGATCGCCGTCCAGGGTTTCGCCTCGCTGGGCAACATCGGCGTCGAGGCGCTGACCGGCTTCTTCGCCGCGTTCATCAACGTGCGCATCGCCGCACCGGTCATCGCGGGCATCGGCCTTGCCGCGACGATCGGGGCAGGTTCGACCGCACAGCTCGGCGCGATGCGGGTCTCCGAGGAGATCGACGCGCTCGAGTCGATGGCGATCCCGTCGATCCCGTACCTGGTCAGCACCCGCGTCATGGCCGGCATGATCGCGATCGTCCCGCTGTACTCCCTGGCCGTGATCGCCTCGTTCATCGCCAGTCGTTTCGCCACGGTGGTGATCAACGGCCAGTCGCCGGGCGTCTACGACCACTACTTCTCGACGTTCCTGATGCCCACGGACATCCTGTGGTCGTTCGCCCAGGCGATCGTGATGGGCCTGGCCGTCATGCTGATCCACACCTACTACGGCTTCACCGCCAGCGGCGGCCCGGTCGGCGTCGGTATCGCCGTGGGTAACGCGGTGCGCACCTCCCTGATCGCAGTGGTCACGGTGACCCTGCTCATCTCGCTCGCCATCTACGGCGGGTCCGGCAACTTCAACCTTTCGGGATAGCGGGATGGCTGATTCGAGTCTCAAGAAGAAGACCGCGGCACTGGTCCTGGTCGGCAGCCTGGTCGCCGCCGCAGTGGTGGCGCTGACCATGTTCTCCGGTGGCTTCACCTCCTCCGAGTCGGTGACTGTCACCGCTCCTCGGTCGGGCCTGGTGATGGACCCCGACGCCAAGGTGAAGTTGCGTGGCGTCCAGGTGGGCAAGGTCGCCTCGATCGAGGAGGACGACGGCCAGGCCCGGTTGGACCTGGCGATGGACCCGTCGACGATGCACCTGATCCCCTCCAACGCGAAGGTGGAGATCAAGTCCACCACCGTGTTCGGCGCCAAGTACGTGAACTTCGTGGTGCCCGAGAACCCGTCCTCGCAGTCGCTGTCCGCGGGCACGAACATCGAGGCCGACTCGGTGACGGTGGAGTTCAACACCCTCTTCCAGAACCTGTCGACGCTGCTGCAGCAGATCGAGCCGGAGAAGCTCAACGCCACCCTCGGCGCGATTTCCTCGGCACTGAACGGTCGCGGCGAGCAGCTCGGCGAGCTGCTCGAGGAGACGGACCAGTACCTCAAGACGATGAACCCGGTGCTCCCGCAGCTGCAGCAGGACCTCGACAAGGCGGCGCAGGTCACCAACCTCTATGCCGACGTCACCCCGGACCTGATGCACCTGCTCGACAACGCAACCGCCACCAGCGGCACCATCGTCGAGGAGCAGGCGAACCTCGACCTGCTGTTGATGAACGTGACCGGGCTGGCGAACACCGCGACCGACGTCCTGACCGAGAACGAGGCCAACCTGACGAAGGCACTCGCGGACCTGCGGCCCACCACGGCGCTGCTCGACCAGTACTCGCCGTCCATCGCCTGCCTGATCACCGGGATGAACAAGGTCCTGCCGGACGCCGAGAAGGCCGTCGGCGGCCTGCAGCCGGGATTCGCCCTGAGCACCAACTTCCTGCCGGGAGCGAAGCCCTACACCTACCCGAAGGACCTGCCCAAGGTGAACGCCAGCGGCGGTCCGAACTGCTGGGGCCTGCCGGACTTCCACCCGAAGAAGGACGGCAACGCCAAGTTCGTCGTCGCGGACACCGGCAACGTGCCCTACCAGCCGTCCACCGAGACCGGCGTGAACGTGCCGAAGATGTTCCAGTGGCTCTACGCCGGCGTCCCCGTAGGAGGGCAGAAGTAATGAGGGCGACGACGGTCAAACTGCTCGTCTTCACCACGGTGATGGCGCTGATCTTCGCCGGTCTCGCCGTCGTGTTCAGTCAGGTCCGGTTCAGCAGCTCGGAGAGCTACCAGGCCGACTTCACCGACGCGTCCGGCATCAAGTCCGGTGACAAGGTGCGGATCGCCGGGGTGCCGGTGGGTGCGGTCGAGGGCGTGCAGGTCGGTGACGACAACCTCGCCGAGGTGAGCTTCAGTGTCGACAAGAAGTATCCGCTGCTGCAGAGCACCAAGGCGACGGTGCGCTACGAGAACCTCGTCGGCGACCGCTACCTCGAGCTGCTCGAAGGCGCGGGCTCGACCGAGGCGCTGGCCGACGGCGACACCATCCCGGTGTCGCAGACCGCGCCGGCACTCGACCTCGACCTGCTGCTCGGCGGGTTCAAGCCGCTGCTGCGTGGCCTCGACCCGAACCAGGTCAACGACCTGACCGGGGCCCTGCTGCAGGTGTTCCAGGGTCAGGGCGACACGCTGGTCTCGCTGCTGGGCAGCACCAGTTCGTTCACCACCACACTGGCCGACCGGGACCAGCTGATCGGCGAGGTGATCACCAACCTCAACGCCACGCTGACCACGATCAACGACAAGGGCGATCAGTTCTCGACCACCATCGACCAGCTGCAGCAGCTGGTCAGCGGCCTGGCACAGGACAGCGACYCGATCGGCAACGCGATCCCGAAGATCGCCACCGCGACCGGCGACCTCGCGACGCTGCTGCAGGGCGCACGGCCGGACCTGCAGAGCACCATTGCGGAGGCGAACCGCGTCGCGACCCAGGTCAACCTCGGCGAAGACCAGGTCGACTGGGTGCTCGAGCGACTGCCGGAAACGTACAAGCAGCTGATCCGAACCGGTTCCTACGGCAGCTTCTTCCAGTTCTACACATGTGCGGTCAATTTCAAGTTCTCCGGTCCGGACGGCAAGGACCTCGTCCTGCCGGCTCCGGTGGCCCCAGAGCAGACGACGGGAAGGTGCGAGCCGCTGTCATGAACAAGCCTCGTGAAAGAAACCCCGTACAGATCGGCATCATCGGTCTCGTCGTCGCGGTCTCGCTGGTCCTGGCCGGCCTGCAGTACGACAAGCTGCCCTTCCTCTCCGGCGGGGCGCGCTACCAGGCGCAGTTCGCGGACGCCGGCGGCCTGATGGTCGACGACTTCGTCACCGTCGCCGGCGTCAACGTCGGCAAGGTGGAGAAGGTCGAGCTCGACAACACCACCGTCCTGGTGACCTTCACCGTCGACGACGGCGTGGTCCTCGGTGATTCCACCGTCGCCGACATCAAGACCAACACCATCCTCGGGCGCAAGTCCCTGAAGGTGGCGTCGGACGGCTTCGGCACGCTGCAGGTCGGGAGCACGATCCCGCTGGACCGCACCAACTCGCCGTACTCGCTCAACGAGGCGCTGGGCGACCTGGCGACGACGGCATCGGAGCTCGACACCGACCAGCTCAACAACTCGCTCAATGCGATGTCCGACGCGCTGGCGGACACCCCGCCGGAGCTGCGGACCGCGCTGGCCGGCGTCACCCGGCTCTCGCAGAGCATCAACACCCGTGACGAGAGCCTGCGTGACCTGCTCGCCAAGGCGGAGAGTGTCACCGGGATCCTGGGCGAGCGCAGCGGCCAGATCAACTCGCTCCTGGTCGACGGCAACCGCCTGCTCGCCGAGCTCGACCGTCGCCGCAACGCGATCAGCGAGCTCATCGTCAACGTCTCGGCGGTGTCCCGGCAGCTGACCGGGCTGGTCCAGGACAACGAGCAGCAGATGAAGCCGACCCTGGAGCAGCTGAACCAGACGGTGGCGATCCTGCAGCGGAACAAGGACAACATCGGGCAGGCCCTCGACGGCCTCGGCCCGTACGCGACCACGCTCGGCGAGGCGGTCGGCAGCGGGCCCTTCTTCATGGCCTACGTGGCGAACTTCGGGGTCGGCCAGCTGACCCAGACCTTCACCGACTCGCTGCTCTGGCCCGAGCACGTGCCGTCGGACCTGCAGCAGTTCCCGGTGCCCGAGATTGAGCTGAAGGACCCCAACCGATGACCGACCGCAAGAAGTGGCTCCTGCGTGGCGGCGTGGCCGCCGTGGTGATCGCGGCGCTCGTCGCGGGGGCGTTCGTCCTGTTCCCCGGACTGGGGAAGAACACGATCACCGCGTACTTCCCGACCACCACCGGCATCTACGCCGGCGACGACGTGCGCGTGCTCGGTGTCACGGTCGGCAAGATCGAGACCATCGACCCTTCCGGCGACAGCGCCAAGGTGGTGATGAACGTCGACCGCTCGGTGGAGATCCCCGCCGACGCGAAGGCGATCATCGTGGCGCCGAGCCTGGTGGCGGCGCGCTTCATCCAGCTCGCCCCGGTGTTCGAGGGCGGGCCGGAGATGACCGACGGCGCCGAGATCCCGGTCGAGCGCACCGCGATCCCCGTGGAGTGGGACCAGATCAAGACCGAACTGACCAAGCTGTCGACGGCGCTGGGCCCGCAGGGAAGCGCCGACCAGGGCTCGCTCGGCACCTTCATCGACACCGCCGCGGACAACCTCGACGGCAACGGCGACTCGTTGCGTGCCACGCTGCGTGAGCTCTCGGACACCATGAAGACGCTCTCCGACGGCCGCTCGGACCTGTTCTCCACCATCCGGAACCTGCAGACGTTCGTGACCGCGCTGTCGTCGAGCAACGAGCAGATCGTCCAGTTCGGGGGTCGCCTGGCATCGGTGTCGTCGCTGCTCGCGGAGAACTCCGACGAACTCGGGACGGCGCTCACCGACCTGGACGTGGCCATGGGCGACGTGCAGCGGTTCGTCTCCGAGAACAGCGAGGGCATCACCGAGCAGGTGGGCCGGCTCGCCGATGCCACCCAGGTTCTCGTGGACAAGCGGCCCGAGCTCGAGCGCGTCCTGCACATCGCGCCCAACGCACTCGCGAACTTCAACAACATCTACAACCCCGCACAGGGTTCACTCCAGGGCGCACTGGCAACGAACAACACCGCCAACCCGATCAACGCTGTCTGCGGCATGATCCGGGGACTCGAGAACAACGACTCGGATCGCAGCGCGGACCTGTGCACCGAGTTCTTCGGCCCGGTCCTCAACTCGGTTGCGGTGAACTACCCGGGATTCCTGACCAACCCGGCGCTCGGCGCCGGCGCGCTGCCGGGTCAGATCGCGTACAGCCCGCCCAGCCTCGCGGGCTCGGTGCCGGACCGGACCGCGAAGCCCATCGCCGGTCCGCTCGCCGGACTGCCGACCGTCAACGTGCCCAAGGACCTCGAATCCCTGCTGACCCCGGGAGGCGGCCGATGAACCGCAGGACAAGCCGGCGCCGGACCGCGATCGCGGCGGTGGCGATCGGACTGACGCTGACCCTGACGGGCTGCGAGTGGAACGGGCTGAACTCGGTCCCGCTGCCGGGCACCGAGGGCGGCGAGGACGGCGCATACACGGTCAAGATCGAGATGCCCAATGTGACGACGCTGTCGCAGAATTCGCCCGTCCGGGTGAACGACGTCACCGTCGGCACCATCTCGGGCATCGAGGTCGACGGATGGCACGCACTGGTGACGGTGTCGCTGAACCCGGACGTCGAGCTGCCCGCGAACGCGACCGCGAAGATCGGCCAGACCAGCCTGCTCGGCTCGCAGCATCTGGAGCTGGCGCCGCCGATCGGGATCGCGCCGCAGGGCACGCTGCAGGACGGGGACCTGATCCCGATCGAGCGGGCCGGGGCCTTCCCGACGACGGAACAGACGCTGTCCTCGCTGTCGGTGGTGCTCAACGGCGGCGGCCTGGCCCAGCTGAACGACATCACCACCGAACTCAATGCGGCCCTGCTGGGTCGGGAGGACTCGGTGCGGGACCTGCTGCCGCAGCTGGACCAGCTGGTCGGCAGCCTGGACAACCAGCGCACCCAGATCGTGTCCGCGATGGAGGGCATCGACCGGCTCTCGACCACGGTCAACCAGCAGAGCGACACCTTGACGGCGGCGCTCGACGCCGTACCGCCGGCGCTGGAGGTGCTGGTCGGTCAGCGTCAGAACCTCACCAATGCGCTTGTCTCACTGGGTGAGTTCAGTGACGTCGCGACTCGGGTGATCAACCAGAGTGGGGATGACCTGAAGGCCAACCTGCATTCCCTGGCGCCGCTGCTCAATCAGCTCGCCGGTACCGGCAACGCGCTCACCAACAGCCTGTCCGTCTTGCTCACCTTCCCGTTCCCGATGAAGAACCTGGACCAGGTGGTCCGGGGCGACTACGCGAACCTGATGATGACCATCGACATGACCAACAAGCGGTTGGACTCGAGCTTCCTCACCGGCACCGCGCTCGGCGGCACCCTCGGCGGCGTCGAGGGCGCCCTCGGGAAGACGGCGGGCATTGCCGGGCAGGCGGGCAACCCGCTCGCCAGTCCGAAGCCGAAGCCGGCCGCACCCGCAGATGCCAAGGCAGAGCCGAAACCGACAGCAGCACCGTTGATTCCGGGCCTTTCGGACATCCCCGGGCTGTCCCAGATCCCCGGCCTGCAGCAGCTAGGAGCGACCACGCCATGATGCTCACGAAGTTCGTCCGCATCCAGCTGGCAATCTTCTCCGTCCTGACGGTGATCGGACTGGTGGTGATGTCCACCCAGTACGTGCGACTGCCGGCCCTGTTCGGGATCGGGCAGATCGGGGTCACGGTGGAGCTGCCGTCCACCGGCGGCCTGTACCCGCACGCCAACGTCGCGTACCGCGGCACCAACGTCGGCACCGTCGAAGAGGTGGTGCTCACGGAGACCGGTGTGGACGCCAAGCTCACGATCAGCAGCAGCTACGACATTCCGGCGGACCTCGACGCGCAGGTGAAGAGTGTCTCGGCCATCGGCGAGCAGTACGTGGATCTGATCCCGCGGACCGACAGCGAGCCGTACCTCGACGACGGCGACGTGGTCCCGTTGGACCGGTCCTCGATTCCCCAGGAGATCGGCTCGATGCTCGACCAGGCGAACACGCTGGTCAAGAGCATCTCCGACACCAGGCTCAAGCTGGTGGTGGACGAGGCATTCAAGGCCTTCAACGGTGCCGGACCGGACCTGCAGCGGCTGATCGACTCGGCCCGCCTGTTCGTCCAGGAGGCCAATGCGAACGCGGACGCCACCAAGGTCCTGATCGACCAGGCCGGGCCGCTGCTCGACACGCAGGTGGTCAGCAGCGACGCCATCCGGTCCTGGACCAAGGACCTGGTGACGTTCTCGGACCAGATTCGTGCCAGCGACCCGCAGCTGCGCAGCCTCCTGGAGAAGGGGCCGGCGGCCGCCGCGGAGGCGAACGAGCTGTTCCAGGAGCTCAAGCCGACGCTGCCGCTGCTGCTGGCCAACCTGGTCAGCGTCGGCGAGGTGGGCGTGATCTACAACAAGAGCGTCGAGCAGGTCCTGGTGCTGTACCCGCCCCTCGCCACCGGGTTGATGACCGCGTTCTACGGGGCGCCGATCGACGAGGGCGCGCTCGTGAACTTCTACCTCCAGGTGAACGACCCGCCGGCATGCACCACCGGGTTCCTCCCGGCGGACCAGTGGCGAGACCCCAGCGAGACGAGCGTCCCGGACACGCCGTCGAACCTGTTCTGCAAGGTGGCGCCGGACGATCCGAGCGTGGTGCGCGGCGCCCGGAACTCGCCGTGCATGGAGTTCCCCGGCAGGCGGGCGGGCACGCCCGAGGAGTGCCGTAGCGAGGCCGGTTACGTTGCCCAGGGCAACAACCCGCCGAACGGGCCGGTCCAGGATCCGTCTGTACCCTCGTACACGACAGTTCCAAGTTCTTACGAGGGAACATCGGGGGTGCCCGCCACGGCACGCCCGTACGACCCGACAACGGGCAAGTACACCGGCACTGACGGCCGCCTGTACGCCCAGCCGGCGCTCGCGACCGGGGGCAAGCCGAGAGAGGATTCGACGTGGCAGACGATGATGACACGTCAGCAGGGTTGACCCCCGAGGACAGCAGGCCGGCGCCGCGTAGGCGCGCCGGCCGGCCCGCGGGGCCGCCGAAGGACGTGCCCGCGGGTGAGAGTGGTTCGGACGCCAAGGCCGAACTCACGAAGCCCGGGCCGAAGACCGTCGAATCAACGACGGTTGAACCGAAGGCAGTCGAGCCGGCGGCAGTCGAGCCGGTGAAGCCCGAGCCGATCAAGCCCGATCTGACGAAGCCCGAGCCGACGGTGGCCGAGGCCGAGCCGAMGAAGAGTGTGGCCGAGGCGGCCGTGGACGAGGCCGTCGCGGACGAGGAGACGTCGCCGGCCGCACAGGGACGGCGGCGCCCGCGGCTCGCGGCGATAGTGGCCGGAGTCCTGGTGGCGGCCCTGGCCGTCGCCGCGGTGCTCCTGCTGATCGACCAGAACTCCGCGAACGAGCGCGATGCCCGACGAAATGCGTTCGTGCAGACCGCACGTCAGACCATGCTGAACCTGACCACGATCAAGCCGGACACCGCGAAGGAAGACGTCGAGCGCATCCTCGCGGGGGCCAGCGGCGAGTTCAAGTCCGAGTTCGACGGCCGTGAGGACCCCTTCGTCAGCGTGGTCAAGGAGGCCTCGGTGACCACCGAGGGCTCGATCGTCGAGTCCGGGTTGGAGAGCGAGAGCGACGACGGGAAGTCCGCCACGGTGCTCGTCGCGGCGCGTGCGAACGTCACCATGCCCGACCAGTCCCAGGGCGGTCCGCGTGACTTCCGCATGCGGGTGACGGTGACGGACGACGGCGGGACCATGACGGCGTCGAAGGTGGAGTTTGTGCCATGAGTGAAGACGACAAGTCGGCCGAGTCCGTGACTGCGGCCGAGCCCGACGAGGCGACAGGACCCGCCAGTCCGGCCGGTGGTCGCGGTCCGCTGCGGATCGTGCTGGCGGCCGTGGCCGCGCTGCTGGTCCTGGCGCTCGCGGTCGGGGTGGGGGTGCTCTTCTACCAGCACCGCCAGGACGTGGCGACCGAGCAGGCCCGGACGGATGCCGTCAGGGCCGCGAGCGAGCAGGCGGTCGCGATGCTCTCCTACGACTACAACAGGGTCGACGACCAGTTGGCGGCCGCCGGGGACGGGCTCACCGGCTCCTTCCGGGACGACTACCAGAAGCTGGCCGACGAGGTCATCGCGCCGGGTGCCAAGGAGAAGAAGCTCACCGTCCAGGTGAGCGTGCAGGGCGCGGCCCCGGTCTCGGCGAGCCCGGACGACGCGGTGGTGCTGCTGTACCTGAACCAGGTCACCACCAGCGCGGACGCCCCGGACGCGGCGACCACCGGCAGCCGGGTGCGGATGGAGATGCAGAAGGTCGACGGGCGCTGGCTCACGGAGCGACTGACCCCGATCTAGCGGATCGACCGCAACACAGTGCAAACGGCGCCGGCCGCGGGATCAATTCCCGTGGCCGGCGCCGTGTTTCGTCGTCTCTAGGCCTTGATCTCGTCGACCAGCAGCGCGGAGCCGGCCACCGAGTCCCGGGCCAGCGCGCTGAGGAACGACTTGGCCCAGCGGTCCACGTCGTGGGCGAGAACCTGACGGCGCAGCGCGCGCATCCGGCGTCGGCCCGCCTCGCGGTCCTGGGTCAGCGCCTCGACCATCGAGTCCTTCACGCCGTCCAGGTCGTGCGGGTTGGTCAGATAGGCCTGGCGCAGTTCCGCTGCGGCGCCGGTGAATTCGCTGAGCAGCAGCGCCCCGCCGAGGTCGCTGCGGCAGGCCACGTACTCCTTCGCGACGAGGTTCATGCCGTCGCGCAGTGGCGTCACCAGCATCACGTCAGCGGCGACGAAGAAGGCGACGAGTTCCTCGCGGGGGATTGGCCGGTGCAGGTAGTGCACCACCGGCCGGCCGACCTGTCCGAACTCGCCGTTGATCCGGCCGACCTGCTGCTCGATGTCCCCGCGCATCTGGATGTAGCTCTCGACGCGTTCGCGGCTGGGGGTGGCGAGCTGCACCATGATGTTCTCGGCCGGATCGATCCGGCCCTCCTCGAGCAGCTCACGAATGGCGTTGAGCCGGACGTCGATTCCCTTGGTGTAGTCCAACCGGTCCACGCCCAGCATGATGCGCTTCGGGTTGCCGAGCTCCTTGCGGATCTGCTTGGCGCGGTCGCGGACCACTTTGGTGCGGGAGAGCTCGTCGAGCTTTCCCGAGTCGATCGAGATGGGGAAGGCGCCCACGCGCACGTTCCGGAAGCCCACCTGGACGACGCCGAGCTTGGACCGGACGCCGACGTTGCCTCGTGAGGTCGGTTGCCCCGCCAGCCGCCGGGCCAGGTACAGGAAGTTCTGGGCGCCACCGGGCAGGTGGAACCCGATCAGGTCCGCGCCCAGCAGGCCCTCGACGATCTCGGTCCGCCAGGGCATCTGCATGAACAGCTCGACCGGCGGGAACGGGATGTGCAGGAAGAACCCGATGGTCAGGTCCGGCCGCAGCATGCGCAGCATCTTCGGCACCAGCTGCAGCTGGTAGTCCTGGATCCAGACCGTGGCGCCCTCGGCCGCGGCCTCCGAGGCGGCCTCGGCGAACCTGCGGTTGACCTCCACGTACGCGTTCCACCAGGACCGGTCGTAGACGGGCTTGACGATCACGTCGTGGTAGAGCGGCCAGAGGGTGGCGTTGGAGAAGCCCTCGTAGTAGTCCGCGACTTCCTGGGAGCTCAGCCGCACCGGGTGCAGCTCGATGCCGTCCTCGACGATCGGCCCGAGATCGGTGTCCGGCACGCCGGGCCAGCCGACCCAGGCGCCGCTCTTGCCGCGCAGGATCGGCTCGAGCGCGGTCACCAGGCCGCCTGGACTCCGTTTCCAACGTGTGCTGCCGTCGGGCAGAGTCTCCAGGTCGACGGGCAGGCGATTCGCGACAACGACAAACTCCGAGGCTCCAGCGCCCACAGTCTTCCTTCGTTCGAGAGCCGGAACCGCGTGCAGGTCAGCGCCGGCGATCTAGTCGTTCTTGGCCGAAGGGCCGATCCCGAGCATAGACAGCAGCATCCGGCATTCGTCGGCATCGGTCGCATATGCGGCGACGACGCGCTGAGCCTGCCGCGCGGTCTCGTCGGCTACAGGCTCGAGCTCCTCGTCCGCGATGTCGTTCTCGGTGGTCGGCTTGGTGGACATGCGCTTTGTTCCTCCCGGGCGAGCTGCGGGCTGCGCAGCGGGTCGTTCTTGCTGAGCGACTCTATGAGAACGGTGCTGTCCGGCGCTACTTCCGGGTCGTTTAGGGTTCACTAACATCAACCATGGATGGAGGCCCGATGGGGCGCATTCCCGACCGCGCCGGTGGCGCGGCGGTCCTACGTCGGACTCTGGCTCGTAACCGCGGCCGGCTCACGGTCGGCACCGCGCTGCTGGTGGTGCACCAGGTCGCCGAGACGATGGTGCCGATCGCGATCGGTGTGATCGTGGGGCGGGCGATCTCCACCGGCGACACCGCGGCCATGATCTGGTCCGTCGCCGGCCTTGGTGCACTGTTCCTGCTGCTCACGGCCGCGTGGCGAGTCGGTGCCCGGCTGATCGTCTTCGCCATGGAGCGCGAGGCGCACCGGTTGCGGGTCGAGGTGGCCGGCCGGATCCTGCATCCGCAGGGAGTGCGGATCGACCTGCGCTCCGGCGAACTGCTCACGGTCGCCACCTCTGACGCCGAGCGTGAGGCGTGGATTCTCGACGCCGTCCCGCGGGCCGTCAGCGCGGTGGCTGCCGCCGTGGTCGCGGCCGTCGCACTGCTGGTGATCGACGTGACGCTGGGGCTGGCGGTCCTGATCGGCACCCCGGTGATCCTCGGGCTGCTGCAACTGGCGGCGCCGCTGATCACCCGCCGGGCGACGGACCAGCAGGCGGCCACCGCGCGGGTGTCGGGGATGGCGACCGACCTGGTGAGCGGGCTGCGGCCGCTGCGTGGGCTGGGCGCGGAGACGGTCGCGGCGCAGCGCTACCGCGCGGCCAGCCAGGAGGCGCTCGGCGCGACGCTGCGGGCCGCCCGCACCACGGGCGTGTACATCGGGACGTCGGTGACGGTCAGCGCACTGCTCGCCGTCGCCGTGGCGGGTTTCGCGGGCCTGTTCGCGCTGCAGGGCCGGATCGGCGTCGGCGAACTGATCACCGTCGTCGGGCTGTCCCAGTTCGTCATCGAACCGCTGGGCAGCCTTTCCCGGGTGCCTGGCGCGCTGGCGACCGCGCGGGCGTCGGCGGACCGCCTGGCGCTGGTACTCGACGCCGACGAGCTGGTTCCCGCCGGCTCCGGCCCGGCGCCGCAGGCCGCGGGCGTCGCCCTCGAGGACATTCGCTACCGGTCGCTGAGCGGGCTGACGCTGCACGCGCGACCGGGGGAGCTGCTCGCGGTGCTCGCACACCGGCCACAGGACGGTGAGGCGCTGGCGCAGCTGCTGTCCGGGCACGTGCCGCCGGAGGACTACGCCGGGACCCTCTCCGTCGGCGGCGCAGAACTGGCGGAGATGGATCTCGCGCACGCCCGCCGGGCGCTGCTGGTGGAGCCGCACCACACCGACCTGTTCGCGGGCACCCTGCGGTCCAACGTGGTCGCGGGCCGTCCCGACGCGGAGGCCGACGAGGTGCACCTTGCGCTGACGGCCTCGGCGTCCACCGACGTCGTGGACGCACATCCGCAGGGACTCGACCTGGCCGTCACGGATCGCGGCGCCAGCCTGTCCGGCGGTCAACGGCAGCGGGTCGCGCTGGCGCGTGCCCTGGTCGCCCGGACCCCGGTCCTGGTGTTGCACGACCCGACCACCGCGGTCGACGCGATGACCGAGCAGGCCATCGCCGAGGGGATCTCCCGGCTGCGACACGGGGAGGCCGATCCGTTGCTGCACACGACCGTGCTGATCACCAGCAGCCCGGCGTTGTTGGCCGCCGCGGACCGGGTGCTGGTGCTGGGCGACGGCCATGTGGTCGCCGAGGGCACCCACACCGGGCTCGTCGAGTCCGATGCCGACTACCGGAAGGCGGTCCTGCGGTGAGTGAGTCGCACCGGGAGTTGCTCCCGATTGCCACGGCCGCACAGAGCTGGGCATGGCTGCGCGCGGAGTTCGGCCGGCACCGGGGGCTGACCGCGCTGGCGCTGGGCGTCGCGCTCGTCGGCTCGGCGGTCTCGCTCGTGCCGATCTACGTCTTCGGCGTCCTGGTCGACCGGGTGCGCGAGCAGGCGCCGACCGAGATAATCGTCGGGGTGGTCGCGGTGATCACCGTCGCCGCGATCGTCGGCGGTGTGTTCGCCGGGTGGGCCTCGGTACTGATCAGCCGGCTCGGCGAGACCATGCTGGCGCGGCTGCGGGAGCGGACGGTCGGCCGCGCGCTCACCCTGCCGCTGTCGACCGTGGAGCGGGTGGGCAAGGGCGACCTGCTCTCCCGCGTCGGCGACGACGTCTCGGTGATCGGCAAGGCGGTGGCGGACGTGGTGCCCGGACTGGTCGCCGCCCTGCTGCTGGTCGGGCTGAGCCTGGGCACGATGCTCGGCATCGACTGGCGGCTCGGACTGGCGGGCGCGGTGGCACTGCCGATGTACGCGCTCGGGCTGCACTGGTACCTGCCGCGGTCGGGGCCGATGTTCGCGGCCGAACGGGTGGCGATGGGCGACCGGTCGCAGGCGTTGGTGAGCAGCATGACGGGGGCGCGCACGGTGCGGGCCTACGGGCTCGAGGACGTGCACCTCGCGGAGATCGACCGGGCGTCGGGGCGGGCCCGCGACCTGGCAACCGGGGTGTTCACCCTGTTCACCCGGTTTGCCGGGCGGGGCAACAGGGCCGAGTTCGTCGGCCTGTCGGCGATCCTGGTGGTCGGGTTCGTGCTGGTGAAGGGCGATCTGGTGACCGTCGGCGAGACCACCGCCGCGGCGCTGCTCTTTCACCGGTTGTTCAACCCGATCGGCATGCTGATGTTCACCTTCGGGGAGATCCAGTCCGCCGGGGCGAGCCTGGCGCGACTGGTCGGCGTGGTGAACATTCCGGAGGAGCGGCTCGGTGCGGGCGAGACGCCGTCGTCGGCGGAGCTGCGGCTGACCGGCGTGCGCCACAGCTACGACGAGGGCCGGGAGGTGTTGCGCGGCATCGACCTCCACCTCGAACCCGGACGCCGGGTCGCGCTGGTGGGGTCCACCGGCGCGGGCAAGACGACGGTGGCCGCGATCGCCGCCGGCTCGATCGAGCCGACCGGCGGGGTGGTCTCGATCGGCGGGGTTCCGTTGCGGGACCTGGGTGACGACCTGCGGCGGCAGGTCGTGATCGTCAGCCAGGAGGTGCACGTGTTCTCCGGCCCGCTCATCGAGGACCTGCGGCTGGCCCGGCCGGAGGCCACCCCCGTGGAGGCGGAGGCGGCGCTGGCGACGGTCGGCGCGCTGGACTGGGTGCGCGCCCTGGACGACGGGCTGGACACGGTGGTCGGCGAGGGCGGGCACCTGGTGACGGCGGCGCAGGCGCAGCAGTTGGCGCTGGCCCGCCTGGTGCTGGCGGACCCTGCGGTCGCGATCCTGGACGAGGCGACCGCGGAGGCGGGCAGCGCCGGGGCCCGGGACCTGGAGGAGGCCGCGGCGGCCGCCACCCGGGGACGCACGACGCTGGTGGTGGCCCATCGGCTCACGCAGGCGGTCACCGCGGACCGGGTGCTGGTGCTCGAGCAGGGGGCGGTGGTCGAGGACGGTCCGCACGCCGAGTTGGTCGCGGCCGGTGGGCGGTACGCGCAGTTGTGGGCGGCCTGGGAGGGTCGGTAGGGGACGACTCACGTCGGTTCGGCGGTTGACCTTGACGTTGGGTCATGGTTGACACTGGGCCCATGAGAATCGGCCAGCTGGCGAATGCGGCGGGGACCACCACGAGAACGGTGCGGCACTACCATCGGCTCGGCCTGCTCGAGGAGCCGCGGCGTCGCTCCAACGGGTACCGCGAGTACGACGTCGGCGATGTCCTCCGGCTGATGAGGGTCAGGTGGCTCGCAGACAGCGGGGTTCCGCTGGCCGCGGTCGCGAGCATCCTGTCCGACGATGCCGCCGGCGAGGGCAGCAGCGACCCGGCGGCCGACCTGCGGGCCTTGATCGGCGCCCTGAACGGAGAGCGGGAACGCCTGGCTCGTCGGCAGACTCGCCTTGCTGCGATGCTTGCCGATGTCGAGTCGGGTCGTCCGCTTTCGGCACTCCCCGCCGAGGTTGTGGACGCCCTCGCGGCGGCGGTGGAGGGCGCCGAGTCGCCCGCCGTAGTCGCGGCCCTTCGCCGCGAGCGGGACCTGCTCGAGATGCTCGCGCTCTCCGGAAGCGTCCCAGAGAGCTATCTGTTCTCGTATGCGGCGACGGTGGCCGATGACGAGCGGCGTACCCGATATCTCGCGCTCCTCGCGGACTGGTCTGATCTCGAAGGGCGGGAGCCAGATTCGGCGGAAGCGGAGATCGACGCGCTCGCCAGGCGACTGGTCGACTGGTTCGAGGACGAGACCGTGGCGGCAACGCCTCAGTCCGGGGTCGTCGACGCTCGTGCTGCAGGGGAGATGACGGTGGGCCTCGCGGAGGTCATCCCCGACCCGTCCCAGCGTGAGGTCGTTCTCCGGGCACAGCGAGCTCTCGCCGGATGCATGCCTGAGGATGGTCAGGTGCGATGAAGGTCCTGTGCAGCAGGCGCTTCCATTGGACGGCACAGTTGGTGGCTCTCGTCGCGCTCACGGTCAACGGCTTGTTGCTTGCGACGGCGGCGATTTCGCCGCGTACCTCGGTGCTGCTCGTCGTGGTGGTGGAGCTTCCGCTCGTGGGCGTCGTGGTCATCGGCGTGCTGGCAGGAATCGCGGCGCGACGACGCGGTGGCGCCGGTGCACGGGACTCGATCACGGCAGTGCTGGGTGATTCGCCATTCTGGCCGCTCGTCCGCGCGGAGATCCTCGGGTACCGCTCGTTGTGGCTGTGGATGCGCGGCCGTACCGCGGGTGTGGACGGCGGGGCTGTTGCGTTTGGCGCGAGCCGCGGATCAGCGGTGGTACCAGTCGCATTCGCGGCCGCCACCTTCGTCGAGGTGGGAGTGCTGCACCTCTTGCTGCCCTGGGCCTGGCTTCGGGTCGCCGTCGCAGTGCTCTCGATCTGGTCCCTGCTGGCGTTGCTGGGTTTCCTTGCAGCTCAGCGTGTGCACCCGCATTACCTGACGGATACCCACCTGGTGCTCAGGCGGTCGGGCGCGGTGATCGCAGCCGTCGATCGTGCGGACGTGATGTCGGCCGTCCGGCGCCTGCGGTTCTCGGAGACGGCACCGACCGTGGTCGACGGCAGACTGTATCTGCCCACTGCGGACGGGACGACCACTGACATCGAACTCGGCCGTCCCGTGCGCGCGAATCTGCCGGCGCTGCTGCCGAGTAGGCGCAAAGTCGAACTCGTGGACCGCATCAGCGTGTACGTCGACGAACCCGCTCGTCTCGTGTCTGCGCTGCGGGGAGATGTAGAGATGGTTCTGGGACACACGCCCACGCGACACCAATGAGTACTTTTGGTMGCCAGAGCTACCAAGAACAAGCACGGGCCACAGGCCGTTCACCAGGCGAAACATCATTGTGATCGAATGTGCGTGCGAGTAGAATTGGTGTATGAAATTCGACGCCATACTCACCGACCCCGCCGGGGCCGAGGCATGGCGACTCGACGAAACCGAGATCCTCGCCGCGGTACCCGAGCTGGTTCAGGACATGCGCAGATGCGACGCTCTTCTCGTCCGCCTCGTGCACGAGGCGGATCAAAGGATGCCTGCCCGAGCACGTCGGCGCCGCTGACACCACCGCCTGGCTCGCCGGCGCCACCCGGATGCACCGTGCCCACGCCGCCCAGATCGTCCGCCTCGCCCGAGAACTCCCCCTGCACACGCGGGTGGCCGAGGTGCTGCACTTCGTGCAGGGGGGACCCCCAGGTTCATCCCACCCGCCTGGGTGGACCCGTTGCGAAGACCGCGGCCGGCTCACAACCGGCGCGCGCTCCACGGAGTCTGACCAGGCAAAGGCCTGAACGCTCACCCACAACCGGACCGGTTGCGGCCGAGGCACACTCGGCCACAACCGGTCTGCGCCGTTTCAGGCGGTAGGGGGAGACCTGTTCCGTCAGACCAGCAGCTTGGCGCGCAGCGCGTCGATCGTCGCCTGGTCCAGCCCGAGACCGTCCCGCACGTACCTGTCGAAGCTGCCGTAGATCCTGTTCATCTGGTCGAAAGCGGCGTTGAGCCAGGACAAGTCGACCGCGTCGTCGCGGCCGAGGTAGGTGTTCGACGCCATGAAGTCCGCGTTGACCATCTCGCGGGGAACGCCGAGCAGGGTCAGCAGCGCCGCGGTGCTCCAGCCGGTTCGGTCCTTGCCCGCGCTGCAGTGGTAGACGGTGGCGCCGGTGCCGTTCTGCGCGATGGCCTTCAGCAGGTCGGCGAAGGCCACGTCCGAGCCGTGGTAGCTGACCATGAACGGGTATCCGATGGACTGCCCGATGTTCGAGGACCCGTTGACCGCGGCGTCGATCATCGCCCGGCCCAGGGTCAGCGGCACGAACTCGTGGAACCAGAACCCGCTGTCGATGCCGACGACATCGGCTACCTGGTACCGCACTCCGGGCGGAATCCGGTCCGGCGCCTCCGCGCGCTCGGACGCGTTGCGCAGGTCCACGTCGAGGGTGACGTTCGCGGCGGTCAGCTTGGCCTGGTCGGCGTCGCTGAGCGAGCTCAGCTTGTTCGAGCGGTAGACGAGTCCCTCGCGTACCTTCCGCCCGTCGGTGGTGGCGTAGCCGCCCACGTCGCGGAAGTTTCTCGCCTCGTCGAGTCGGACGGCCGTCGGGGACGGCGTCGGCAGCTCGGGCAGCGGCGCCGCCGGTCCGTTCGAGCCGAAGTGCGACGACCCGGACATCAGTGACCCGGTCGAGATGTCGGACGACTGCGCGGCGGCAGTCGCGGGCCCGGCGAGGGCGGGTGTCAGCGCGAGAAGGGTCGCGAACGCGAGACCCAGTGGCCGCGCCGATCGGCGTGCTGTCATCGTCGAACTCCCTTGAACGTCCGGTCGGGAGATCAGCCCCCCGCAAACCCGTGCGAGGTTACAAGCCCGCGGCCGAGCCAGGGCGGCTTTCGGGCGACCGGGTCACACGCGTGCGACCGCGGGGTCGTCGGACTTGGTGGTTCGGGTGATCAGCCAGCCGAAGGCGGCGGCCACCGGGAACATCACCACGCCGTACACCGCGGCCGGCACCGCCAGTCGCACGCTGTCCAGCAGGCTGATCGCGATGGTGATGGCGAGGGTGCTGTTGTGGATTCCGATCTCCATCGAGCAGGCGACGGACTGGCGGTCGGTGATGCCCAGTCGGCGCGGCACCAGGTAACCGACGGTGAGGCTCAGGACGCAGAACGCGACGGCGATCAGGCCGACCTCCGCGGCGTAGTCCGCGATGTTCTCCCGCTCGGAGACCACGGTGCCGACGATGACGAGGGCCAGCACCACCGCAGACCCGATCCGCACGGGGCGGTCCGCCCGGTCGGCGAAGGCCGGCGACCGGCGTCGGACCAGGATGCCCAGTGCCACCGGCACCAGTACCACCGCGAAGACCTGCAGCACCTTGGTGAACTGCAGGCCGAGGGTGTCGCCGCCGCCGTCCGTAGGGTCGAAGTAGACGAGCGCAAAGTTGGTGATGAGCGGCAGTGTCACCACCGCGATCACCGAATTGACCGCCGTCAGAGTGACATTGAGCGCGACGTCGCCGCGGAAGAGGTGGCTGAACAGGTTGGCGGTGGTGCCTCCGGGAGAGGCCGCCAGCAGCATCATGCCCACGGCCAGTAGGGGATCGAGGTCGAACGCCGTCACCAGGCCGAATGCGATCGCGGGCAGCAGCACGAGCTGGCAGACGAGGGCGATCGCCACCGCCTTGGGATGCCGTGCCACCCGGGCGAAGTCGTCGACGGTCAGGGACAGGCCCAGGCCGAACATGATGATCGCCAGCGCGGCTGGCAGTGCGACCGAGGTGAGTGCGGAATCCATGGTGGGCGGCTACTTCCGGGCTCGGCGGTGGGATGTCCGCCCGAAGCTACAGTGCAGCCCGATATGTCGGGGTCGTTTCGGTCAGGACCGCTCCGGTGGTGTGCGGGGTCGAACCCGCACACCACCCGAACACCTAGACGCCCAGGTACCCRCCGCCGTGTGGGAAGAACTCCTTGCCCGTCATCTCGGTGCCGTCGTCGAGGCGTACCCGCTCGATGGACAGCCCGTGGTTGCGGCCGCTCCAGGCGTCCGGCCCGGCGACGATCACCATGCCGTCGCCCTCGTGAATGAACACCCGGCCGGGGGTGCCGCCGTAGCAGCCCTTGGACACCGAGGACTCCAGCACGCGCACGCGCTGGCCCTTGAAGGTGGTGAAGGCGTTGGGGTACGGGTCGGACTGCGCGCGCACCAGGCGCTCGAGCACCTCGGCCGGCCAGGTCCAGTCGATCCGGCTGTCCTCGGCGGCCCGCTTGTGGAAGAAGGTGGCCTGGGACCGGTCCTGCGGGGTCAACTCGGCACGGCCGGACTCGATCAGGTCGAGGGCGTCGACGGTGATCGGGCCGATCATGTCGACCGTGCGGTGGAACAGGTCGGTGACGGTGTCCTTGGGGCCGACGGCGGTCGCGCGCTGCAGCACGATGGCGCCGGCGTCGAGCTCCTCGTCCATCAGGTGCGCGGTCAGCCCGACCTCGGACTCGCCGTTGATGAGCGCCCAGATCAGCGGCGAGAAGCCGGTGTACTTCGGCAGCAGCGAGTCGTGGATGTTGAGGGTGCCGTACCGGGGCCGGTCGAAGACGTCCTTCGGCAGCCAGGTGCGCCAGTTGTTCGCGACGATGATGTCCGGGTCCGCGTCCGCCAGCGCCGCCTTGAACTCCGCGTCGGGCTTGTTCGCGATGTGCACAGGCACCTGGTGCTCGGCTGCCAGGTCCGCGACGGAATCGGCCCACATCCGTTCGTACGCGTGCTCACTCTTGGGGTGTGTGACCGCGAGGACGACCTCGTGTCTGGAAGCGAGCAGAGCCTGCAGGGTACGGTGACCCCAGGTCTGGTATCCGAGCGTGGCGACTCTCAACGGGTTCCTCCTGGACGAGCGCGAGTGCTTGCCGCCGATGCGGATCGACGCAGGGCCAGCTTAGGCTAACCATATGCGTCGGTGACGGGCCGATCCCTCGTTCCCTGCTAGAAAGGCTCGTTCATGCCGCTCGCCACGATCAATGGGATTCAGCTGAATTACCAGGTCAAAGGCTCAGGCGATCTCGTCGTCCTGATCATGGGCACGGGCAGCCCGGGCCGGGTCTGGGACCTGCACCAGGTCCCCGCGCTCGTCGCGGCCGGCTACCGCGTCTGCACCTTCGACAACCGCGGCATCGCGCCGACGGACGAGTGTGCGGACGGCATCACGATCGAGGACCTGGTCGCGGACACCGCAGCCCTGATCGCCCACCTCGGCGGACCCGCTCACGTGGTCGGCACCTCGCTGGGCGCCCGGGTGGCGCAGGAGCTCGCGCTGGCCCGCCCCGACCTGGTTCGCAAGGCCGTGTTCCTGGCCGCCCACGGTCGCCGCGACACGCTGCAGAAGACGCTGTCGGAGGGTGAGCGGGAGCTGGACCGCAAGGGCATCACGCTGCCCACCGAGTACCGGGCCGCGATCACCGCGGTGCTGAACCTGTCCCCGGCGTCGATGGTCGACCCGATGGCGGCGCAGGACTGGCTGGACATCTTCGCGTTCTCCAAGGCGGACACCACGCCGGGCGTGCGGGCGCAGCGCAACCTCGACGACTTCGGGGACCGGCTCGCGGCGTACGGCCGGATCACCGTCCCGTGCCTGTCGGTCGGGTTCGCGGACGACCGTCTGGTGCCGGCGAACCTGGCCGCGGAGGTGGGCAAGGCGATTCCCGGCGCCGAGTACCTGGAGCTGCCGGACTGCGGTCACTACGGCTACCTCGAACGGCCGGAGGCGGTCAACGCGGCGATTCTGGACTTCCTGAAGAGGTAGGTCGCCTGCACCTAGGGGGGATAGCCTATCCTAATCTCCGATATCTGACGCAGCTTCAGGGCGTCGCGCGACGATGATCGGACATCCATGGCATCCCTCCACGGCTCGACGGCACCCGCACAGGCGACCGGCAGTTGGCTGCCGGTCACGGCCGCCCAGTCGGAGGTGTGGGTCGCGCAGCAGTTGGCGCCCCAGAGCGCTGCCTACAACATCGCGCTCACCGTCGAGGTGAACGGTCCGCTCGACATCGCCCGCGCGGTCGAGTCCCTGTACCTGACCATCCGCCGCGCCGAGGCGCTGCACGTGCGCTTCGCGGTCGGGCCGGACGACGTGCTCCGGCAGCAGCGCCTCGACCCGGAGGCCTGGACGCTGAAGGTCGTCGACCTGCGGGCGCTGCCGGACGCGGCGGCCGCGGCCCGCGACTGGGTCGAACGCGACATGCAGACCGTCGCGGAGCTGGAGAGCGACGAGGCGCTGTTCACCCAGGCGATCCTGCGGATCGACGACGAGGTGACGTGGTGGTACCAGCGGTACCACCACAGCATCGTCGACGGCTACGGCATCGTGCTGCTGGTCGACGAGGTCGTCGGCAGGCAGGAGCACCCGGACCTGCTGTTCGACGAGCGGGACTGGTCCCTGCAGACGGCGATCGACGCGGACGTCGAGTACCGCGCGTCCGGCCGGTTCCAGGCGGATCGCGAGCACTGGCTGCAGTGGCTGGCGGACGCCCCCGAGCCCCCGGTGTTGCTGCCGCCCGCCCCGGACCCCGCCGCGCCGCCGATCAAGGCCAGCGTCGAACTCGACGCCGAGACCGTGGCGGGCCTGTACCGGTTCGCCGACGCCCAGGGCATCCGGCGCACCCGGGTCCCGTTCGCGATGATCGCCGCCTACCTGCACCGGGTCAGCGGCCAGTCCGACCTGATGCTGTCGGTGCCGCTGACCGGTCGCACCGGGCGGGCGTTGCGGAACCTGCCGTCGATGGCCTCGACCATCCTGCCGATGCGGCTGCAGGTCGACGGGGACAGCACGCTGGCCGCGTTGACGGCCCACCTCGACCAGGCGCTGATCGGCCTGCTCCGGCACGGTCGGTACCGGGGCGAGGACCTCGCCAGGGAGATGCGCGCGCTGGATCCGTCCAGGCGACTGTTCGGTCCCGGCATCAACATCGTGTTGTTCGAGCACTCGATGACCTTCGGCGGCAGCCCCGCGTTCCCGCAGAACATGGTCACCGGCGCCATCGGTGAGCTCGACTTCACCGTCCAGCGCGGTCAGGGGGGCGAGTCGATCCGGATCGACCTGCGGGTGGGTGCGGGCCTCGAGGAGGACCTCGAGCGGCACCGCGCACAGCTCGCCGAGTTCCTGGGCCAGCTCGTCGCCGAGCCGCAGGCGCCCTTCTCTCGGTTCGACGTGATGTCGGACGAGCAGCGGCGCCGGGTGCTCGTCGACTTCAACGACACTGCCCAGCCGCAGGACTCGCACACCGTCCCCGAACTCTTCGCCGCGCAGGTGGCCGCGACGCCCGACGCGGAGGCGCTGGTCGCGGGGGAGACCCGGCTGACGTACCGGCAGCTCGGTGCCCGAGTCAACCAGCTGGCACGGCACCTCCTGGAGCGCGGCCTGCGCCCGGAAGAGGTTGTCGCGGTCGGCGTTCCGCGCTCGGCCGAGATGGTCGTGGGGCTGCTGGCGGTCATGACCGCCGGCGGCGCCTTCGTCCCGCTGGATCCGGCCTGGCCGCTGGACCGTCGGACCCAGGTGCTGGCCGACGCCGATGCGCGGCTGGTGCTCACCGGTCCGGGCGGGGTGGACGCGTCGGCGGACGCGGGTGTGCCGGTGGACCTGACCGACTGGGCCCACGAGGGCCTCGCGTCCGGGCCGCTGGACGTCGCGATCGACGGGCGGTCCCTCGCCTACGTCATCTTCACCTCCGGATCCACCGGGCGTCCCAAGGGGGCGATGATCCGGCACGAGGCGATCTGCGCGCGGCTGGGCTGGCAGGTGACGGACGTGCTCGGCTTCGGCGCCGACGACGCCTCCCTGTTCAAAGCGCCTCTGTCCTTCGACATCTCGGTCAACGAGGTGCTCCTGCCGCTGGTCTCCGGGGGCCGGCTGGTGGTCGCCGAGTCGGGCGGCGAACGCGACGCCCAGTACCTGCTGGACCTGATCGAACGCGAGCGCGTCACCTTCGTGTACCTGGTTTCCTCGATGCTCAGCGTGCTGCTGGACCTGGCCGAGGGCACGCCCGCACTGGACGGGCTGCGGCACGTCTGGTGCGGCGGCGAGGTGCTCACCCCGGAACTGTTCGACCGGTTCCGCCGGCAGCTCACCACCACGCTCTACCACGGGTACGGGCCCGCCGAGGCGACCATCGGTGTCTCCCATGTGATCTATCGGGACAGTGCCGAACGGATCGCGTCGTCGATCGGCCGGCCCAACCCCAACACCGAGCTGTACGTGCTCGACGCCCGGCTGCGGCCCGTGCCGCCCGGCATCGGCGGCGAGCTGTACGCGGCCGGGTACCTGCTCGGCCGCGGATACGTCGGGTCCCCCGCGCTCACCTCCTCCCGATTCGTCGCCAACCCGTTCTCCGACAACGGGACCCGCCTCTATCGCACCGGCGACCTCGCCCGCTGGGCGGAGGACGGCACCCTCGACTTCATCGGCCGCGCCGACAACCAGGTCAAGATTCGCGGCATGCGCCTCGAACTCGAGGACGTCGAGGCCGCGCTGGCCACGCATCCCGCGGTCCGGCAGTGCGCGGTGCTGGTGCGCGAACAGGCCGGCGCCAAGTACCTCGCCGGCTACGTGGTGGCGGACGGCGTCGTCGAACCGGACGCGCTGCGCGCCTGGGCCGCGGCCAAGCTGCCCGAGTACATGGTGCCGACCGCGGTGGTCGTGATGGACAGGTTCCCGCTCACCGCCAACGGCAAGCTGGACCGGCGAGCGCTGCCGGAACCCGATCTGCGCGCGGGCCTTTCGGGTCTCGCGCCGCGCACCGAGCTCGAGCGGCAGCTGGCCACCGTGGTCGCGGGCGTCCTCGGGCAGGAGACGGTGGGCGTCACCGACGACTTCTTCGCGCTCGGCGGCGACAGCATCGTCGCGATCCAGCTGGTCAACCAGGCCCGGGCCGCCGGGCTGCACTTCAGCGCCCGTGAGGTGTTCGCGCTGCGGACGGTGGAGGCGCTGGCCCGCGAGGTCGAGGGCCGGGCCGCGGCCGAGGTGGACGTCCTGGACGTGCCGACGGGCGAGGTCCCCGCGACCCCGATCGTCGCCCGCACCCAGGAGCAGGGCGAGGCCGTCGCACGCTTCCACCAGGCGGTACAGGTGCGCACCCCGGCCGGGCTCACCGAGGACACGGTGCGCGCCGCGTTGCAGGCCGTCCTGGACCGGCATCCCGCGCTGCGGGCACGCCTGGACCGCGGCGAGAGCTGGGTGCTGGCGGTGCCCGAACCGGGAGTGCCCGATGCCGCGGAGCTGGTGCGGACGGTCCCCGCCGCCGCGCTCGGCGACGCCGCACTCGGCGACGCCGTCGAGCAGGAGGCGGCCGCGGCGCTCGGGAAGCTGGACCCGGACGCGGGCGTGATGCTGCAGGCGGTCTGGTTCGACGGCGGCGACCGGCCGGGCCGGCTGCTGCTGGTGGTCAATCACCTTGTGGTCGACGGTGTCTCGTGGCGGATCCTGCTCGAGGACCTGGCCCGCGCCGCGCTCGGCGCGCCCCTGGACCCGGTGTCCGGAACCTCGCTGCGGCGCTGGGCGCAACTGCTCGAGGAGCAGGCCCGTGGCGGAGCCTTCGACGACGAACTCGACTTCTGGCGGACGGTCACTGCGACCGCGGACCCGATGCTGGGGGCCCGGCACCGCGACCCGGCACTCGACACCTGCGGCGCGGCCGAGTCGCTGACCGTCGAGCTGAGGCCGGAACTGACCGCGCCGCTGCTCGGAGCCGTGCCCGCGGCGTTCGGCGGCCAGGTCAACGACGTGCTGCTGACCGCGCTGGCGGCCGCGCTCGCATCCTGGCGTGCCGGTGATTCGTCCGGCGCGCAGGCGGATTCGGCGCGCGAGGTGCTGGTCGACCTCGAGGGCCACGGCCGCGAGGAGGACGCCGCCGGGCGACGGGTGGACCTCGGGCGGACCGTCGGCTGGTTCACCACCCTGTTCCCGGTGCGACTGGACGCGGGACCGCTCGCGGACCTGAGCGACCCGGCCGCGCTGGCCGGGGCTCTCAAGGCCGTCAAGGAGCAGCTGCGGGCGGTGCCCGGCAACGGGATCGGCTACGGGGCACTGCGATACCTCAGCGCCGCCGGCGCCGAGCTGGCCGCCGGCGCCGAGCTGGCCGCCGGCGCCGAGCCGCAGGTGCTGTTCAACTACCTCGGTCGGGTCGCCGCCGGTGCGGACGCCGACTGGCTGCCGGTCGCGATGGACGGCGCCAACGACCCCGACGCGCCGATGGGCCATGCCATCGAGTTCAACGCGATCGCGGAGGACGGACCCGACGGGCCGACCCTGCGCACCACCATCACCTGGGCACCGGGGTTGTTCCCCGCGTCGCGGATCGCCGCCCTGTCCGAGGCCTGGACCGCGGTGCTGGGCACGCTCGCGGCGAGTGCCCCGTTCGGCGGCCACACCCCCGCGGACTTCCCGCACGCGCGGCTGCGCCAGGCCGACGTCGACCAGCTCGAGGACACGGTCACCGACCTGGTGGACGTGCTGCCGATGACCCCGCTGCAGGAGGGCATCTACTTTCACAGCGCGTTCGAGACCGAGCACTCCGATCCCTATGTGGTGCAACAGGTCATCGAGCTGACCGGACCGGTGGACCCGCAGGCGCTGCACGCCGCGCTGCAGACGGTCGTGGACCGGCACGCGGCCCTGCGCACCGGCCTGCACGCGGTGTCCGACGGTCGGGTGGTGCAGGTGGTCTCCGGCGGGGCCCGGGTTCCGATGGATGCGGTGGACCTGCGTGGACTGGGCGCCGACGAGGTCGCGTCACGGGTCCGGCAGATCCTCGCCGACGAACGGGTGCGCGGGTTCGACCTCGAGCAGGCGCCGCTGCTGCGGTACGTGCTGGTGCAGGCAGGGCCGGACGAGCACCTGCTGCTGCAGTCGATCCACCACATCGTCGCCGACGGCTGGTCGGTGCCGGTGATGCTGCGCGAGCTGATGGCGCTGTACACCCCCGCGGGCTCCGCTCTGGCGGCACTGCCCGCGCCGGAGCCGTACCGGAACTACCTGGGCTGGTTGGGATCCCGTGACCGGGATGCGTCGATCGAGGTGTGGCGCGCCGCGCTCGACGGGGTCGACGAGCCGACCGCGCTCGGCAGGGCCGAGCGCGGCACCGAGTTCGGTGTTCGCGAGGTCAAGGTCAACCTGTCCGCGGCGCAGACCGCCGACCTCATCGCGTTCGGCCGCGCTCGTGGGCTGACGCTGAGCACCCTCGTGCACGGCGCCTGGGGTCTGCTGCTGGGCCGGCTCACCCAGCGCCGCGACGTGCTGTTCGGCTCGACGGTGTCCGGCCGCGGCGGAGACCTGCGCGGCATCGAGACCATGGTCGGGCTGTTCATCAACACCGTGCCGGCCCGATTGCGCTACCGCGCCGAGGAATCCGCCGCCGCGGCGCTGGCCCGTTGGCAGGACGAGCAGTCGGTGCTGCTCGAGCACCAGTACATCGGCCTGAGCGAGCTGCGCCGGCTCACGGGACTGCAGGAGCTCTTCGACACCCTGGTCGTGTTCGAGAACTACCCGATCGGCGAGGGCGCCGTCGCCGACGCCACCGGCAGTCTCGAGATCACCGGTATCACCTTCGAGGAGAACCCGCCGTACCCGGTGACGCTGATCGTCGCGCCGGGTGACGAGCTGCGGCTGGAGGTCAAGTACCAGGCCGCGGTGGTGGACTCGGCCACCGCCGGCCGGTTGGCCGACGGCATGGTGTCGTTCCTGAGCGAGTTGGTCCGCGACGGCGACCAGCCGGTCTCCGCGCTCGCGCTGGTGACCGAGGCCGAGCGGAACGAGCTGGAGGCGAGCTGGGTCGCATCCGACGCCACCGCCGAGGCCCGCACCCTCACCGACCTGCTCGACGAGCAGGCCGCACGCACCCCGGACGCGATTGCCGTCGAGTTCGAGGGCGACGCGCTCACCTATGCCGAGCTGCACACACGGGCGAACCGCCTGGCGCACGAGCTCGTCGACCGCGGGGTGGGACCGGAGTCGCTCGTCGCCGTCGCGATCGGGCGTTCGCTCGAGTTGATGGTCGCGCTGCTGGCGGTCGGCAAGGCGGGCGGGGCGTACCTTCCGCTCGACCTCGACTACCCGGCGGAACGGTTGTCGTACATGCTGGCCGACGCCGCGCCGGTGTGTGTGCTCACCGACGGCGATCCCTTCGACACCGGACTGCCGGTGCTGACGGTGGATCTGGCCGATTCCCTGGGGGATTCGGACGCGTCGCCGTCCGGCGCCCCCGCCGTGGCCGGTCACCCCGCCTACGTCATCTACACCTCGGGCTCGACCGGCAGGCCGAAGGGTGTGCTGGTGGCGCACGAGGCCATCGTCAACCGGCTGCTCTGGATGCAGAACGAGAACCCGCTGACGGTGGGGGACCGGGTGCTGCAGAAGACGCCGTCGAGCTTCGACGTGTCGGTGCCGGAGTTCTTCGGGCCGTTGATCGCCGGCGCCACCGTCGTGCTGGCCCGTCCTGGTGGACACAAGGAACCCGGCTACCTCGCGGAGCTGATCGCCGAACGGGGCATCAGCCGTGCGCATTTCGTTCCGTCCATGCTGGACCTCTTCCTGGCGGAGCCTGGCGCCGCGGCCTGCACCGCGCTTCGGGTCGTCGCCTGCTCGGGCGAGGCGCTGTCCGCCGCGGCGGCCCGGCGCTTCGCCGAGGTGCTGCCCGGGGTGCGGCTGGACAACCTCTACGGGCCCACCGAGGCCGCGGTCGAGGTGAGCTACTTCTTCGGGGCGCAGGCGGTCTCGTCGACGGCGCACAGCGTGCCGATCGGCGCGCCGGTCGCGAACACCCGGCTGTACGTGCTCGACCAGTACCTGAACCTGGTGCCGCCGGGAGCCGAGGGGGAGCTGTACCTGTCCGGGCCGCAGCTGGCCCGCGGCTACCTGGGCCGCGCCGCGTTGACCGCGGACCGGTTCGTCGCCGACCCGTTCGTGGCCGGGGCCCGGATGTACCGGACCGGCGACCTGGTGCGGTCGGTCAGCTGGGCGAGCGAAGCGACGGGGGATGTGACTGCGGAACTGGAGTACGTCGGTCGCGCCGACGACCAGGTGAAGCTGCGCGGGTTCCGGATCGAGCTCGGCGAGATCGAGGCCGCGCTGCTGGCCGATCCGTCGGTGGCCCACGCCGCCGTCCTGGTGCGCGAGGACCGCCCCGGCCAGCAGCGGCTGGTCGCCTACGTGGTGCCCGCCGGGCCCGTGAGCACTTCCGGTGCCCGGGGCGACCGGAAGTACGCACAGGCGCTGGCCGCCTCGCTGCCGGAGTACATGGTGCCCAGTGCCTTCGTGGAGCTCGACTCGTTGCCGCTGAGCCCGAGCGGCAAGCTGGACCGCAAGGCCCTGCCCGCGCCGGACTTCTCGGTCGAGGTGTCGGAGTCCGCCCCCGGCACGGGGACGGAGGGACGCATCGCCGCCCAGTTCGCCGAGGTGCTAGGCCTGGACCGGGTGGGCACGGGCGACGACTTCTTCACCCTCGGTGGCGACAGCATCCTGGCGATCCGGCTGGTGAACCTGGCCCGCCGAGACGGCGTCACGCTCACCCCCCGCCAGATCTTCGAGCAGCGCACCCCGGCCGCGATCGCGCGGTTGGTCGGCGAGGCGGCTCCGGTCGCCGACGCGGCCGCGCCCGACGCGGCCGTGGCGGACGGCATCGGCGAGGTCATCCCGCTGCCGGTGGTGCACCGGCTCTCCGAATGGTCCGGCGGCACCGACCGCTTCAACCAGGCCGTGTTGCTGCACACCCCGGCCGGCGCCGACGAGCGCGTGCTCCGCGACGCGCTGCAGGCCCTGCTCGACCACCACGACGGCCTGCGCGTCAGACTGACCCGGCACGCACGCGGCGTGTGGTCGACGGTGACCACCGAACCCGGTTCGGTGAGCGCTGCCTCGATCTTCACCGCCGTCGACGCCCGGGACCCGGAGTCGTTGCGCGGCATCGTCACTGCGCACTCCGAGGCGGCGACCGACCGCCTCGACCCCGAGTCCGGTGTGATGCTGCAGGCGGTGTGGTTCGACGCCGGACCGGAGGTCACCGGCCGCCTGCTGATCGTCGCGCACCACCTCGTGGTGGACGGGGTGTCCTGGCGGATCCTGCTCGAGGACCTCGCGATGGCGAACGTGGCGTCGGCGTCCGGTCAGGATGCGGCGCTCGATCCCGTCGGCACCTCCCTGCGCGGGTTCGGCCGGATCGTCGCCGAGCAGGCCCAGGGCGCCGAGCGCCTCGCCGAACTGGCGCACTGGACCGCCGTGACGGCGCCCGGAGCGGCGCTGGTGCCGGAGGTCAGCGGGCACGCGACCATCGGAACCGGCTCGCAGCACCGGGTTTCGCTGTCCGTGGACGACACCGCCGCCGCATTGACGACCGTGCCCGCGATGGCGCACGCCGACACGACCGACGTGCTGCTCACCGCGCTGCGGATCGCCGTCAGCCGCTGGCACCGCGACACCGGCCGCGCCGCGTCGGACCTCCTGGTCGACCTGGAGCGGCACGGCCGCGAGGAGCTGGCGCCGGGCGTGGACCTCTCCCGCACCGTCGGCTGGTTCACCAGCATCAGCCCGGTCCGGCTGCGGGCGGGCGACCGACCGCTGGACGTGCTCAAGGACGTGAAGGAGCGGCTGCGGGACGCGCCCGACGGCGGCATCGGCTTTGGCATGCTGCGGTACGCGAACGCCCGCACCGCGGGCCTGCTCGCCGCCCGCGCGGAGTCGCAGGTCCTGTTCAACTACCTCGGCAGGATGCCGTCCGCCGATCTGGGCATCGAGGTCCCGTGGGCACCCGCACCCGAGACCGATGCGCTGTCAACGGATCCCGATGCCGACATGGGCGGTCCCTACCTGCTGATCGTCAACGCGATCTGCGAGGACACGGCCGACGGCCCGGTGCTCCACGCGAGTTTCGGCCGCTCCGAACTGGGGTTGACCGAGGCCGACGGTGAGGCGCTGAGCCAGGGCTGGGCGCAGGCGCTGCGCGAGCTCGTCGAGACCGCTGCGCGCCACGACGGACCCGGCGTCCTGACACCGTCCGACGTGACGCTGGTGACGCTGACCCAGGACGAGCTGGATCTGATCGCCGAGCGCAGCCCCGCCGGGGTCGACGCGGTGTGGCCGCTGTCCCCGCTGCAGGAGGGCCTGTACTTCCAGGCGACCTTCGACGAGGGCGCCGACATCTACACCGCGCAGTTCTCGCTGGACTTCGAGCACCGCCTCGACATCGAGCGGCTCGCCGCGGCGCTGCGCACCCTGCAGCGCCGGAACCCGACGCTGCGTGCCGGATTCCTCAGCGACGGCCTCACCGCGCCGGTGCAGTTCGTCACCGCCGACCTCGACGTCCCGATCGTCGAGTACGACCTGCGTGAGCTGTTGCCGGCCGAGCGGGAGGCGCACGCCGCCGAGCTGACGGCCACCGACCGGATCACCCCCTTCGACCTGACGACGCCGCCGTTGTGGCGGGCGATGGTGATCCGCCTCGACGACGACCGCGACCGCCTGGTGGTCAACCGACAGTTCCTGCTCTGGGACGGCTGGTCGAACGGCATCGTCGTCAGCCAGCTGCTGGCGCTCTACGAGTCCGCGGGTGACGACAGCGGGTTCCCCACCGCGACGGGCGGTTTCGACGACTACCTGGGCTGGCTGCGCGACCGCGACAGCGAGACAGGGAAGGCGGAGTGGCGGCGCGCGCTGGCCGGTCTCGAGGAGCCGACGCTGCTCGGGTCGACCGTGGCCGGGGCGCCCGCGTTGCCCGGCCGTCGCGACACCGTGCTCACGGCGGACCTCAGCGAGCGCCTGCGGGCCAGGGCGTCGGCGAGCGGGGTCACCTTCAACGCCGTCCTCAGCGGCGCGCTGGCGCTGGTGCTCGGCGCGGAGACCGGGCGCGACGACGTGGTGTTCGGCATCACCGTCGCCGGCCGGCCCCCGGAGGTCGAGGGCCTCGACACGGTGGCCGGCCTGTTCCTCAACACGGTCCCGGTCCGCACCACGCTGCGCCCGGCGGAGCGGGTGGAGGACCTGTTGCGGCGCAGCCAGTCCGAGCGCCTCGGCCTGATGCCGCACGACTACCTCGGACTGGCCACCATCGGACGCGAGTCCGATCACCGCCAGCTCTTCGACGTGCTCTACGTGCTGCAGAACTTCGTCGACGAGAACCAGGTGTCCGCGCTCAACAGCGCGCACGACATCAGTGGCGGCGACAGCGTCGACCACACCCACTACCCGCTGACCGTGGTGGTGACACCCGGCAACCGGGTGAAGATCAAGTTCGAGTTCCGCCCCGAGGCGGTGGCCGAGGCGACCGTCGAGTCGATGCTGGCCCGGTTCGTCGGGCTGCTCGAACTGTTCGCCGACGACGTGTCCGCGCCGGTCGGGTCGTTGGACCTGTCGCTGCCCGGCGAGCGCGCGGCGCTGGCGGCCCGCAGGGCCGAGCGGGGGCTGCCCGAGTCCACCATCGCGGACCTGTTCGCGGAGGCGGCCGCGCGCACCCCGGACGAGGTAGCGCTGGTCTTCGGTTCGCAGTCGGTGACCTACCGGGACCTCGACGGCCGGATCAACGCCATGGCCCGGCTGCTGCTGGCGCACGGCGCCGGTCCGGAACGGATTGTGGCGCTTGGCCTGCCGCGGTCGGTGGAGATGGTCGTCGCGCTGTTCGCGGTGCTGCGCACCGGGTCCGCGTACCTGCCGCTCGAGCTTGACCACCCGGCGGAGCGCCTGGTCGGGATGCTCGACGATGCCCGGCCGGTGGTCTTGGTGACCACCGTCGCGGTCGGCGAGACCCTCGCCGGTTTCGAGGGCGCGGCGATCGCGCTCGACGGCGACGAGGCACAGGACCACGGCACCGAACCGTTGACGGATGCCGAGCTGGGCGGCTTCGCCCCCGGCACCCCGGGGCGGCTGGACCACCCGGCGTACGTCATCTACACCTCCGGCTCGACCGGCAAGCCCAAGGGCGTGGTCACCGGGTACCGCGGCCTGACCAACATGCAGTTCAACCACCGCGCCGAGATCTTCGACCCGACGATCGAGATGACCGGCGGCCGACGCCTTCGGATCGCGCACACCGTGTCGTTCGCCTTCGACATGTCCTGGGAGGAGCTGCTCTGGCTCGTCGAGGGACACGAGGTGCACATCTGCGACGAGAACCTGCGGCGCGACGCGGAATCGCTGGTGGCGTACTGCAACACCCACCGCATCGACGTCGTCAACGTGACGCCCACCTACGCCCAGCACCTCTTCGAGGAGGGACTGCTCGACGACGGTCCGGGCGAGCACCGGCCGCCGCTGGTGCTGCTCGGCGGCGAGGCGGTGCCCGATTCGGTGTGGAGCCGGCTGCGGGACACGGACGGCACGTTCGGCTACAACCTGTACGGCCCCACCGAGTACACGATCAACACCCTCGGCGGCGGCACGTCGGACTCCGTGACCCCCACGGTCGGCAGGCCGATCTGGAACACCCGGGCCCACATCCTCGACTCGTGGCTGCGTCCCGTCGCGGACGGGGTGGCCGGCGAGCTGTACATCGCGGGCATCGGCCTGGCCCGCGGCTACCTGGACCGCTTCGGGCTGACCGCCGAGCGCTTCGTGGCCGACCCGTTCACGGCGGGCGGCCGGATGTACCGCACCGGCGACCTGGTGCGGCGGCGGGTCGACGATGCGAGCGGGGCGACGGGGGAATTCGGCGCGGTCATCGACTTCCTGGGCCGTACCGACGACCAGGTCAAGATCCGCGGTCACCGCGTCGAACTGGGTGAGATCGAGTCGGTCCTCGCCGGCCTCGACGGCGTGCGGCAGTGCGCCGTCATCGCGGCGCCCGGCCCCGGCGGCGTCAAGCGGCTCGTCGCCTACGTGGTGCCCTCCGGGCCCGTGAATGGTTTCGGTAGCCAGCACGGCCAGAAGTACGCACAGGCGCTGCGCGCCGGCCTGCCGGACTACATGGTTCCGGCGGCCTTCGTGCCGACCGACACCCTGCCGATGACGGTCAACGGCAAGCTCGACGTGCGGGCCCTGCCCCCGGTGCCGGACGCGGTCGGCTCGGGCTCACGCGGCGCGGAGGATCACATCGAGCAGGTGCTGTGCGAGCTGTTCGGCGAGGTGCTCGACGTCGCGGAACTCGGCGTCGAGGACAGCTTCTTCGACCTCGGTGGGCACTCGCTGCTGGCGACCCGGCTGATCAGCCGGGCCCGGTCGGCGCTGTCGACGGAGCTCACGATGCGGGACCTGTTCGAGGCCCCCACTGTGGCCGAGCTCGCGGCGCGGGTCCGCGACCGAGGTGACGCGGTCCGCCCGGTGCTGGCCCCCGCGGTCCGGCCCGAGCACCTGCCGATGTCCTCCGCGCAGCAGCGACTCTGGCTGATGCAGCAGATCGAGGGGGGCTCGGTGTCGCCGGACGGCGTGCCCGCCGCGGCCGCCTACAACTTCCCGATCGTGTTGCGCCTGAAGGGCGAACTCGACGCCGGGCTGTTCGCGACCGCGCTCGCGGACGTGGTCGGCAGGCACGAGTCGCTGCGCACCGTGTTCGGCGAGGTGGACGGCCGGCCCGTGCAGCGGGTCCTCGACGAGGCGACCCCGGAGCTGACGGTGGTGGACGGGACCGAGGCCGAGATCGCGGGCCTGGTCCGCGGCGCCGTGCTGCGGCCCTTCGACCTGACCCGTGAGATCCCGGTGCGCGGCACCGTGATCCGAATCGGAGAGGGCGACCACGTCCTCGGGCTGGTGCTGCACCACATCGCCACCGACGAGTGGTCCGACCGGCCGTTCCTGCGCGACCTGATGCTCGCCTACGCCTCCCGGGCGCACGGCCAGGCCCCGCAGTGGGAGCCGCTGGCCGTGCAGTACGCGGACTACACGCTCTGGCAGCGTGAGTTGCTCGGCGATGCGGCGGACCCGGAATCGGTGCTGAGCGAGCAGCTCTCGTACTGGGAGCGGATGCTCTCCGGTGCGCCGGAGGAACTGACGCTGCCCACCGACCGGGCCCGGCCCGCGCGGCCGAGCTTCGCGGGCGGCGCGATCGAGCTGGACCTGGATCCGCGCACCACCACGGCGCTGCGGGCGCTGGCCGCCGAGAGCGGGGCGAGCATGTTCATGGTGCTGCACGCCGCCGCCGCGGCGCTGCTGCACCGGATCGGCGCGGGCGACGACCTGCCGCTCGGCGCGCCCATCGCGGGCCGCACCGAGCAGGGTCTCGACGAGCTGGTCGGGTTCTTCGTCAACACGCTGGTGCTGCGCACCGACGTGAGTGGCAACCCGACGTTCGGCGAGCTGCTGGGCCGGGTCCGCGAGCTCGACCTCGCGGCGTTCACCCACGCCGACGTCCCGTTCGAATCCGTTGTCGAGCGCCTGAACCCGGCGCGCACGCTGGCCAGGAACCCGCTGTTCCAGGTGATGGTCGGCTACCACAGCCGGGCTGCCGACATCACGGAGCTGGGCGGGCTGACGCTCGAACCCGTGCCCCTGCAGGAGCGGACCGCGAAGTTCGACCTGGTGTTCAACTTCACCGAATTTCTGGACGAGAATCGGATCGCGCTGCGCCTCGAGTTCGGCGCGGACCTGTTCGACGAGTCGACGGCCGACGCGATCGCCCGCCGCCAGTTGGCGCTGCTCGACGCCGTCGCGCAGGACCCGTCGACCCCGATCGGCGCGGTCGACGTGTTCCTGCCCGGCGAGCGTGACCTGGTGCTGGTGGAGTTCAACGACACCCGGCGGGAGGTGCCGGAGGAGACCCTCGATGCCTCGTTCGCGCGCTGGGTGGCGGCCACGCCGGCCGCGACGGCCGCGCTGGACGAGCACGGCAGCATGACGTACGCCGAGCTCGACGAGCGGTCCGACCGGATCGCCGCGGTGCTCGCCGGCCGCGGCGTCGGCGCGGAATCGGTGGTGGGCCTTGCCGTCCCGCGCTCGGTGGACATGGTCGCCTCGGTGCTGGCGGTGCTCAAGCTCGGGGCCGCGTACCTGCCCCTGGACCTGAGCCACCCCGCCGACCGGATCTCCTACATGCTGGCCGACTCGAACGCCGGGGTGCTGTTGAGCACCGCCCAGGAGTCCGCGCGGATCGAGGAGGCGCCGGGCCTGGGCCGGGTGCTGCTTGACGAGCCGGGGACAGTCGCGGCACTCGCCGCGGCAGTCAAGCCTGCGACCACGGTGCCCGACGGCATCGACCACGCCGCCTACGTCATCTACACCTCCGGGTCCACCGGCAGGCCCAAGGGCGTGGTGGTTTCGCACGAGGGCATCTCCAGCCTGGTCGCCACTGCCGAGGACCGAATGAAACTGGTCCCGGGTTCGACTGTGCTGCAGTTCGCCTCGGTCGGATTCGACGTCGCGGTGTTCGAGCTGTCGATGGCGCTGTGCACCGGTTCGCGGCTGGTGATCGTGCCGGACCGCTCGCGGGTCGCGGGCCCGGAGCTCACCGACTTCATGCACGAGCACGAGGTGACGCACGCGATCATCCCGCCGTCGCTGATGGCCGCGTTGCCGCCGGGCGCCCTGGTGCCCGCCGGCTGCACGGTGCTGGTCGGCACCGAGACGGTGCCGCCGGACCTGATCGGACGGTGGGCGGAGCGGCTGAACCTGCTGGCCGCCTACGGCCTCACCGAGGCCACGGTGAACAACACGCTGTGGCAGGCGCAGCCGGGCTGGAACCAGGCGGTGCCGATCGGCATCCCGGACCCCAACGAGCAGGCGTTCGTCCTCGACGCGCGGCTGCGGCCGGTTCCGGTCGGGGTCGCGGGCGAGCTGTACATCGCCGGCCGCGGTCTGGCCCGCGGCTACCTCGGCAAGCCGGCGCTGACGGCGGGCCGCTTCGTCTCCAACCCGTTCGGCCCCGGCCGGATGTACCGCACCGGTGACCTGGCGCGCTGGCGCCCGGAGGGCAACATCGACTTCCTCGGCCGCGTCGACGACCAGGTGAAGATCCGGGGCTTCCGCATCGAGCTGGGCGAGATCATCGCCGCGCTCGCGGACAGCCCGGGCGTCAACCAGTCGGCCGTCGTCGCCGACCGGGACGGGTCGATCGCCCGGTTGATCGGGTACGTGGTGCCGCTGGAGGGTGCGGCCGTCGACCCGGCCGCGGTGCGCGCCCACGTGGCGTCGTCGCTGCCGGACTACATGGTGCCCAGCGTGGTCATCGTGCTGGACGGCCCGCTGCCGCTCACCCCGAACGGGAAGCTGGACCGCAAGGCGCTGCCCGCGCCGGACTGGACGGAGCTGACCGGCGACGTCGCGCCGCGCACCGAGCGGGAGCGGGTGATTGCCGGCCTGTTCGCGGAGATCCTGCACCTGCCGTCGGTGGGCGTGCACGACAACTTCTTCGACCTCGGCGGGCACTCGATGGCCTCGATGCAGCTGGTCGGCCGGGTCCGCACCGAACTCGGTGCGCAGCTGAGCATCCGCGAGGTGTTCGACGCGCCGACCGTGGCCGAGCTGGCCGAGCTGACGGTCGTCGATGCCGGCGGTCGTCCGGCGCTGACGCCCGCCGCGTCGGCCACGGACGCGCTGGCACCGGTGCAGCGTCGGCAGTGGTCGGTGTACCGGGACACGGGCACGGCCAGTCACGCCCTCTCGCTGTACCCGCACCACCGCCTCGACGCGGACGCGCTGGCGCGCGCCCTCGAGCTGGTGGTATCCCGGCACCAGCCGCTGCGGACGGCGTTCGCCGCCGACGGCGGCGAGGTCCGCGGGGTGCCGGTGGCGGGGCCACGACTGGAGGTATTCGACGCGGGGGACGGCGACCTGGCCGCCCTGGTCTTCGAGCTCGCCCAGCGGCCGACGGACCTGACCGAGCACGCCCCGCTGCGGGTCACGCTGGTCGAGACGGCGGACGGTCGCCAGGCGCTGCTGCTGGTGATGCAGTACCTGGYCGTCGACGAGTGGTCGGTCGTGCCGCTCCTCGGCGAGCTGTTGGCGGGCTACGTCTCGCTGGTCGCCGGGTCCGAGCCGGAGCTGCCCGCGTTGCCGGTCGGCTACTCGGACTACGTCGCGTGGACGGACTCCGTGCTGGGCGACGCGGACGACGAGTCCAGCAGGTACACAACCCAGCTCGGCTACTGGCGAGAGCGACTGGACGGCCTCCCCGAGCGGCTGAGCCTGCCGGGGGAGCGGCCGGCGCGACCGGCGGGCGGCGACCTGGTGGGCCTGCCCATCGACGAGGCCCTGCACGCCGACATCGACGCGCTGGCCCGCCGGACCGGGACGTCGATGTTCATGGTCCTGCAGGCGGCGCTGGCCGCGGTGCTCACCGAATTCGGTGTGGGCGAGGACCTTCCGATCGGATCGCTGGTCGCGGGACGGCCGGAGGAGGCGCTGTCCGGGCTGATCGGATGCTTCTTCAACACCGTCGTGCTGCGCACCGACACCTCCGGGGACCCGACCTTCGCGGAACTGCTGGGCCGGGTGCGGACGTCGAACCTGGCCGCGCTGGATCACCAGGACATCGGATTCGAGGACGTGGTAACGGCTCTCGGGGGCGAGGTGATGCGACCGCAGGTGATGATCGTGCACCACGAGCAGGCCAGCCTGGACGCCGTCGACGGTGTCTTCGGCCCGCTGCTGCCGGTCCCGGTGGGCGTGCCGGTCGCGGACCTGACGCTGAGCTTCTACGAGCCGGTGGGGCCGGGGCCGGTGCACGCCTACCTGGGGTACCGGACCGACGTGCTCGACGCCGACGTGGTGGCGGAACTCGCCGACAGGCTGTCGGCGCTGATCGGCGCGGTGTGCGCGGACGAGGGGCGCAGACTCGGACAGATCGGGCGGTGACCAGGTAGCGGTGCAGATTTAGGGTAGGCTGCGCTACTATTCACCTCGGTTCGATCTTCTGGACCGCACGCACTTCCGCACGTACCGAAGCCGCCGGCCGTACCGGCGAGGATGGATGGCAGCCATGGAACCGACACACGCCGCGGACGGCCCGTCCCGGCCGCTCGACCTGGTCGGCGTCGGGTTCGGCCCGTCCAACCTGGCGCTCGCCATCGCCATCGAGGAGCACAACGCGACGTGCGCCCCCGGCGAGCGGGTGGAGGCCCGGTTCCTGGAACGGCAGGACACGTTCCGCTGGCACCCCGGCATGCTGCTCGACGGCGCCACCATGCAGATCGCCTTCCCCAAGGACCTGGTGACGTTCCGGAACCCGGCGAGCACCTTCAGCTTTTTCTCCTACCTGTTCGACAAGGGCCGGTTGGTGGACTTCGTCAACCACCAGACCTTCTTCCCGACCCGGCACGAGTTCAACGACTACCTCCGGTGGGCGGCAGACCGGGTGGACGCCGACGTGCACTACGGCGCCACGGTGACCCGGGTTGGCGGCGTGCGGGGCGCGGACGGGGCCGTCGACGAGTTCGAGGTGGAGACCGCGGACGGCCGGACGGTGCGCACCCGCAACCTCGCGGTCGGCGCCGGGCTGCAGGAGCAGATCCCGGACTGGGCCACCCCGTCGCCGCGGTGCTTCCACAACCACCAGTTCCTGTTCCGGATCGAGGAACTCCCGGAGCTGGTGCACCAGCGCTTCGTGGTGCTCGGCGCCGGCCAGAGCGCCGCCGAGGTGGTGCAGTACCTGCACCGGCACTACCCGCAGGCCGAGGTCCACAGCGTGTTCTCCCGCTACGGCTACAGCCCGGCGGACGACAGCCCGTACGCGAACCGGATCTTCGACCCGTCCACCGTCGACGAGCTGCACGGCGCCGAGCGACAGGAACGCGAGCGGGTGCTCGAGCTGCATCGGAGCACCAACTACTCGGTGGTCGACATCGAGCTGATCAACGAGCTGTACACCACCGAATACCAGGAACTGGTGCGCGGACAGCGGCGCCTGTTCATGCGACGGGCCTCGGAGATCTCGAGCGTGGTGGACGGGCCCGACGGCATCGAGGTCAGCGTCCGCAGCCGCCTCGACGACCTCACCGACACCCTGATGTGCGACGCGGTGGTGCTGGCGACCGGCTTCACGCCGACCCCGCTGAGCAGCCTGATCGGCGACCTGGCCCCGGCCGACGGCGCCGTGACCGAGGTGGAGCGGGACTACCGGCTGGTGACCTCGCCGGACGTGCGCGGCGGCATCTACTTGCAGGGCGGGACCGAGAAGACACACGGGCTGACGGCGTCGCTGCTGTCCAACGTGGCAGTCCGTTCGGGAGAAATTCTTACTTCCCTGCTGCAAAATCGAACCGCTGGCCTCGATCTTGATAGTGTCGGGGTTTCCACGCTGGTGGATCATTCGAAGAACGAGTTTGCGACAAGCGAGGCCAGATGAGCACCAATCCCTTTGACGACGAAGACGGCCGTTTCTACGTCCTCGTGAACGACGAGGACCAGCATTCGCTGTGGCCGACCTTCTCTGACGTGCCGCAGGGGTGGCGTGTGGTGTTCGGCGAGGACAGCCGTCAGGCATGCGTCGAGTACGTCGAGAAGAACTGGACCGACATGCGGCCCAAGAGCCTGCGTGAGGCCATGGAGAAGGACAAGGCGGCCGGCAACAACTAGTCAGGCAGTTCGCTCCTGGCCGCCCGGCCTGCGGGGACGCAGCGTCGGGCGCCGGAGCGAGCCTGTCCGGCCGAGTATCCGCGGCCGCCGCAGCGTCCGGGCTCCCCATTCGCCGAGCGTGACGCCCGCGGCCAGCGCGACGCCGATTCCGAAGGCGGAGAGCAAAGCGCTCAGCCCCAGCAGCAGCTGGTTGTTCAGCAACGAGTACAGGCCCCGGTAGAGCGAGAGACCGGGAAGCAGTGGGGTGATCCCCGCGACCGCGATCACCTGCGGCGGTGTCAACGCCCGCCGCGCCATCAGGCCACCGACGAAGCCGACCACCGTCGCCGCGATCGCCGATCCGACCACCGTCCCGATGTCGATGGTCTGGCTCAGCGAGTACACCAGGATCCCCGCGGCGCCGCCGAGACCGGCCGCCGTCAGCGCCCGACGCTCCGCGTAGCAGGCCACCGCGAAGAACAGCGACGTGAAGGCGCCGGCGACCACCCGGATCGAGGCCTGCGCGAAGGCCGGCGCCTCCGGCGCGGTGGTCAGCGGCAGCGTCGAGCCCAGCGCGGCCGCCATCCGCAGCGACAGCGCGACACCGGCGATGATGCCGCCGGTCATCATCAACACCTCGAAGAAGCGGGCGACCGCGGTGATCGGGGCGCCGGTGATGGCGTCCTGGACCGACCCCACCAGGGACAACCCCGACAGCAGCACGATCACCCCGGCGGCGATGACCAGCGACGGACGGATGCTGATGCCCAGTTGCTCTCGGAAGGTGTAGAGCAGGCTGGCCGGCGCGGCGGCGATCAGCCCGCCGACCACGTGCTGGTAGAAGAACGGCAGCCCGATCCCGTTGAGCATCCGGTTGACCCGGTCGATCACCATCGTGGTGAGGAAGCTGACGATCGCGACCAGGACCCCGCCGCCGAGGAGGACGGACGCCGACGCCGCCATCGAGGCCCAGGCGAAGGTCGCCGTCCAGCGGTTGTAGGGGTGCGGGGCGTCGTTGATCGTGGTGAGCGCGTCGTGCGCCTCGCTGGGGCTCACCGCCTCGGTGCGCAGCCGGCGGGTGAGCGCGTCGACCGCGGCCAGGCGGGTGAAGTCGAGGGAGCGGTAGTGCACGATGCGCATGCTGGTGGCGGGCGGCATGGTCGGGCCGCGATAGGCGCTGATGCGGATCGAGTTGTAGGTGACGTCGACGTCGCAGCGGGCCAGGCCGTAGGTGGCCGCCACGAACTGCACCTGCGCCGTGGTGTCGATCGCCGAGGTGCCCGACGCCAGCAGCACCTCGCCCGAGCGCACCGCGATGTCGAGCACCTCGGCCACCTGGGCGTCGTCGGTGAGGTCGACCGGCTGCAGCGGCGCGGGTGCGGCGGTGGGCGCGTCGACCACCGACCGTTCCTCGCCGATCAGCCGGTTCAGCCAGGCGAACACGTCCCTCGGGCGYAACGCCCGCACGTCAGGACACCGCGTCCTGCTCGCTGAGATCGGTTGCTGCGAAAGCGGATTCGAGGTCTACGTGGTGGAACATCGACGTCACCTGGTCGTGAACCACGCGGAAGGCGGCCGCCGAGGTCGATGTCTCGCCGGGATTGGAGGCGAGGGTTGCCTCCTCCTCGACGACCACCACGCCCTCGTGGACGAACATCCGCCCCGGGTTCAGGGTGAGTCCCGCGGTCGAAGCCCAGTCGCGCAGCGCGGACAGCCCCTGGCGGGCGCCCGTCGGATCGCCGATCTCCACGTCGTCACTGGACAGCGCGAGGAGGGTGTCGAGGTCGGAGTCGTTCAGCGCATCGTGCCACGCAAGGACCGTGGCGATCTCGGAGGTGCTCATGCCTGCAACGCTAGCCGTTTCCGTCGGTTGAGGGTGGCTGCGGACCGCCCTCGCGCGTCGGGCTCCGGCCGAGATCGGATGACCTCCCGCCGGTCGGGGATCTATGCTGCGAAGGCGACGACGCCCGTGCGCCGGCGTGTGCGGTGTTCGTCGAACGGAGTAGCGGCGATGGTCGCGAATCGTGGGAGACCGGTCACCGTCCTCGCATGCCTTTTCGCGGCGTTGCTGCTGGTCCTCGCGGGGTGCACCTCGGGCCCGGCACCCCGGTCGGGCGGCAACGCCGGCGCCGGCGGCGCCCCGGTCGCGTACCGGGAGCCGGTCCGGCTGTCGAGCAGCGACGGCGTCCTCGAGGTGCGACTGTCGGCCCACCAGGGCACGGTCGCGCTCGACACCGCCGCGGCGCCGGTCTCGAACTTCCTGCTCTTCGGGTACGAGGTGATCAGGGGCACGGCGTCGGACGGCTCGACGAGGGGGGACGACATCTACCCCGCGCCGACGTTGCGGGTCGATCCGGGCGAGCGCCTGATCATCCACTACGACAACGACCTGCAGGACCTGACGATCGAGGACTTCTACGACCCGGCCTTCACCCCCGCCGGCGGCGAGGTGCCGATCTACCCGCCGACGCTGGCGTCCGCGCCGCTGAACCTGCACACCCACGGGCTGCACGTGAGCCCCGACGGCAACGCGGACAACGTCCTGCTCGACATCCCGGCAGGGATGGGCAACGTCTACGACTACGCGGTGCCGACGGACATGCCGAACGGCATGTACTGGTACCACAGTCACCGCCACACGCTCACCGCCCAGCAGACCTACCTGGGGCTCGCCGGCCTCCTCGAGATAGGGCGGCCCGACGGCAACCTGCCGCTGGTCACGCAGCACGACATCCCGATCCGCGACATGGCGCTGCAGTACAACTTCGTCTTCGACCGCAAGGGCGGCGGCCACCAGCTCAACGACCCGAACTGGCCGCAGTACGTGAGCACGCTGACACCGCCGACCGGCTCGCAGCTCGCCGACGGCAGCTACCGGCCGAGCCTGGCCCCGGTGAACTTCGCGGAGACGACGGAGGGCTCCCGGTACGTCACCAACTGGTACAGCGGACCACTCTCGCCGGCCAACCACCGTGGGCAGAACCAGTTCGTGCCGGGCAACCTGCAGACCTTCACGAGTGATTCGACGACCGTCCCGGCGGACCCGTCGCTGCCCGAGAACGAGCGCGACATGCAGTACACGGTGAACGGACAGTTCCAGCCGGAGCTGAAACTCGATCCCGGCCAGACAGAGATCTGGGTGCTGGCGAACATCAGCGACTTCGCCTACCTGCCACTGCGTCTCACCGAGACGGCCACCGGTAACCACCCGACGTTCGCGGTCGTCGGGCAGGACGGCAATCCCTTCACCCGGGTGGAGCCGCCGGTCGGCGGGGACGGCACCCGGCTCGTCGTCCCGCCCGGGTCGAGGTTCGCGATCGCGGTGACGATGCCGAAGGCCGGTGACCTCGTCCTGGACATACCGCCGCTGGAAGGGGCCGAGCCCGTCACCAACCCGGGCGTTCTCTACACCAACAACGGCACCGACAACCCGCCCGCGGTGCTGGGCACGGTGACCGTGGACCCGTCGGTGATCAGCTACGCCGACGGCTTCTTCACCTTCCCCACCCAGACGCTGCTGCACGCGACCCCCGGCAGCGGCCAGGGGCGGACGACAGCGTTCGAGCCCGGCCAGAACCTCGACGCCTACACGTCTTTCGTCGACACCTCGGTGATGACACCGGACGTGAAGCGCACGCTCACGGTCTCGGGCGGCTTCGGCAACGAGAAGGCCAGCAAGAGCGACCCGAAGGCCTTCACCTACGAGTTCGACGACAACACCTTCCCGAACATCCCGCTGATCCAGCCCCGGCTGAACTCGGTGGAGGAGTGGACGATCACCAACCTCAACAACGACGAACACCCGATGCACATCCACGTCAACGACTTTCAGGTGATGGAGGTCGTGGACCCGGTGGCGGGCACCAGGACCGGGGTGCAGCCGTGGGGAATGGACAACGTGAACGTGCCCGCGCCGGTGACCGACGAGAACGAGGCCGCGCTCGAGCCGGCCTCGGTGACGCTGCGCACCAAGTTCACCGAGTACACCGGCACCTTCGTGATCCACTGCCACCGCCTCAACCACGAGGACAACGGGCTGATGGCCCTCGTCAGCGTGATCCCGGAGGTGTCCACGTACGCGGTCGCGGTGCCGGGGTCGCCGGGCACCCCCGCGACGGTGCGGGTGCACGACGGCAACGGCGACAAGGTGATTGCCGCCGTGACGCCGTTCCCGTCCTTCGAGGGAACCCCGACGGTGGCGATGGCCGACGTCAACGGCGACATGGTGCTCGACCTCGTGGCCGGGACCGGTGCGGGCGTGGCCCCGGAGGTGGTGGTCTACGACGGCGCCGACCGCGCCGTCGGACCGTTCACCGCCGAGCTGGCGCGGTTCGCGCCGTTCGACGCCGACTTCCGTGGCGGGGTTACCGTGGCCGGCGCGGACATCGACGCAAACGCCTTGGCCGACAACGTCATCGTGGGTACCGGCCCGGGCGCCCCGTCGCTGGTTAAGGTTTTCTCCTCGAAGCTGCCGGCGGAGGGGGGAACGGCGCCGGAGGTGTTCGCGAGCTTCGCGCCCTACCCGGGATCCGAGGCCGGGGTCACGGTCGCCACCGGTCTGGTCGACACCGCCTCGGGACGGGCCAGCATCGTCACGGCGCCGGGGCCGGGGGAGGCGCCGTGGGTGAAGACGTTCCGCTACGACCTGTTCCAACCGACCGCCGCCGCGTCGGCGAGGGGCGGGCACGGCTCACACGGCGGGCACGGCGCCGTCGGCGTCAGCCCGGGCGAGCCGACGATGACGTCGGAGTTCCTGGCCTTCGGCGAGGGGTACACCGGGGGTGTCTCGCTCGCAACGGGCTGGGTGGCCGGCGCCGAGGGCGGCGCGAAGAGCATCGTCACCGGCATGGCCGGCGGGTCGGGCACGGTGCGGGCGTGGTCGAGCGGGTCGCGCCTCGACGGCGAGCCGGGGGTGTACACCGAGAGCCCGGACCGCCACTCGGGCGCAGTGGATTTCCGGCAGATCGCGTCGTTCGAGCCGTTCGCGGGCGGCGGCGTACGGGTGGCGGCCACCAGCACCACCGCCGGCGCGGACCTGCTGGTCAGCGGCATGGGTGCGGTCGGCGCCGAGGTGCGCAAGATTGCGCTCGGCCGGGCGGACCCGCAGGCGGGCACAGTGGTGCCGACGGTGGTGGGTGCGCTGCCCGCGCTGCCGGGAGTGTCGGGTTCGGTTCCGTTGGGCGGCAGATAGTTTCGAGGGCTGTAGGCCTTTGCGGCAGTCGTCGCGCTTCGGTGTGACTCGGCGACGGCCTTTCCGAGTCACCGCCCGCCGGCGTACAGACCGGCAAGATCCGCGCCGATCCGTGCCAGCTCGCTGCGCACCGACTCCGGTTCGAGCACCTCGACGGCAGCTCCCCAGCCGGCGAGGTTGCGGGCGATGTCCAGGGCGGTGGGCGCGGCCAGGCGGATCCGGGCGCGGCCGTCGTCGGCCTCGCCGTCGTGGTGGCAGTGGCGGCCGAAGTGGTCGCGCAGGATCGGCACGAACCTCGGTTCGATCAGCACGGTCGCCCAGGTGGCCGAGCGCCGCTCCTCCATCTTCCCGGTGACCTCCTCCCAGGCGGCAGCCAGCTCGAAGTCGTCGGGGCGGTCGGCGGGCTGGTCGGTGGTCTCGGCCTCGGCGATGCGGTCCACCCGGAAGGTGCGCCGGCCGCGGTCGGTCCCGGCGATCAGGTACCAGGTGTCGTCCTTGTCGACCAGACCCCATGGCTCGACGAGCCGTTCGCTGCGTTCCCGGGCGCCGCTGACGTAGACCAGACGGACCCTGCGCCGGCGGACCACGGCGGACTGCAGTTGGTCCACCATCTCGGGTCGGCGGCGATCCCGCTCGCCCCATCGGGTCGGGTCGATCATGGTGGCGCCTGCGGCGGCCTCGGCCTCGGCCCGAAACGTCTGGGGCAGAGCACGTACGAGCTTGCGCAGTGCTGCCTTGGCCTCGCCTGACACCGCCGCGGCAGGGCCGACGAGCAGGAACAGGGCCTGCGCCTCGTTGGACGACAGGCCGGACAGGTCGGTGCGGGCGCCGCCGACGAGCGCCCAGCCGCCACCGCGACCGGGCTGCGGGTACACCGGGATGCCGGCGGTGGACAGCGCCTCCAGGTCGCGGCGCGCGGTGGCCACGGACACCTCGAGCTCGTCGGCCAGCTCGGCGGCCGTCACCCGGCCGCGGGACTGCATGAGCAGGAGGGTGGCGACGAGTCGGTCTGCGCGCATGTTTTCAGGTTCCCCTTAAAAGTGCTCAGTTGGTGAGCACTTTGGTCGGAAAGATGGTTCCTGTCACCAACCGAACGAGGGAAGGAACCACCGATGTTGCGAGGACTCACGACCGTCAGCTTCTTCGCCGACGATGTCGCGGCTGCCAAGGACTGGTACACCGAGGTGCTCGGCATCGAGCCGTACTTCGCCCGCGAGATCGACGGGCACACCGCGTACGTCGAGTTCCGCATCGGCGACTTCCAGCACGAGCTCGGCATCGTCGACGCCCGGTTCGCGCCGCACGCCCGATCGGAGCAGGCCGCCGGCCAGGTGACCTACTGGCACGTGGACGACGTCAACGCGAGCTTCGAGCGGCTGCTGTCGCTCGGCGCCACCGTCCACGACAAGCCGGTCGAACGCGGACCGGGATTCGTCACCGCCTCCGTCGTCGACCCGTTCGGCAACATCCTCGGGGTGATGTACAACCAGCACTACCTCGACATCCTCGGCGCGAGGGAGGCGTGAGGTGAAATCACGGTCCGAGAAGGAGGTCTGGCCGATGTCCGTCGGCGGTACTAGGGGACCTGAAAAGTGCCGAGCCCCGGATTGACCAGAATCTTGTACCCCCACATGCCGTAGGGGACGACCGTGTCGACGGCGGCGATCGCGGCGACCGTGCCGCTGCCGGTGACCGCCGTCGCGGGGGCGTATCGGCAGAAGTCGTCCGGTGCGGGGTCCCGGGTGTAGTCCCGCTCCACCAACCGGAGCATGGTGGTGCCGGCGGCGCCGGTGGTCAGGTTCCGCCAGTTCACCGCCATGTCGAAGCAGTAGGTCCAGTCCGGGGCACGCTCCGTCGCGAAGGTCACCACGCCGGGTGCACCCGGCGTTGCGGACGGCGACACGGTCGTCAGCGGCGGCAGGTTCCAGCACGGGAACGTACTGCCCACGCATCCCACGAGGAACCGCACCGGGACCTGGAACGCCGTGGTCGTCGCCGCCGGCGCCGGCGGCGGGTTCGCCGTCGCCGCGGCGGCCGCGCAGAGCGGGAGAGCGAGCGCGGCCACGGATGCCGCGGCCCGCGCGACGAGCGAACGACGAACTGCTGTGCGGCACATGGTGTCAGCCTCCGGGAGATGTCGAGGTCGCGGGGGACTGCGTCACTGCCCGCCCCTCGGCCGGCACGCGAGCCGCCGTGATGTGGGTCAGCACGCACAGCCAACGGTCGTCGCGTCGGACGAACATGTCCGACGTCCATTCGTCGGCGTCGAAGCGTTGGCCCCCGTAGTGCGCGGTGTTCGTCACCCGCGCCGTGAACACCGCGGTGTCACCGTAGACCCGGACCCTCGCCCCGCCGGCCCGGTCCATGGCGGAGTGGGTCAACTCGCCCGATCTGACGAATCCCAGGAACTGCGACTTCGGTGAGATCCCCGACTCGGAGACGATCACCCAGTCGTCCGCCATGAAGGCGGCAATCCGTTCGGCATCGTTGGAGACGATCGCTTCGTACCAGTCGTCGCAGATCGCGACGAGTTCCGCCCCGGCGCCCGCGATCAGGTCGTCGTCCATGGAGTGCTCCGTCCCTCGCGTCGGGCAGTGCCACTCAGTTGTCGGGCACCACGGCACCGCTGGCGGCATCGACGTCCACGTCGTAGTCCCAGCCCTGTGCGTTGCGGATGTGTACGTGCCACACCGTCTTTCCGTCTTCCTGTTCGAGGTTGGACTGGGCGACGGTGCCGCCGGGGACGGTGGCGACGGCGGTCTGTTCGGCCTGTTCCTTGGTGACCGTCACGCCGGCGTTCGGCGTGGCAGGAGGCGGCGAGCCCTCGTTGTTCCGATCGTCGTCGTCCGGTACGACGGCGCCGCTGGCCGCATCGACGTCCACGTCGTAGTCCCAGCCGTCGGTGTTGCGGACGTGGACGTGCCACACCGTTCTCCCGTCATCCTGTTCGAGCTGGGACGAGACGAGTGTGCCGCCGGGGACGGTGGCGACGGCGGCCTGTTCGGCCTGTTCCTTGCCGACCGCCGGCATCGCCGCCGTGCCGGTGCCGGTGCCCGGGGGCATGGACATGGACGCCACGGCGGTGCTGGTCGGGGCAGGGGGAGTGTCGTCGTCATCCGATCCGCATCCCGCCAGCATCAGTGCCGAGGCCGCGGCGATGGGGAGCAGGCGCGCACATTTCGCAATTCTGGTGGTCATGATGAGTCCTCGATTCGATCGATGGCATGGCCCTGCCGAACAGCGTACGGCAGCACCGCGGCATCGAAGTCATTGTCCACCAGAAGAATTCGTAAACCAACGCGGGATGCGCAAGGGTGTGCGCCGGTTCGGCACGGCGGGGCGAATCGGTGGGCAGCGGCTCAGCGGGGCGTGTCCTGATCCCTCCCCGAGGCGAGGTCATCGCACCGCACCCGGACGAGCAGTTCGCCCTGGCGCCGGAGGTACTCCCGGCCCCCCTCGTCGCCGGTGGCGCTGTCGCGCAACGGCGCCCAGTGCGGCCGGGCCGCGACTACGGGATGGCCGGGGCGGTCGCCGAAGAATGCTCGGGCGAGCCCGCTCGGCGCCCGCTCCGCGGCCCGGATCACCCGCGCCACGACGCGACCGTCGACGTCCGGCAGGTCGACCAGGTGTACGGCCACGAACCGCGCGTCGGGATCCCCGGCGGCTGCGGTCAGCCCGGCGCGCAGTGACTCGCCCATCCCGTCGGCCCAGCGCCTCGCGTGCACAGCCTCGGCGCCTTCGGGCAGCGGCACATCGGCGGCGCCGAGCGCCACCAGGACCCGTTCGCAGCCGCCGCCGCGAAGCGCGTCGACGGCAAGCTGAAGCCAGAGTCCCTGGCGTGCCAGGACTTTGGGTGACCCGTACCGCCTGCCTGCGCCCGCGGCGAGGAGGAGGCCCAGCACCTCGCTCACGACGCGCTCCGGCCATGAATCGGGCCGGTCAGCCCGCCGAGCCGGCGCCCGGAGCCGCCCCGGCGCAGTGCGATGATCTCCGCGAGGATGGAGACGGCGGTCTCTTCCGGGGTCTGGGCGCCCAGGTCGAGGCCGATCGGTGCGGACAGGCGGGCAAGTTCGGCGTCGGTGACACCGGCCGCGCGGAGTCGGTCCACCCGGTCGAGATGGCTGCGGCGACTGCCCATCGCGCCCACGTAGCCGGCACCGGACCGCAGCGCGACCGTCAGAACCGGCACGTCGAACCTCGGGTCGTGGGTGAGGACGCAGATCGCCGTCGAGGGGCTGATCGTCGCCTGCCCGAGGTACTGGTGTGGCCACATGACCACCACCTCGTCGGCGTCCGGGAACCGCTCCCTGGTCGCGAACACCGGGCGGGCGTCGCACAGGGTCACCGAGTAGCCGAGCGTCTTCGCGGCCCGGGTGAGCGCGTGTGCGAACTCCATGGCCCCGAACACCAGCATCCGCGGCGGCGGGGTGACCGACGAGATCAGCACGACCAGGCCGGTTTCCGTACACTCGCCGTTCTCGCCCAGGCGCACGGTGGTGGGGGTGCCGGCGTCGAGGTGGGTCCTGGCCCGGGCCACCACCGCGGCGTCCAGGAGCGGATCGCCGCAGGACCCGGCGCAGGAGTCGGCGGTGACGGCGACCGTCCCGCCCAGGCGGGGGCCGCGGGAGACGATCGTCCCGAATGCGACGGGGCGCCCTGCCGCGACCGCGTCGGCCGCCAGCGCGAGACCCGGGAGTGCACCGGGCCCGGCCGGTTGCACCAGCACCGCCATCGATCCGCCGCACATCAGGTCCGCCCCGCCGAACTCGTCGTCGCCGACGGCGTACCGGCGGACGACGGGCCGCCCGGTGTCCATCACCTCGACGGCGGTGTGGAAGAGGTCGCTCTCGACGCAGCCGACGGAGATGCTCCCGGCCACCACACCGCCCCGCGAGACCGCCATGACGGTGCCGACTGGGCGTGGGGTCGACCCCTCCGCGCAGGCGATTGTCGCGAGGGCGCAGTCGGTTCCGGCCGCCTGCCAGGCGGCGACCTGCTGCAGGATCTCCCGGGTCGTCACGGCAGCGTCCAGAACTGCCTGGTCACCAGGTAGAAGACGATCACCCAGAACGTGGTGGCCGCCGCGACGATCGCGATCCCGCGGAGGTTCGTCCTCGCCTCCGGCACGTCCGGGGGCGGTCGCAGCCAGCGCCTCAGCAGTCGGTTCACGTAGTACGGCATCGTCACGAAGGTCATGGCGAAGCTGGACAACAGGTTTCCGACGAGCAGCCCGAGCCAGAGCGGCATCTTCAGCGGCGACAGCGCGAGGGTGAGCAGCACGACGGTGGGGTAGAGGCCCACCCAGACGGCGACGGACGTCTTGGTGTCCGACGGCGGCGGCGCCTCGTTTCCCTTCTCGTCGAACGCGAACCAACTGCCGAAGGAGTTGTCGACCGTGCGGGAGGAGAACTCGTGGAACCGCTCGCCCTCGGTCAGGAGCTGCTGCCGCTTGTCCGAGGTGAGCCACGTGAAGAGGTTCGAGGCGTTGTCGTAGCGGTAGAGCGCGGTCCACTCGTCCTGGATCCCCTCGATGGGGCGGAACAGTTCGCTGCCGCGAAAGCCCTCGAACTTGCACTCCGCCAGCCGCATCCGGTTCTGCCACTCGAGGAAGGCGTCGATGTTGTCGGGCGCCACGCGGTGGGTCACGACGACCGTCACCAGTTGATCCGTCGGCCGGGATCCGCCGGTGATCACCTGCTGCGTCGCGGGGCCGTCGAGGTACTGCTGCCCCCGGTCGAGCCAGGCCTGGCGGGTGGCGCTGTTGATCCAGGCCTGCACGTTGGCGACGGAGTCGAAGCGGTAGACCACCACCCAGTCGGGTTGCACGGCGGTGGGCGCGGCGATCTGGGCGCCGAGGAAGCCGGCGTAGTGCGACGCGGCGACGTTGATCTCCTCCTGCCAGGCCTTGAACTCCGACTCGAAGCCGGGTCGCACCCGCTGCCCGATGATCACCGTTGCGGTGTCGCGGACGCGTTCCTCGGCCGTCATCGCGCTCTCCTACGGTTGCGCCGGCGGGCGGTGGGACGGCGCCCCGCCCAGTCGGCCGTAGATGCGCTCGGGGGTGAGCGGCAGCGCCCGGCAGCGCACCCCGGTCGCGTTCTCGAGGGCGTTGGCCAGCGCCGGCGCCACCGGGTTGATGCAGCACTCCGCCATGCCCTTCGCGCGCATCGGCCCGACGGAGTCCGCCGAGTCGACCAGCAGCACCTCGGTGCGGGGCACGTCGGCGTAGGTGGGGATGCGGTAGTTGCGCAGGTTCGGGTTGGCCATCGCCCCGCCGCCGTCGACGTGGAAGTTCTCCGTCAGCGCGAACCCGATGCCCTGCGCGACGCCGCCCTCGACCTGGCCCCGCACCTGCGCCGGGTTGATCACCACCCCGGCGTCGGTGGCGTGGACGCTGCGCAGGATCCGGACCTCGCCCGTCACCCGGTGCACGGCGATGCGGAATCCGTGCGTGTTGGACACGACGCTGCGCGGTGACCCGTACGCCTTGCGTGCCGCGGTGAACCGGATGCCGCGCCTGCGGCCCGCATCCACCAGTTCGGCCAGCGACAGGCGGGTGCCGCCGCAGACGACGCCGTCGTCGTCCATCGCGCAGGAGGCGACGTCGACGCCGGCCCGCGCGGCCGCGAACGCGAGGATCCGGTCGCGCAGGGCGTCCGCCGCCCGCAGCACGGCGTTGCCGGACACGAACAGGCCCGCGCTGGCGAAGGCGCCGGTGTCGAAACCCGTTCGGTCGGTGTCGGACTGGACCAGACGCACCCGCGACGGCGTGGTCCCGAGTTGGTTCGCCGCGATCTGCACGTGCGCGGTGGAGGTGCCCTCGCCGAACTCGACGGTGCCGACGGCGAGCTCGTAGACACCGTCGTCGCCGAGGGTGGCCCAGGCCTCGGAGATGTGCTCGGTCGGGGGAGCGGTCTCGTGCAGCGAGCTCGCGGTCCCGGTCCCGACGAGCCAGTCGTCGCCGTCCGGTGGCTCCAGGCCGCCGGCCCGCAGCGCCCCGTCGACGAGGTCGATGCACTTGCCTAGCCCGTCCTCCGCGAACACGACGTCGTCGGGCCCGTCCTCGAACGCGACGAGCGAATCGCCGGGGCGCACGATGTTGCGGCGGCGCAGCTCGAGCGGGTCCATGCCGAGCGCGACGGCCAGCTCGTGCATCGCGGACTCCACCGCGAACGCGGGCTGGGTCATGCCGTACCCGCGCAGCGCGCCGCTGGGCACGGTGTTCGTGTAGACGGAGTACGCGTCGTACTTCTTGTTGGGGCAGCGGTAGATCGAGACTGCCGCCCCGCCCGCGAACAGCGTTTCGCCACCGTGGTTGCCGTAGGCGCCGGTGTTGGAGACGTTGCGGACCTGCAGCGCAGTGAGGGTGCCGTCGGCCTTCGCGCCGAGCCGGACGGTGAGCGTCATCGGGTGTCGTGGCGAGGCCGTCGTGAACTCTTCCTCCCGGGTGAACTCGAGGCAGACCGGGCGCCCGGTGTCCAGCGTGGCGAGGGCAACCAGGTCCTCGGAGATCACCTCCTGCTTGCCGCCGAATCCGCCGCCGACCCGCTTGCAGAACACCCGCAGCTGGTCGGGACGCAGGGCGAACAGGTGGGCCAGCTTGACCTTCGCGATCGACGGCGACTGGGAGCCGGTCCGCACGTACAGGCGGCCCTGCTCCATCCATGCGATGGACCCGTGCGTCTCCAGGTGCGCGTGCTGCACGCGCGGGGAGAAGTAGGTGCCCTCGTGGATCACGTCGGCCTCGGCGAACCCGGCCTCGACGTCGCCGACGTGCCCGTGCAGTTCGAGCAGGACGTTGTGCACGGGATCGCGGACGAACGGGTCGTGCGAGCCGTGCAGCGCGGGCGCGCCGTCGGCCATCGCCTGCTCGGGGTCGAACACCGCGGGCAGCACGTCGTACTCGACGACCACCCGGCGGCAGCCCTCCTCTGCGGCCGCGACGGTGTCGGCCAGCACCGCGACCACCCGCTGCCCGACGAAGCGCACGGTGTGGTCGAGGATGTAGGTGTCGTCCGGGTCGACGAGGTGGTCGGTGTGGATCGCGGTGGTGAAGCGCTTCCGCGGCACGTCCTCCCAGGTGTAGACGCGGTGCACGCCGGGCACCGCGAGCGCCACGGACTTGTCGATCGAGACGATCCGGGCGTGCGCGTGCGGCGAGTGCAGCACCTTCAGGTGCAGCAGGCCCTCGATCTGGGTGTCCATGGTGAACTCGGCGCGGCCGGTCACCACGTCGGTGGCGGCCGGGGCGCCGACGCTGGTGCCGACGGCGCGGCCGGGCTCCGCGACCTCGATCGCGGCGACCCCGTGCACGGCGYCCTCGATCGACCGGTAGCCGGTGCAGCGGCAGAGGTTGCCCTTGAGTGCGCGCGGCAGGTCCGCCTTCTGCGCGTCGGTGAGGCTCGCGCAGGTCATGATCATGCCGGCGGTGCAGAAGCCGCACTGGAAGCCCGGGGCGTCGCGGAACTGCCGTTGCATCGGATGCAGATTCTCGGGAGTGCCCAGGCCCTCGATCGTCGTCACCGGGTGTCCGTCCGCGCGGAACGCGGGGGTGATGCAGCTGTGTACCGGATCGCCGTCGAGCCATACCGTGCAGGCCCCGCAATCGCCTGCGTCGCAACCCTTCTTTACGCCGTAGTGGCCGAGCGCGCGCAGGAAGGTGCGCAGGCACTGTCCGGGCCCGGGCTGCTCGTCGAAGGTCCGGTCGTTCACCGTGTACGTCACGGCCGGTCTCCCGCGGCGAGCTCCACCCGGATCTGCTCGGCGAAGTGCGTGGTCAGGTGGTGGCGGTGGTCGGGGGAGCCGTTCGGGTCGTCGAACCACACGTCGCCGGGCAGCGCGTCGATGCGCCGCCGCAGCTCCGCGGCGTCGGGCATCGCCTCGAACGCCAGCCGCAGCGGCCGGGTGGTGCCGGCGGTGACGGTGAGCCGCAGGTCGTCGGCGCCGGTCGCCCGGGTGCCGACGAGGAACACCGTCGAACGGCCCAGCCGGGTCAGGGTGAAGCGGCGGTGCGCGTGCCGTCTCCGCAGGGCCGCCGCCGGAATGTCGATGCGCCGCAGGATCTCGCCGGGCTCGAGGACGTTCCGGTGGTCGCCGGTGACGAAGTCGGCCGCGTCGACGGTGCGCTCGGTGCCGTCGGCCGCCCACAGGGTGTACGTGGCCTCGAGTGCCACCGTCAACGTGATCATCGGGCCGGCGGGCAGAGACAGGCAGATGTTGCCGCCCACCGTCGCCGCGTTCCAGACCTTGAACGAGGACAGGAACGCCTCGCAGCTCGTGGCGAGCAGCGGGGCCGTGGGCCAGTCACGCTGCGGCGCAAACGCATACAGCTCGCGGATGGTGCATGTCGCACCGATCTCGAGGCCGGCGTCGGTGACCGTCAGGGCGTCCCAGCCGAGGGTGGTGAGATCGACGAGCCGGCGGCAGTCGGGCTGCGGGACGGAGAACAGCCACGTCCCGCCGGCCAGCCAGGTGTCCCCGCCCCGCCACTGCGAGCCGGGGCGATCGAACGGTCGCCGGACGACTTCGGTGATGCTGTTCAGGTCCATCGGAGCGCTCCCGTCGAGGGCATGCGTCGTGTAACGGTATCCGAGCCTGTCCGTCCCGCGTCGCTGATTGAGGCGACGACGCCCGGGCGGATCGGCGCCTATGGCCGTCGGTTAACCCGCCGTGGGGTCGGGCAGATATGATGGGCGCGCTTTGTCCGCCTCCTTAGCTCAGTGGTAGAGCACTCGCCTTGTAAGCGAAAGGTCGTCGGTTCAATCCCGACAGGAGGCTCCACCGGAAACGGGCGTCTGCCAGTAGAAATGCTGGGGCGCCCGTTTTCGTCGATTCCGGTGGCCACGCGGCGGTCGAACGCGGCCGGGAGCGGGACGCCGGGCGGTCAATTCTTGGCCTCGCACCGGCGGGGCGGCGGAGTTAGTCTGAGGCCCCGGCGGGCCGCAGAGAGGGCTGGACCGGCCGGGGCTGCACCGCCCGTGCAGGAGGCGGGCGGTGCAGTCGGTGACGATAGCGTAAATCGCTTTGACCAGCCACTATACGGACGTCCAACTCTTCTGGGGTGCCCGGACGGCGGGTTCGGTGGGCGCGGTCGCCGGTCGGTGGTCGACACTCTCCGAGTCGTGCACATCTGCCGAGAATCGGCCGTCGGGCACTTCCCGGCCCCGGTCTGTTGCATTCGGCAGGTGGGAAGACGAGCGTGGACAGTGCTCCACTCTTGCGGAGCAACCCGTCGAGGTCGTTCCGCATCTGTCCCGACGGTATCTCTGGAGGAATCATGCTGGGACTCGTGATCGGACTCGGCGGTGCCGCGATCGGCATCGGACTCGGGCTTGCCGGTGCGGCGGTTGGTGTCGGAATCGGACTGCTCGGTGCCGGCGTCGGAATCCTGCTCAGTGACGTGAAGGCCAAGCATCACATTCGCCCGCTCGAACCCTGACCGGGTACGTGGTGACCGATGCGGCGATCCTCCCCGATCGTGGTGAGGACGCCGACCGAGATTCGGGTGCCGCCCTCGCGCGGCACCCGCTGGCCTGGCTGCACTCGCACCTGACCCACAGGCGCGGGGTCACGGGTGCCCGGCCCGTCCCCGTCGGCGCAAACGAGGTCCTCGAGCGGTTGGCGACCCTGCCCGTCAGCGTGTGGACTTACCGCTTCGACCACGACTCGGTGCGGCACCTCGGTCCGATGGCGCAGGACTTCGCCGACACCTTCGGGCTGGGGTCGAGCGATCGCACCATCGCGGTCGTCGACGCGAACGGCGTCTGCATGGCCAGCGTCCAGGCGCTCTACCGGCGTCTCGTCGCGGTCGAGACCGAACTGGCCGAGCTGCGTGCCGCGCCGCCCGGGTCGGTCGACCGGGAGCCTTGAGCCGCGGAACGCGGATTCGGGCACTACCCTCTGTCGGACACCGCCTTTCGGCGAAGGAGCGAGAGGTCCGAGACCCGTGATGCCTGAGACCACGATCGATGCACCCGGCGGGCCGATCGGCGCGGTGCTCGAGGTCCCGGCGGGGGCCGGTCCGTGGCCCGGCGTGGTGGTGGTGCACGACGCGCTGGGGCTGAGCCGCGACATCCGGGGCATCGCCCGCCGGATTGCCGACCGCGGCTACCTGACCCTCGCGCCCGACCTCTACTCGCGTGGCGGCATGGTCCGCTGCGTGACGCGGACCTTCCGGGAGCTGATCCGGCGTCACGGCCGGTCGATCGACGACCTGAACGCCGCCCGCGAGATGCTGCTCGCCCGACCGGACTGCGACGGGGCGGTCGCCGTGGTGGGCTTCTGCATGGGCGGAGGTTTCGCGCTGGTCATGGCGCCCAAGGGTTTCGACGCCGCGGCACCTTTCTACGGGCCGCTGCCCCGGCATCTCGACGAGGCGCTCGGCGGGGCCTGCCCGATCGTCGCGAGCTTCGGCGCCCGCGACCCGATCCTGCGCGCCGCCGGGCCGAAGCTGACCGCCGCGCTCGAGCGCCTGGACGTGCCGCACGATGTGGCGACCTACCCCGGCGTCGGCCACAGTTTCGCGAACCAGTTCCCGGTCGGGTCCGCGGCGCCGCTGCTGCGGGTCGTCGGGATGGGCTACGGCGCCGAGCAGTCCGAGGACGCCTGGCGCCGGGTCTTCGCCTTCCTCGACGCGCACCTGCCGTCGCCGCCGGCGGAACCCGGCAGCTAGGTCAGCTCGGTCCCGTTGGCGCGGCCGCCCTTGAGCCACCGCCCGGGCAGTCGGCCGGCGAGGTCGCCCAGCGGCCCGACCGCGGAGCTGAGCACCCCGACCGTCTCGCGGAGCAGTTCGATGCTGTCGCCCATCTTCTCCAGGTTCGGGGCCAGGGCCGCCAGCGTCTCCGACAGCGACACGATCTGGTCCAGCGGGCCGCCCTCGGCGATGATGCGTTCGACGGCGCCGTCCTCGGCGAGCAGCGTCTCGAGGATGCCGCCCTCCTCGAGCGCGCGGTCGATGAGGCCGCCCTCCTTGGTGAGGGTCTCGAGCGGTCCGGCGCTGGCGGTGAGCCGTTCGAGCGGGCCGTCCTCCGCGGTGAGCCGGTCGAGCAGGCCGCCGGGGGCGAGCAGGCGCTCGACCGGGCCGTCCTCGTCGAGCAGTCGGTCGACCGGCCCGCCGGTGGCGAGCACCCGCTCGAGCGGCCCGCCGGGCTCGATGATCCGCTCGAGGGTGCCGCCGGGGGCGGTCAGCCGGTCCACCACGCCGCCCGGTTCGAGCAGCCGGTCCAGCGGGCCGCCGGGCCGCATCGCCTGGCCCAGCGGTCGCTGGTCGGAGGCCAGTTCGGCGACCTGCTGCAGCAGCTTCAACGGGCCCGACGGGTTGGCCGAGGATGCCCCGCCGCCCGAGGACGCCGACAACATCAGCCGTGCGGCACTGAGCGCGGTCTCGGCAACGCCGAGCGCCGAGTCGGCGAGTGAGAGACTCGCCCGGACCGGCAGTGTGACGAGCGCCACCAGGTTCATGCGGTAACTGTAGCCCGGTGCCGATGGACAATTCGGGCTCCGAGCGGCGCCGACGCAGGGCCTGTCAGTGCAGGACCTTGAGCCCGACGACGCAGCCGACGATGCCGAGGATCAGCAGGACCTTCACCACCGACGCGGACTCGCTGCCCGTGACCATGGCGTAGGCCACGGTGAGGCTGGCGCCGATGCCGACCCAGACCGCGTACGCCGTGCCGATCGGCAGGGTGCGCATGGCGTAGGCGAGGCCGACCATGCTGGCGGCGAGCGCGACGCCGAACACCGCGGTGGGTGCGAGACGGCTGAAGCCGTCGGACTTGCCGAGGGCGGTGGCCCAGACGGCTTCGAGGACACCGGAAATGACGAGAATGATCCATGCCATGGTGACTGATTCTCCCAAGGCACCGTCTTGTCGCTGTCCGGGTACGGTGCGCTCGTCCGGGGTGTCAGAGTGACGCCACCACCGTAGCAACAGCTCACGGTCGAACCGAAGCCACTGTGAGCAATCTGTCCCGGCGGTCGCCGCGCGGCTCACAGGAAGTTCCCAGCGAACCATCAGCCGGCGGACAGGGCCCGCGGTGATGATGGGGAACGTGAGTGCCAACCGAACCGAAGCCCGGGTGCTGGTCGTCGACGACGAGCCGAACATCGTCGAACTGCTGTCCGTGAGCCTGCGCTTCCAGGGATTCGAGGTGGCGACCGCGTCCAACGGCGCGGAGGGACTGGACCGGGCGCGGGCGTTCCGGCCCGACGCCCTGATCCTCGACGTGATGATGCCCGGCATGGACGGCTTCGGCCTGCTGCGCCGGCTGCGCGCGGACGGCGTCGAGGCGCCGGTGCTGTTCCTCACCGCGCGGGATGCCGTCGACGACAAGGTCACCGGGCTGACCCTCGGCGCGGACGACTACGTGACCAAACCGTTCAGCCTCGAAGAGGTGGTCGCGCGGCTGCGGGTGATCCTGCGCCGCGCCTCCCGGGACGGCGACGTCGCCCCGCCGTCCCGAATCCGGTTCGCCGACATCGAACTCGACGACGACACCCACGAGGTGTGGAAGGCCGGCGAGCCGGTGGCGCTCTCGCCGACCGAGTTCACCCTGCTGCGGTACTTCATGGTCAACGCGGGCGTGGTGCTCAGCAAGCCGCGGATCCTGGATCACGTGTGGCACTACGACTTCGGCGGCGAGGTCGGGGTGGTCGAGTCCTACGTGTCGTACCTGCGGCGCAAGGTGGACACCGGGGACACCCGGCTGATCCACACGCTGCGCGGCGTCGGGTACGTCATGCGCGAGCCCAGGTAGGCGGCGTGATGCGTCCGCTGCGCCGGATGCCGTTGCGGTTCACCCTCGTCGCCGCGCTGCTGGTGCTCGCCGGTCTCGGCCTGCTGGCGTCGGGTGTCGCGGTGACCTCGGCCCTGGAGAACTCCCTGATCGCCCGCACCGACGCGACGTTGCGCGACGCCGCGCACGGCTGGGCGAAGCCGCGGGGGGACCGGCCCCTGCCGCCGCCGGGCGAGGCCGGACCCGCCCGGCCGCCCACCCAGTTCTACGTGCGCACGGTGACGAACGACGGGACGGTGAACCCGCCGATCAACGACGGCAAGCTCGACCCGGACCTGCCGGCGGACCCCGGCCCGGACCCGGTGACGGTCGGCTCGATCGGGCACCCCGACCAGCACTGGCGGGCCCTGACCGCCGTCACCCCCGAGGGCGCCGTCACGGTCGCGATCCGGCTCGCCGACGTCGACCAGACCGTGGAACGGCTGGTCGGACTGCAGGTGGGGATCGGCGTCGTGGTGCTCAGCGTGCTCGGCGTCGCGGGCTACCTGGTGGTGCGCCGCAGCCTGCGTCCGCTGGTGGAGGTGGAGCACACGGCGGCGGCGATCGCGGCGGGGGACCTGCACCGCCGGGTCCCCGAGCGCGACCAGCGGACCGAGGTCGGCCGACTGTCGGTGGCGCTCAACGGGATGCTCGCCCAGATCCAGACCGCGTTCGCCGCGACCGAGGCGTCCGAGGAGTCGGCCCGGCGCTCCGAGGACCGGATGCGCCGGTTCGTCGCCGACGCCAGCCACGAACTGCGCACCCCGCTGACCACCATCCGCGGCTTCGCCGAGTTGTACCGGCAGGGCGCGACCACCGACACGGACATGCTGATGGCGCGGATCGAGGGGGAGGCGTCGCGGATGGGTCTGCTCGTCGAGGACCTGCTGATGCTCGCCCGGTTGGACGCGCAGCGACCGCTCGCGCGGGAGCACGTCGACCTGCTGACGGTGGCCTCCGACGCCGTCCACGACGCCCGCGCGATCGCCCCGGACCGGGAGATCGCGCTGGAGGTGGTGGACGGGCCGGGCTGCCCGCAGGTGCTCGGTGACGACGCGCGGCTACGGCAGGTGCTGACCAACCTGGTGAGCAACGCGCTCGGGCACACCCCGGACTCGGCCTCGGTCACCGTGCGCGTCGGCACCGTCGGGCCGCACGCGCTGCTCGAGGTCGCCGACACGGGTCCGGGCCTGGACGAGCAGGCCCGCGAGCGGGTCTTCGAGCGGTTCTACCGCGCGGACACCTCACGCACCCGGGAGTCCGGGGGCAGCGGCCTGGGCCTGTCGATCGTGGCGGCCCTCGTCGCCGCGCACGGCGGCACCGTGACCGTGGACTCGCCCGCGGCGGGCGGCGCGGTGTTCCGGGTGCTGCTGCCGCGTGCCGATGGAGGCGCTGACGCCGACGTGGCGGCGTCGCCTTCGCGTACGGCCTCGCGGTCGGCGGACCCGGAGCTCAAGTGACCAGGCCCGCCCGGAACGCGGTGAGTGCCGCCTCGACTCGGTTGCGGGTGCCGAGCTTGGTGAAGATCGAGGATATGTGGGTCTTGACGGTGGTTTCGCTGAGGAACAGGGCGGCGGCGAGGTCGGCGTTCGACGCACCGGTTGCCAGGGCCCGTAGTACTTCACGTTCACGCTCGCTGAGCGTTCCCAGATTGACCGGCGCCGCCGTTGGAATCGTGGGTGACGGTGGTGTCCCGACGACGATGCGCCGCAGTGACTCCTGGCTGAACAGGGTGTTGCCGGCGGCCACCGCGCGCACCGACTGGTGAAAGGTCTCGGGGGCTTCGTCCTTCGAGAGGAAGCTGTGGGCTCCGGCGGTGACTGCCTGGATGACGAGGTCGTCGACGTCCATCGCGGTCATCGCGATCACACGAGGCGGATCCGGAAGGGTCATCAGGTGGCGGGTGGCCTCGAGACCACCGACGCGCCGCATCTTCAGATCCATCAGCACCACGCGGGGGCGGTGGGCCGAGACAGCGGCGGGGACCTGGTCCCCGTCATCGACGCCGGCGACGACGGTGATGTCGTCGGCGGCGGCGAAGATGTCGGCCACTCCACGACGCACGAACGGGTCGTCGTCGACGATGAGCACGGTGATGACGTCGGATGCAGTCATGGTGCCGTCAGGCTATTACCCGGCGGCACAGGCTGATCAGGAGGGCGGGTGCGTTCTGTTCAGGCGTACCAGGGGAGCCAGCAGTCGACGACGAACTCGGTGCCGAGTACTCCGGCGTTGAGGGTGCCGCCGATGTCGCGGGTCTGTTCGGAGAGCCCGCGCAGGCCAGACCCTGACCCGGGCGGGACAGTCGGGGGCTGTGCGCTCAGGGTGTTGCGGATGTCGATTCGGATGCCGAGCTCGGCGGCGCCGCTGATTGCGATGCGGATGGTCTGGTCGCTCGCGTACTTCTGGGCGTTGGTGAGCGATTCCTGCACCACGCGGTAGGTGACGTGGCCGGATACCGTCCCGACGTCGCCGGGTCGAAGATCTGTGAACAGGGTGGCGTGCAGGCCTGCGGCGCGCGCGGATTGCACGAGCTCAGCGACGCTGTCGATGCCCTGGTGTCCGCTCGGCCGGGCGCCGGCCGACGCGGATCCACGGAGCACTCCGACGATGTGCTTGAGATCGTCGAGTGCGTCGTGCGCGGTGGAGCGGATCATCGAGGCGGTGTTGGCGACCTTCTCCGGGTTGTCGGCGCCGTTGACCTGGAGCGCGCCGGCGAACAACGAGATACGACTCAGGCTCGCGGCGAGGGTGTCGTGCATGTCCCGGGCGATGCGGGTGCGCTCCTCGGTCCGGATCACCTCATCGCGCATCACGGAGGTCTGCTCGGTCGCGACGTCGCGGCTGTACTCGGCTTCGGCCAACTCGGACCGAGTGTGTTTGAGCATCGCCCCGCCGACCACGAGCGCGACCAGCAATGCGGCGACAAACCATGGAATCCACAGTGCGATATCCCATTCCGGCTTCGGTGCACCCTCCTCTGGCCTTGTGGCGGCCATCGTCAGAACCGAGTTGTCGCGGGTGCGGTGGGCGTCGTAGGTCAGCGAGGCGCCGCACGCCAGGAACACCGCGATCGTTGCGGCAGCCAGTCGCTCGCCCCGCTCGGTCTTCGCAATCGCGTAGAGCACGATCAGTGCCGCCGTGGCGTCGGTGGAGAAGAACAGCGGCCCCACCAGCGCCAGCGCGAGGACCAGCCAGGGGCGCTCATGGCGCCACACCAACGCTGCTGCGGCACCGAGGTTCAGCAGGAACCCGAGGCCGAGGTTCAGGGTGTGGACGTTACCCGAGTCGCCGGACAGCCCGAGGGCCATCAGGGTGCAGAACACGCTCAGTGTCACCGCGCCCGTCGTCCAGGCGCGGCGACGGATGATCTCGGTGTTCGCAGTCACCGAATGGAGGCTACGCAATGACCACGACGGTCCGGCAGGACCCGAAAGGTGGAGTTCCGGGACGAGGTCAGACCGAAAGGACGACCCACTCCGTCCGATCGGACGAGGCGCCGCGCCCGCTGGTCGAGTGAGCTGTGAGCACTACCGAATCCGCCGCGAAGGAGCTCACCGATGACCGACCCGAATCACCCCTACCCGCCGCAGCCGCCGGCGAAGAAGAAGCGCAGGATCTGGCCGTGGATCGTCATCGGCATCCCGGTGCTGCTCTTCGGTGGCTGCACCGCGGCGATGGTCTCCGCAGTCGGCGGTGACGAGAGCGCCACCGTCAGTTCGGGATCGAGCAACGGCGGCGGTGCTCCCGCGGCGAACAGCGGTCCGGACTTCCCGGGCAAGCTCGCCAAGGACACCTCCGCCTTGGCCGGCGACACGATCACCCGGGATGGCCTCGCCTACACCGTGACGCCGCTCGAGCAGGGGAGCAGCGTCATCGGGGACTACATGTGCAGCACCGTCACCATCAAGAACGTCGGTGACAAGCAGAACGACTTCAACGGTTACATGGACTGGAGCATGCAGGACGCGAACGGCGCGATCCGCGATGCCACCTACGCCCCCGACCACGAACTGCTGGAGTCCGGACAGTTGGCGCCGGGTGGACAGGCATCGGGAAGCGTCTGCTTCGACGCTCGCCAGGGTGCCGCGTCCGGAACCTATGTCGTGCTGTTCAAGGACACCTTCTCCCTGTCTTCCGACCGGGTCGCCTGGATCAACACGATCTAGGACCGCCCGCCCGGCCTGACCCGTGAGTCCTTCTGGTCCGCATGGGGACAGAAGGACTCACGGGCGGCGGAGCCGCCTAGGTTAGGACGGACTCGTGCACCGCGCGGTCGAAGGTCGGCAGCGGGCCGCCGTTGCGCAGCGTCTCCGTGATCCGCGGGTCGGCCAGGTGCAGACGGCCGATGGCGGCGAGGTCGAATTCGCCTGTCCCGATTCGGCGTTCGAGCTCGGCGATGTTGTCGACGCTCTCCACGCTGCCGCCGGCCAGTCGCCCGTCACGCAGCGACTTGCCGAGGCCGACGCAGCCGACGCTCATGGTGATCGCCCCGGTGGTCTTCTTCGCCCAGCCGGCCAGCGACAGGTCGCTGCCCTCGAACGCGGGCGCGTCGAACCGGCGCGAGCTGGCGTCGAGGACGTCCGCGCCGGCGTCGACGAGGGCGCCCAGGATCAGGCCGAGCTCCTCGGGGGTCTCCGCGATCCGGGCCGTGAAGTCCTGCTGCTTGTGCTGCGAGAACCGGTAGACGATCGGCAGGTCGTCGCCGATGGCCTCCCGGATCGCGCGGACCACGGCGACGGGGAACGCGGTGCGGCGCTGCAGGTCTCCGCCCCAGGCGTCGTCGCGAAGGTTGGTCGAGGACCACAGGAACGAGTCCAGCAGGTAGCCGTGGCCGCCGTGGATCGCGATGCCGTCGAAGCCCAGCTCGACGGAGGTGCGGGCGGCGTCGGCGTAGGCGGCGATGACGGCGGCGATGTCGTCCTCGGTCATCGCGGCGGTCTCCGGCACGGCCCGGTCGACGTACCCCTGCGGGTACGAGGTGACGCCGGGCGTGCCCCACACCCCGGACGGGCGCATCGGTGCGATGTGCGGCATGTCGGTCATCGCGCCGAAGAGGGGCCCGACGTGCCAGAGCTGCGGGACGATCCGCCCGCCGGCCTCGTGCACCTGGTCGACGACGCGCCGCCAGCCGTCGCGGGCCGCGGGGGTGTGCATGTTCGGCACGTCCGGGTGGTCGATCGCGCTGGGGTGGTCGATGCCGACGCCCTCGGTGACGATCAGCCCGGTGCCGCCCTCAGCCCGGCGGCGGTAGTACTGCGCGACGTCCTCGGTCGGCACCCCACCGGGGGAGAAGGTGCGGGTCATCGGGGACATGGCGATGCGGTTGGGCAGCTCGAGCCCACGGATGCGCAGGGGCTGGTGGAGCGGGGATGCAGTGGTGGTCACGCTAACAACCAATCGCTCGTGCGCTGCGTTTGCATCCCGAATCCCGGTTAGCGGGACCCGAGGCCGGTCGGACGTCGACGCGTGACCCACGCGTCAGCCCTCGCGAGGCTCGCCCCGGGGTGCTCACAACTCCTCCACGAACGACCAGAACCCGGGCGTCTCGTCGACGCGCAGGCGGGTCAGCTTGCGGTAGCTGATCAGCCATTCGCCGTCGACCTTGCGGTAGGTCTCGTGGTAGTGGCCGTACCCGTGCAGGTGGTGCTCGGTGGTCTCGTCGGACCACCAGAGCTTGTCCTCCATGGACCAGATCCCGGTCGCGGTGGTCGGCGAGGTGAGGGTGATCTCCGGGCAGTGGGCGTGGTGGACGGTGGTCACGAAGACCGGGCCGTCGAGCAGCCGGCTGATGGCGCGGGTGAGCGCCTCGCCGCCGACCACCCGGTTGACCTCGCCGTCGGTCCCGGGCTGCTTGTCCGCCGGCAGCCCGCCCCACGACTGGCTGACGATGTCGTCGGTGTGGAACGACGCGTAGCGGTCCCACTGCTTGGTGTCCATGCATCGCAGTCGGGCCGCGAAGAGCCGCTTGATGGCCTCGACATCGGCGAGTTGGCCGGCCAATTCGGTGGGATCGGATCCGGTTCCGGTCACTGTTTCTCCTGGTCAGTCGCGGTGCTTCTGGTTGCCGGCGGCTCTGGTCCCGGGCAACCGGTTGATATGACGTAGATCATACGCTTAGATCTACCAAGCGCTTGATTGGTGGTCTGCCAATCATTTGCTTGGGGTGCGCGAATCGGCCGAGTGGTCGCCAGGCGCGCCACGTCCAGTTGCCCTCCGGAGTCGGCCGTATTGCGGCCCCGGATACCAGGTAGGAGTCCGAAGTGAAGAAGTTGAGAGTCTCGACGCTCGCCCTGATCGGGGCCGGTGCGCTGACCCTGGYCGGCTGTTCGAGCGGCGCCGACGCGGGCTCGAACGGTGAGTTCAATGTCTACGTGGCGGCCGCCATCAGCGGTCCGGACCAGCTGGCGAAGAACGCCAAGACCGCCGCGCTGGGGGTCGAGGCCAGCGCCAAGATCGCCAACGAGTCCGGCGGCATCGGCGGCAGGCAGATCAAGGTGACCGTCCTCGACGACGGCGGCGACCCGACCATCGCGGTCTCCAAGCTGCGGGAGATCGCCTCGGGCAAGACCAAGCCCGACCTCTACATCAACACGGGGTCCTCGACCGTCGGCACCGCGACCGTCCCGATCCTGACGCAGAACCGGATCCTGTCGTTCACCCTCAGCCCCACGGCGTCGGGTTCCGACCCCAAGACCGCGCCGTACAACTTCGACATCTCGCCCAGCGCCGAGGTGTACGCCAAGGGCATCGCCGACTTCGTCGCCGGCAAGCAGTACCAGGACGTCGGGATCATCCACGGCAACAGCACCTACGGCGAGAACTTCGGCAACGCGATGGTCGCGGCGCTCGGCTCCGCCGGCGTCAAGGTCACCGAGAGCAAGGAGTACGACACCGCGGCGCTGGACATGACCGCGCAGCTGCAGTCGCTCAAGAACGCCGGCACCAAGGCCCTGATCGTCGACGCGTACGGCGCGCCCCTCGGCTACCTGATCCAGAGCCTCGAACGGCTCGGTTGGGACGTCCCGCTGGTCGGCAACAACTCCGTCGCCGGCACGTCGTCGATCGCGACCCCGCCCCCCGGCGGCTTCCTCGGCGTCCCGCAGACCAAGGACATGGTCATGCAGATGTTCCACAGCACCGCGTACGACCCGGCGGACGCGCTGGTCAACAACGCGGTCGACACGATGGCGGGCATGGGGACCATCGCCTCGACGCTGATCGTCGCGACCTCCTACGACGCCATCCCTCTGGTGGCCGCCGCCGCCGAGAGCGCGGGCGGCACCGACCTCGACAAGCTGGTCGACGCCATCGAGGACGTCGAGGTGCAGAAGCAGGCGAAGACCGCGATGATCCCGGTCCCGAACTACAGCGCCGAGAGCCACAGCTCGAACCCCGACGCCTCGACCTTCACCTACATCGCTCCCACGCCGCTGCTCAACGGGCAGTTCGCGAACCCGGCCGCCGGCGGGGCCTGACCGCCGATGACACTTCTGTGGTCAGGACTCGCGCTCGGCGCGGTCTATGCGTTGGTGGCCATCGGCTACAACATCGTCTACATCTCCTCGAAGGCCTTCAACTTCGCGCACGCGCAGTTGATGATGCTCGGCACGTTCGTCGCCTACACGGGTCTGGTCACGCTGGACCTGCCGGTGGTGGTCGTGGTGATCATGGCCATGCTCGTCGTCACGGTGGTGGCCGGGCTCGAGGAGGTGTTGGCGATCCGGCCGGTCTCCGATCACCGCACGCTGCTGGTGACGACGCTCGGCGTCTCGATCCTGCTCGACGGGATCACCCAGCTGATCTGGGGCCGGGACCCGCTCTCCGTCCCGTTCGCCGGGGGTAACAACGTCGTCGAGATCCTCGGCGGCCGTACCTATCCCGCGGAGATCGCGTTGCTCGTGGTCGCCGTCGTGCTGGTGGTGGTGCTCAGCCGCTTCACCAAGATGAGCCGTTACGGCCTCGCGCTGATCGGCATCTCCGAGGACGAGGAGGCCGCCAAGCTCAAGGGCATCAACGTGCGCGGCTTCATCTTTGCCGCGTTCCTGCTCTCCGGTGCCATCGCCGGTCTGCTCGGCGTCTTCGTCGGGCCGAAGACCTTCGCGGTCGCGACGCTCGGAACGTCGTTGGCGCTCAAGGGCTTCGTGGCCCTGGCCATCGGTGGCTTCGGCTCGCTCTACGGAGCGCTGATCGGCGGACTGTCGGTCGGCGTCATCGAGGCCGTCGCGACCTATCAGCTCGGCGCGCAGTACAGCAACCTCACGGTCTTCATGGTGCTCATCGTGATCCTGATGATCCGGCCCGCCGGTCTGTTCGGCAAAGTCAAGGAAAGGGTGGTGTGACCATGTCCGCGTGGCTGGCCATTCGGCGAATTCCCAGCTGGGTCTTCCCGCTCGCGATCGGCGTACTGCTGATCTTCCTACCGGCCTTCGGGCTCGGGTACAGCACCACCCGGAACATGCAGCTGGCCTGCATCCTGGCGCTGGTGGTCAGCGGCCTGAACCTCAGCCTCGGCTATGCGGGTGAGCTGGCCCTCGGCCAGGCCGCGATGTACGCGGCCGGTGCCTATACCGCCGGACTGCTCTCCGTGCACGGCCACACCGACCTGATCGTCCAGATCGTCGCGGCCGGCGCGGTCGCGCTGCTCGTCGGCCTGCTCACCGGCATCCCGGGCCTGCGCCTGGGCAGCTGGTCGTTGGCGATGACGTCGTTCTTCCTTGTGCTGCTGATCCCCGACATCCTGTCGATCTTCAGCGAGACCACGGGCGGCAAGAACGGCCTCAGCGGGATGGAGCAGGCCACCCTCTTCGGTTCCGTGATCGACTCCGACGGCTTCTACGTGGTCGTGGTCGTGGTGATGATCGCGTGGTTCGCGGTGCTGCGGAACCTGGTCCTCTCGCGGCACGGTGTGGCATTCCGGACGCTCAAGCAGAGTCCGGTTCTCGCTTCGGCGCAGGGCATCTCGGTCTACCGGATGAAGCTGACCGGCTACGCCATCGGTGCCATCCCGGCCGGCCTGGCCGGTGCGCTGTTCGCCAACACCGACCTCTACATCTCGCCGATGTCCTTCGGCTTCACCTTTGCGATGACCGTGCTGGCGGCGAGCATCCTCGGCGGCTCGGCCAGCATCTACGGCGCGCTGGCCGGCGCGCTGATCATGCAGTTCGGCCCCAACCAGTCCACCGAGTTCCAGGACTACGCCCTGATCTTCTACGGCATCTTCCTGATCATCGGCGGGGTGCTGCTCAGCGGCGGTCTGGCGAAGTTCGGCAAGCTGGCCATCGAGAAGCTCGACCGTCGCGCGGGGTACGTGCCGGCGACACCGGCAGTCGACCCGGCCGCGGCGGGCGCCGGCGGTGGGCGGATCGACGGTCAGCTCCTGATGGTCGACGGGCTGGAGAAGGCCTTCGGCGGCAACAAGGCGCTGAACGGGGTGAACCTGACGGCCCGCCCCGGCGAGGTGACCGCGCTGATCGGGCCCAACGGATCCGGCAAGACCACGCTGATGAACATGATCGGCGGCTTCTACCGCTCCGACGCCGGCGTCATCCGGCTCGGCGACGGCGAGCTGCAGACCCTGACCTCCGACGCCGTCGCGCGTCGCGGCGTGGCCCGCACCTTCCAGACCCCGAACATCCCCGAGGACATCACCGTCCTCGAGTCCGTGCAGACCGGGCGGTACAGCACCGACCGGGTCTCCATGGTCAGCGCGATCCTGCGACTACCCAAGTACCGCAGGGTCGTTCGCGACGACCGGGCCGAGGCCATGCGAGTGCTCGACCTCGTGGGTCTGGCCGACCAGGCCAACGAGAAGGCGTCGGACCTGCCGCTGGGCAACCGCCGTCTGCTCGAACTTGCCCGCGCGGTGGTGGCGCGGCCAGCGTTGTTGCTGCTCGACGAGATCGCGTCGGGACTCGACGAGGACGAGATCCTTCGCCTGGCCGAGCTGGTGCGCCAGATCCGGGCGTCCGGCGGCACGGTCGTGCTGGTCGAGCACAACTTCGACCTCGTGCTCAAGCTCGCGGACGTCATCTACGTGCTGGCCCGGGGCGAGGTCATCGCGCAGGGTCCCCCGGAAGAGATCGAGACCAACCCCCGGGTGCTCACCGAGTACCTCGGGATCAGCGTGGAGGAGGTGTCGTCCTGATGTCGGAACAGGGATTGACGGTCGAGCGGCTGGCCACCGGCTACGGAGACATCCGGGTGGTCACCGACGTGAGCCTGACGGTGCTCCCGGGGAAGATCACCGCGCTGCTGGGCCGCAACGGCGCAGGCAAGACGACCACGTTGCGGGCGATCACGGGGCTGAACAAGGCGAGCGCCGGCACGGTCCGGCTCGAGGGGAAGGACATCACCTCGATGCCCGCGCACAAGCGGGTCGGCGCCGGACTGGCCTACGTGCAGGAGGGCAAGAAGGTCTTCCGGGAGCAGACGGTGGACCAGAACCTGGTGCTCGGGGGCTTCTCCCGCGGGCTGGGCCGGCGCAAGCTGGCGGACTCGCTCGACGACGTCTACGACATGTTCCCGATGCTCGCCGAGCGGAAGAACCTGTTGGCCGGGGCCATGTCCGGCGGTCAGCAGCAGATGCTGGCGATCGGGCAGGCGCTGATGTCGCAGCCGAAGGTTCTGTTGCTCGACGAGCCGTCCGGCGGACTGGCCCCGGTCATCGTCAAGGACGTGCTGCGGCAGGTCGAGGCGCTCAAGGCCCGCGGGCTGGCGGTGCTCCTGGTCGAGCAGGAGGTGGACACCGCGCTGTCGGTGGCCGACCACGTGACGGTGATCGACATGGGCAAGGTCGTCATGGACAAGCCGGTGGCGGCGATCACGAACCGGGACAGCCTGCGCGAGGCCTACCTCGGCCGCGCGGACATGTCGTCGGTGACCTAAGCGACCGGCCCCCACCACACACCGCGACCCCGCACGGCAGCAGCCGTGCGGGGTCGCGGTGTGTGGTGGGTGGGGAGGGGGAATTCGGTCAGGCGGGGACGTGCGCGCCGTGGCCGGCCTCGCGCAGCGCGGCCTTGATCTTCGCCTGCGCCTCGTCGAGGGACTCCGGGGACGGCGACGGGTCCGCCCCAGAGATGTTGAAGTCGTGGAGGGTGAACGCGGGGAACACGTGCAGGTGCAGGTGCGGCACCTCCATCCCGGCGACCAGCAGGCCGGCGCGCGGTGCGTCGAAGCCGGCGCGCACCGCCTGGCCGATCACCTGCGCGACCCGGGTGCACTTGGCGAGGACCTCGCCGTCGAGGTCCTGCCACTGGTCGATCTCCGCGCGGGGGACGACGAGCGTGTGCCCCTGGGTGATCGGGTTGATGGTGAGGAACGCGACGACCTCGTCGTCCTCCCAGACGAACCGGCCCGGGAGGTCGCCGGCGATGATCATGCTGAACACGGATGCCATGCCGCGATTATGCCGGGTGAGCCGTTTCGGCGGCGAGATGCACTCGGGCGTCTTCGTAGCCGGCGGAGCCCGCGGCTTCGGCGGAGGTGTAGATCAGGTGCAGCACCCCGGTGGTGAACGTCTGGGCGGAGATGAGGCGCAGCGGGATCGGCGTGCCCTCCTCGAACAGCCGCTTACCGCTGCGCAGTGCGATGGGGTGGACGAGCAGATGCAGCTCGTCGATCAGCCCTGCTGCCAGCAACTGCTGGACGATCGACGGGGAACCGCTCATGGCGATGTCCGTCGCGCCCGGCTGCTGCTTGAGCTCGGTGACGGCGTCGACCAGATCGCCCGCCAGCTGTTCGGAGTTGCGCCAGGTGAATTCGAGATCCCGACGGGAGACGACGATCTTGCGGGCATCACCGAGGGCCTTGGCCATGCCGGCGTCCTCGCCGCCCGCGGCTTCCCGCCCCGGCCAGGCTCCGGCGAAGCTGTCGTAGGTCTCGCGGCCGAGCAGCAGGGTGTCGGCGGACGCGAGCTGTTCGCCGACGGCCGCACCCATCTCGTCGTTGAAGTAGGGGAAGTGCCAGTCCTGAGGTTCGCCGACGACGCCGTCGAGCGAAATGAACAGGCCTGCGGTGATTCTGCGCATAGGAGTGCTCCTGGCGGTGTTGTCGGGTGCGGGTTTGGCCCGGATCAGACGGCGTATTTTGCTGTACCGGTGAGGAATTCGCCGGCAGTCGGGGTGAGGAGCGCGATGTTCGGGTTGTGGCTCAGCTTGGCCAGCTCCACGTGCCGGGCGTTGGGCAGTACCGCGGTGATCGCGCGAGCGGCGGTGCGCAGCAGATCGCCGCTCTTTCCGCCGGAGATGACCAGGGTCGGCAAGGTGATGTCGGACCAGTCCGCCGCGCGCAGCGGTTCGCCGCGCATGTAGTCGCCCATGACGGCCCAGTCATGCGCCGTCGCAGGGGCGGTCGCCTTCAGGCTCTTCCAGAACGGCGTGAACCGCATGACGGCGACGAAGGGGCGGGGCATGCCCATGGCGTGGGTCATGTAGAACTTCACGACCTCGGCGCGGCGGTCCTCGGCGATCAGCTTGTGCAGCGTCACATGGAGATTCGCGGCGGGAACGAAGTTCTCGTGATTGACGACGAACGGCGGCTCGAAGGCGATCACCTTGGTGATGCCGGGCACCCGGCCCGAGGCGGCCGCCAGCAGGGCGAGTCCCGCGCCGGAGGACCAGCCGAACAGTGCGGCGGATCCACCCGTCGCCTCGACCAGCGCGGCGATGTCGTCGATTTCGTTCCCGACGTCGTACACGCCCGGCGAATCGGTGCTGTCGCCCCGGCCGCGGCGGTCGTAATTGATGACGGTGAGACGGTATTCATCGGCCAGCTTCTGGGCCAGCTCCACCATTTTCGGGAAGGTGCGGTAGCTGAATGCGCCACCGACGAGAATGACTGTTCCGGCATCGCCACCGACATAGCGGTCGAAGGCGAGCGTGATTCCGGCTGGCGTGGTGATGGATTCCATGATCTGAGTCCTTTCGTCGAACTCTGTTCTCACCGTGCGGTGGGTTCAGCAATAGAGACGGCGGTCGGCACCGGCACTCATCGCCACCACCATGTGATGTAGGTCACATCATGTGTCCGCAGGAAGTTGCCAGGCGCGGTCCAGGAACACCACAGGTTCGGCCGTGAGGGTTGGCCGCATGACGAACTCACTGGTCCGGGGCGAGACGGCACCGGAACCGCCACCGGACACCCGGACCGTGGCGCTCGACGTGGTGGTACCGGTCTACAACGAGGAACGCGACCTCGAACGCTGCGTGCGCAGGCTGCACGAGCACCTCGGCGCGCACGTCCCCTTCCCCAGCCGGATCACCGTCGCCGACAACGCGAGCACCGACGCGACGCTGGCCATCGCGCGCCGGCTGGCGGCCGAGATCGACGCGGTGCGGGTGGTGCACCTCGACGAGAAGGGCCGCGGTCGCGCGTTGCGCACCGTGTGGGGTGCCTCGGACGCCACCGTCGTCGCCTACATGGACGTGGACCTGTCCACCGACCTCAACGCGCTGCTGCCACTGGTGGCGCCGTTGGTCTCCGGGCACTCCGACCTGGCGATCGGCTCCCGGCTGGCGCGGTCGTCGCGGGTGGTCCGCGGGCCCAGGCGGGAGGTGATCTCCCGCTGCTACAACCTGATCCTGCGGGGCGCGCTGCGGGCGAAGTTCTCCGACGCGCAGTGCGGGTTCAAGGCGATCCGCACCGACGTGGCCCGGCAGCTGCTGCCGCTGGTGCAGGACACCGGCTGGTTCTTCGACACCGAACTGCTGGTGCTGGCCGAGCGGGTGGGCCTGCGGATCCACGAGGTGCCGGTGGACTGGGGCGACGACCCGAACTCCACCGTGGACGTCGTCGCCACCGCGACCGCCGACCTCAAGGGCGTGGTCCGCGTCGGGCGGGCGCTGGCCGCAGGGTCGCTGCCGGTCGCGGCGCTGCGCACCAGCCTGGGCCGCGAGCCGCTGGTGCCGGGGGTGCCACCCGGGATGGTCGGCCAGCTGGTCCGGTTCGGCGTGATCGGCGTGGTGTCCACGCTGGCCTACGCGGTGCTCTACCTGCTGGCGCACCCGCTCTTCGGCGCGCAGGCCGCGAACCTCCTCGCACTGCTCGTCACCGCCGTGTTCAACACCGCGGCGAACCGGGCCTTCACCTTCGGGATCCGCGGCCGGGAGGGGGCGGCCCGGCACCAGCTGCAGGGCCTGGCGGTGTTCGCGTTCGGCCTGCTGCTCACCAGCGGCTCGCTGCTGGTCCTGCACCGCGCCCTGCCCGACGCATCCCGGCACCTCGAACTCGCGGTGCTCGTCGTCGCCAATCTCGTTGCCACACTGACCCGTTTCGTCGCCCTTCGTCGGGTGTTCCGGAGCCACGACCAGGAAGCCGCGCTGTGACCACGACCGAGATCGAACCCGACACCACCGTGCCCGACCGGACCGGCGGGTCGCCCGCTGCCGGAGACCCCACGCCGCGGCGGAGCTGGGAGTCGTGGGCGCTGGTGCTGCTGCTGCTCGGTACCGCCGTCGCCTACCTGTGGGGGCTGGGCGCCTCCGGCTGGGCCAACTCCTTCTACTCCGCCGCGGTGCAGGCCGGGTCGGTGTCCTGGAAGGCGTTCTTCTTCGGCTCGTCCGACGCGGCCAACTCGATCACCGTCGACAAGCCGCCCGCCTCGCTGTGGATCATGGCGCTCTCGGTGCGGGCGTTCGGGCTCAGCTCGTGGAGCATCCTGGTCCCGCAGGCGCTGATGGGCGTCGCCTCCGTCGGGCTGCTGTGGGCCACCGTCCGGCGGCACTTCGGCGCGGCGGCGGGCCTGCTCGCGGGCCTGGTGCTGGCGCTGACCCCGGTTGCGGTGCTGATGTTCCGGTTCAACAACCCGGACGCCCTGCTGGTGCTGCTGACCCTGGCCGCGGCCTGGGCGCTGCTGCGCGGCGTCGAAGACGGGCGCACCCGCTGGCTGGTGCTCGCCGGCGTGTTCGTCGGCCTCGGGTTCCTGACCAAGCAGCTGCAGGTGATGCTGGTGGTGCCGCCGCTCGCGCTGACCTACCTGCTGTTCGGGCCGCCGCGGCTCGGGCGGCGGATCGCGCAGCTGCTCGCCGCGCTGGCGGCGACGGTGGTCGCCGCCGGCTGGTGGCTGCTGGCCGTGGAGCTGTGGCCGGCCTCGTCGCGCCCGTGGATCGGTGGCTCGCAGAACAATTCGATCCTGGAACTGACCCTGGGCTACAACGGACTCGGGCGGCTCAACGGCGACGAACGTGGCAGCGTCACCGGCGGCGGGCGCGCCGGTGTGGGCGCGCTGGCGGACGCGGCGGTCGGCGGCGCGGTGCCCGGGGGCGGCGGCGGAATGTGGGGGAGCACCGGCCTGGCCCGGATGTTCGAACCCGCGCAGGGCGGGCAGATCGCCTGGCTGATCCCGGCGGCCCTGATCCTCGGGGTCCTGGGAATCGTCCTGCGGGGCAGGCTGACCCGGGTGGACCTGCCACGGGCGGCGCTGGTGCTGTTCGGTTCCTGGCTGCTCACCGCGGGCCTGGTGTTCAGCTTCATGGCCGGGATCTTCCACTCCTACTACACGGTGGCGCTGGCCCCGCAGATCGGCGCGCTCGTCGGCGGCGGCGCGGTGCTCGCGTGGCGCAGCCGCGGCGCCGCCTGGGTGCGCGTGGTCTCGGCGCTGACCATGCTGGCGACGGCGTGGTGGTCGTGGGAGCTGCTGGGGCGCAGCCCGTCGTTCCTGCCGTGGCTGCGCTGGGCGGTGCTGGTGGTCGGCGTGGTCGCGGCGGTCGCGCTGCTGGTGCCCCGGCTGACCGGTCGGCTGGCGGCGGCGTCGGTCCTGGCGGTGGTGGTGGCGGCGCTGGCCGGCCCGACGGCCTACGCGGTCGACACGGTCGGGACCCCGCACGCCGGGGCGTTGAACACCGCGGGACCGGCGGTGGCCGGCGGCATGGGTGGGTTCGGCGGACACGGCGGGCCGGGAGAGTTCCCCGGCGGCACGCCCCCCGGGGGCGGTCCGCGGCCGGGCGAGATGTTCGCGGGCGGGCCTCCCGGGGCGGGCACTCACGGTCGGGGAGGCGGCGGTGCCGGCGGCGCGGCGGGCAACCTGCTGCGGGGCAGCGAGCCGGGACCGGAACTGACCGCGCTGCTCGAGTCCGGCGGGGACGGCTACACCTGGGTGGCGGCGACCGTCGGGTCCAACAGCGCCTCCGGCTACCAGTTGGCGACGCAGCTGCCGGTGATGCCGATCGGCGGGTTCAACGGCAGCGACCCGTCGCCGACACTCGCCCAGTTCCAGCAGGATGTGGCGGCGGGACGGATCCACTACTTCATCGGCGGTGGCGGCACGACGGGCGGCCGAGGGGAGGGCGCCGGCTCGGCGATCGCCGAGTGGGTGACGCAGAACTTCACGCCCAGCACCGTCGACGGGGTCACGTTGTACGACCTGACCGCGCCCCAGGTGCAGGCAGGGCCGTAGTCTGAGGTCCGTGCGCGTACTCGTTATCGGCTCTGGTGCCCGTGAACATGCCCTGCTCCTCGCCCTCGGTCGCGACCCGTCCGTGACGGCGCTGATCTGTGCGCCCGGCAACGCCGGGACCGCGAAGATCGCGGAGCAGCATCCCGTCGACGTCGCCTCCGGCGAGGCCGTGGTGGCCCTCGCCCGGCAGGTCGACGCCGACCTGGTGGTGATCGGCCCGGAGGTGCCGCTGGTGCTCGGCGTCGCCGACGCCGTGCGGGCGGCCGGCATCGCCTGCTTCGGTCCGTCCGCCGACGCCGCCCGGATCGAGGGCTCCAAGGCCTTCGCCAAGGACGTGATGGCGGCCGCCGGTGTGCGGACCGCGCACAGCGAGATCGTCGACAGCCCGGCGCACCTGGACGAGGCTCTGGACCGCTTCGGCCCCAACTGGGTGGTCAAGGACGACGGACTGGCCGCGGGCAAGGGCGTCGTGGTCACCACCGACCGTGACGCGGCTCGGGCCCACGCCGCCGAGTTGCTCGAGTGCGGTCACCCGGTGCTGCTGGAGTCGTTCCTGGACGGCCCCGAGGTCTCGCTGTTCTGCCTGGTCGACGGCGAGACGGTGGTCCCGCTGCTGCCCGCGCAGGACCACAAGCGCGTCGGCGACGGCGACACGGGCCCGAACACCGGCGGCATGGGCGCCTACACCCCGCTGCCCTGGCTGCCCGACGGCGCCGTGCAGCAGATCGTCGACGACGTGGTCGCTCCGGTGGCCGCCGAGATGGCCCGTCGCGGCTGCCCGTTCAACGGACTGCTGTACGCCGGCCTCGCGATGGGGGCCCAGGGTCCCGCGGTGGTCGAGTTCAACTGCCGCTTCGGTGACCCCGAGACCCAGGCCGTGCTGGCGCTGCTGGAGTCGCCGATCGGCGAGGTCCTCAACGCCACCGCCACCGGCACCCTCGCGGCGGCCGCGCCGCTGCGCTGGACCGAGGGCGCCGCCGTCACCGTGGTGCTGGCGGCCGAGAACTACCCCGGCACCCCGCGCACCGGGGACGCGATCTCCGGCGCCGACGCTGCGGGGGTGCTGCACGCGGGCACCGCGCTGCGTGAGGACGGCGCGGTGGTCTCCGCGGGCGGACGGGTGCTCAGCGTGGTCGGCACCGGCGCAGACCTGTCCGCGGCCCGCGCGGACGCGTACGCCCGGCTCGCGGACGTCCGGTTGCCGGGCGGTCACTTCCGCACCGACATCGGCCTCGGCGCCGTCGAGGGACGAATCGGCATCTGACGGGGAATCCCACACCTTCCAACGCCCCCTCCGGCAATCACCGGAGGGGGCGTTGTCATGTCGGGCAGTCGGCTCGTCTCGGTGCAGACCGCTGCGCCCGTTCGCATTTGGGTCGCCAGACATTACTGGCGCAGGTGACGAACCGGACAGAATTCGACGGATTCAATTCAGATTAATCATTCAATGGAATTACTCGCCGGTAATCGGCCGCGGCGTCGGGTCACGACGGTATAACGAGCGCGTCAGCACGGCCGTGAACAGAGAGGTTCCGTTGAACGAATACCGGCAGTCACGAGTCAGGTCAGCATCGATCAATCCCCCGCTCTCCCGTCGAAGGTTTATGGCGGCAACCGGTTTGGCGGCCGGTGCCATCGCCCTGTCGTCGGCCGGCGTCGCGGCGGCGGCATCGCCGCGCCGCGCCATCAACACCGGTGACCGGGTTCCCGCCCTGATCATCGGCAGTGGTTACGGCGGCGCCGTGACCGCGCTGCGGCTGGCGCAGGCGGGCGTCGACGCCCACATAGTGGAGATGGGCAAGGACTGGACCACGCCGGGGCCCGACGGCAGGATCTTCACCAACACCGTCTCGCCGGACAAGCGCGGATTCTGGCTGAGAAACCGTACGGCGCAGCCGGTCTCGCACTTCATGGGTGTCTCGATCGACAAGGACATCGAGAAGTACGTCGGCATCCTCGACTGCGAGAACATGGGCGGGATCAACGTCTACCAGGGGCGCGGCGTCGGCGGCGGCTCGCTGGTCAACGGCGGCATGGCCGTCACGCCCAGGCGCGGCTACTTCGAGGAAATCCTGCCCTCGATCGACTCCAACGAGATGTACGGGACGTTCTTCCCCAGGGCGAACGCCGGCCTCGGCGTCAACAACATCGACACGTCCTGGTTCGAGTCCACCGAGTGGTACAAGTTCGCACGCACCGGACGCAAGACGGCGGAACGCTCGGGCTTCAAGACCGTGTTCGTCCCCAACGTGTACGACATGAACTACATGAAGCAGGAGGCCGCGGGGCAGGCCACCAAGTCCTCCCTCGACGGCGAGGTCATCTTCGGCAACCACGCGGGCAAGAAGTCGCTGCCCAAGACCTACCTCGCGGAGGCCGCGGCCACCGGCAAGGTCACCATCACCACGCTGCACCGGGTCACCAAGGTGGCGCCCAGCGGACCCGGCTACGCCGTCGAGATGGAGCAGATCGACGAGCAGGGCAACGTGATCGCGACCAAGACCGTCACCGCGGACAAGGTGTTCTTCGCGGCGGGCAGCGTCGGCACCAGCAAGCTGCTGGTGGCGATGAAGGCGCAGGGCCACCTGCCGAACCTGTCCGGCGAGGTCGGCCAGGGCTGGGGCAACAACGGCAACGTCATGGTCGGCCGGGCCAACCACCTGTGGGACGCGACGGGCACCAAGCAGGCGTCGATCCCCACCATGGGCATCGACAACTGGGATGACGCCGGGGGACCGGCGTTCGCGGAGATCGCCCCCTTCCCCGCGGGCGCCGACCTGTTCATCAGCCTGTACCTGTCGATCACCAAGAACCCGGAACGCGCGCAGTTCCAGTACAACGCGTCGACCGGCAAGGTCGGGCTGTCCTGGCAGACCTCGCAGAACCAACCCGCCATCAACATGGCGAAGCGGATCTTCGACAAGATCAACCAGAAGGAAGGCACGATCTACCGCACCGACATGTTCGGCGGGTACAAGACGTGGGGCGACAACCTCACGTACCACCCCCTCGGCGGCGCCATCCTGAACAAGGCCACCGACAACCACGGCCGACTGCACGGGCACCCCGGCCTGTACGTGATGGACGGCGCGCTGGTGCCGGGCAACCTGGGCGTGAACCCGTTCGTCACCATCACCGCCCTGGCCGAGCGCAACATCGCGAACATCGTCGCGAACGACCTGCACTAGACCCTCGGCCGAGCGGGGGTTCGCGGCACGCATTCGAGCCGTGAACTCCCGCTCAGCCGGGAGCGATAGCCTGGACAGGTGCGAGCAGAGTCCCAGCGATCCCAGATCCCCGCCTTCCATGTCATGGACGTCTGGAAGGCCGCGACCGAGCGGGCCCGGACCCACGGCGACGTCCTGACCCTCGCGGCCGGGCAGCCGTCGACACCGGCGCCGGCGCCGGTACTGCGGGCCGCCCGGGAGGCCATCGACACGCAGTTGCTGGGCTACACAGAGACTTTCGGGATCCTGCCGCTGCGCGAGGCGATCGCCGGGTACCACTCGGCACGCTCCGGCATCGCCGTCGACCCCGACGACGTGGTGGTGACCACCGGCTCGTCCGGGGCGTTCACGCTGCTGTTCCTGGCCGCGTTCGACCCCGGCGACACCGTGGTGGTGGCCCGGCCCGGCTACCCCGCCTACCGCAACACCCTCACCGCCCTCGGCTGCCGGGTGGTCGAACTCGACTGTGGGCCGGACACCCGGTACCAGCCGACCGTGGCGATGCTCGAGGCGCTCGACGAGCCGCCGGCCGGGTTGGTGGTGGCGAGCCCCGCCAACCCCACCGGCACCGTCATCGACCCCGCGGAGCTCGCGGCGCTGGCCCGCTGGTGCGAGGCGCACGACACCCTGCTGATCTCCGACGAGATCTACCACGGCATCGAGTTCGGCTCCGGCCAGTCGGCGACCGCGTGCGCCTGGGAGACCTCGACCGAGGCCGTGGTGGTCGGCTCGGTGTCCAAGTACTTCTCGATGACCGGCTGGCGGATGGGCTGGATGCTGGTGCCGGCCGCGCTGCGACGCCCGCTGCAGCGGCTGGCGTCGAACATGACGGTGTGCCCGCCCGCGATCTCCCAGTACGCGGCGGTCGCGGCGTTCGCCGACGAGTCCGTCGCCGAACTCGACGGCCATGTGCGCCGGTACGCCGTCAACCGGGACGTGCTGCTGGCCGGCCTGCCGCGGCTCGGCATCACCGACCTGGCGCCGGCCGACGGAGCCTTCTACGTCTACGCGGACATCGGCCACCTCACCGGCGACTCCACGGCGTGGTGCGCGGACCTGCTCCGGGAGACCGGGGTGGCGGTGGCACCGGGCATCGACTTCGACACCGTCCACGGCGACCGGACCATGCGGCTCTCGTTCGCGGGGGCGACGGCGGACGTCGAGGAGGCACTGGCGAGGATGGCCCGAAGTGCGCTGCTGGGTGGGTAGTTCGCGGTTCTGCGGTCCCAACGAGGGGACCGCTGGCAGGATGGCACGGTGACTGCAGCGGTGACGCCGAAGGGCGAGCGACGAAAGGTCGCGCTGGTCGAGGCCGCCGCGGACCTGTTGCTGGAGGGTGGCCTCGACGCCGTCCGGCACCGTGCGGTGGCCTCGCGCGCGGAACTTCCGCTCGCCTCGACCACCTACTACTTCGAGTCCCTCGACGACCTGGTCGCCGCGGCGGTAGAGGCCTGCGGGAACCGGGAGCTGGACATGATGCGGGCCCGGGTCGAGGAGGTGTCACAGCGCAACCGCGGCGTCGAGGCCACCGTCGAGCTGCTCGTGGACATGTTGATCGGGGTCTTCGAATCCGCCGACGGTCGCCGCGAACAGCTCGTCAGCCGGTGCGAGCGGTTCGTCGCGTTCGCGCGGCACCCGGAACTGCGCGAGACCCAGCTGCGTCTGCGTTCGCAGCTCGAGGACCTGATCGTGGAGGTGCTGCGGAGGTCCGGCCGGGTGATCGGACCGGAGGGCCTGCGGCGGCTGGTGTGCGTGGTCGACGGCGCGGCGGTGGGGGCGCTGAGCGCGGCGGATCCGGACCCGATGGGCTTCGCCAGGGAGATGCTGGTGCAGGTCATCGACATCCTGGCGCCGATGGCCCCGAGGTAGCCGTAAACTGGCACCTCGTGACCCGCATCCCCAATGTCCTCGCCACCCGCTACGCCAGCCCCGACCTGACCGAACTGTGGTCGCCGGAGCACAAGATCGTGCTGGAACGTCAGCTGTGGCTGGCGGTCCTGCGGGCGCAGGCCGAGCTCGGCATCGACGTCCCCGCGGCCGCGCTCGACGACTACGAGCGGGTCCTCGACCAGGTGGACCTGGCCTCGATCGCCGACCGGGAGCGGGTGACGCGGCACGACGTCAAGGCCCGTATCGAGGAGTTCAACGACCTCGCCGGGCACGAGCACGTGCACAAGGGCCTGACCAGCCGCGACCTCACCGAGAACGTCGAGCAGCTGCAGGTCCTGCGGTCGCTCGAGTACATCCACGGGCACGGCGTCGCGGTCGCGGCCCGGCTCGCCGAGCGGGCCGCCGAGTACTCGTCGCTGGTGATGGCCGGCCGCAGCCACAACGTCGCCGCGCAGGCCACCACCCTCGGCAAGCGGTTCGCGTCCGCCGCCGACGAGCTGCTGGTCGCCCTGACCCGGCTGCGTGAGCTGATCGACCGCTACCCGCTGCGCGGCATCAAGGGCCCGATGGGCACCGCGCAGGACATGCTGGACCTGCTCGACGGCGACACCGAGAAGCTCGAGTTCCTCGAGGCCAAGGTCGCCGAGCACCTCGGCTTCGCGCACGTGCTGACCAGCGTCGGCCAGGTGTACCCTCGCTCGCTCGACCACGACGTGCTCTCCGCGCTGGTACAGCTGGGCGCGGGCCCCTCGTCGTTCGCGCACACCATCCGCCTGATGGCCGGCCACGAGCTGGTCACCGAGGGCTTCCAGCCCGGCCAGGTGGGCAGCTCGGCGATGCCGCACAAGATGAACACCCGTTCCTGCGAGCGTGTCAACGGCCTGCAGGTGATCCTGCGCGGCTACGCCTCGATGGCAGCCGAGCTGGCCGGCGCCCAGTGGAACGAGGGCGACGTGTTCTGCTCGGTGGTGCGCCGCGTCGCGCTGCCGGACGCGTTCTTCGCGATCGACGGACAGATCGAGACCTTCCTGACCGTGCTCGACGAGTTCGGGGCCTACCCGGCCGTCATCGAGAAGGAACTGACCCGCTACCTGCCGTTCCTGGCCACCACCAAGGTGCTGATGGCGGCGGTGCGCGCCGGCGTCGGACGCGAGACCGCGCACGAGGCCATCAAGGAGCACGCGGTGGCCGTCGCGCTGGCGATGCGCGAGGAGGGCAAGGAGCCGGACCTGCTGGACCGGTTGGCCGCCGACGACCGGCTGCCGCTGGACCGGGCCGGCCTCGACGCCGCGCTCGCCGACAAGTCGGTCTTCGTCGGTGCCGCCGAGGCGCAGGTGGCCTCGGTGGTCCGCCGGGTCGAGCTGCTCGTCGAGCAGTACCCGGACGCGGCGGCTTTGCGGGATCTTCCTAAAGGGCGCACAGGCGCGTCAGCGCAGTTTGTCGAGGATGCGGCGCAGCTCGGTGCGGTCGTGCTCGTCGAGCGGCGCGAAGAAGTCCTCCGCGTCGGCGGCCCGCGCGGCCTCCAGTTCGCCGATGACGCGGCGGCCCGCGGCGGTCAACCGGACGCAGGTCGCGCGCCGGTCGGCGGCGTCGGGCACCCGTTCGGCGAGGCCGCGTTGCTCGAGCCGGTCGACCACCTCGGTCGCCGACCGCGGCGCGATGCGCAGCGCCTTTGCGACGTCACCCAGCCGCGGGACCTCCGGTGCATCCCGGCCGATCACCCACAGCGCGCGGTACTCGTGCGGGGACAGCTGCCACGGCTCGAGCGCGACGAACCAGCGCCGGCGCAGGGCGCGGGCGGTCGACATCACGAGATCGCGGAGCGGGTCGGGGTGGCCCTCGGTCATGTGACGGAGCGTACCCGGACATTGACATTCACCTCATTGTGAGGGAACCTCAGTATGCCTGACCCCGACATACGAGAGGGGTGGTTGCATGACAAGCCCCCATTTCGGCGGCCCCGGTCCCGGCCGCGGCCCCCGCGGCGCGAAGGTCGACCCGGCAGACCGCGCCCAACTTTCCGAACAACCCGTCAGCCTGCGCCGGATCGGCGCGCTGTTCGCGCCCTACCGCTGGCAGATCGCCGTGGTCACGGCGTTGATCGTCGCCTCGTCGGTGATCACCCTGGCCAACCCGTTCCTGGTCCGCGAGGTGATCGACCGCGCCATCCCCGATCAGGACGTCCCGCTGCTGGTGTGGGCGGTGCTCGGCATGCTCGCCGTGACCGTCGCCAGCTCCGTCATCGCGGTGGTGCAGACCTGGATCTCCACCACGGTCGGGCAGCGCATCATGCACGGCCTGCGTACCGACGTCTTCGCGCACCTGCATCGGCAGTCGCTGGGCTTCTTCACGCGCACCCGGGGCGGTGAGATCCAGTCCCGGCTGACCAACGACATCGGCGGCATGCAGACAGTCGTCACCTCGACCGCCACGTCGATCGCGTCCAACCTCACCACCGTGGTGGGGACCGCGGTCGCGATGGCGGTGCTGAGCTGGCGACTGTCCCTGCTCTCGCTGATCGTCCTGCCGCCGGCGATCTGGCTGACCCGCAAGGTTGCCCGGATGCGCCGCAAGATCACCAGCCTCCGCCAGCGCACCCTCGCCGACATGCAGACCCAGATCGAGGAGTCGCTCTCCATCAGCGGCATCCAGCTCGGCAAGACGCTCGGTGCGGGACCGGCCATGTCGCAACGCTTTTCGGACACGTCGGAGGTCCTGACGGATCTCGAGGTCCGATCGGACCTGTCCGGCCGGTGGCGGATGGCCACCATGAGCATCGTCTTCGCGGCGATCCCGGCCCTGCTCTACCTGGCCGCCGGCCTGCCCGCGACCTCCGGCGGCATGACCATCGGCACCCTGGTCGCGTTCACCGGACTGCAGGGCGCGCTGTTCCGGCCGCTGATGCAGCTGCTTGACGTCGGTGTGTCCGTGACGAGTTCACTGGCGCTGTTCAGCCGAATCTTCGAGTACCTGGACCTGCCGGTGGACATCGACGACCCCGAGCGGCCCGTGGCGATGGACCATGCGCTCGGTGCTGTCGCCTTCGAGGACGTCACCTTCCGGTACGAGGGTGCCGACCGGGACGCGCTCGCCGCGGTGTCGATCGACGTGCCCGCCGGATCCTCGTTGGCGCTCGTCGGCGAGACCGGTTCGGGCAAGACCACTCTCGCCTCGCTGGTGGCGCGACTGCACGACCCGACGTCCGGTCGGGTCACCATCGACGGGGTCGACCTGCGCGACATCTCGCTCGCGGAGCTGTCCGAGCTGGTCGGTGTGGTCTCGCAGGAGACCTACCTGCTGCACGCGACGATCCGGGAAAACCTGCGGCACGCCCGCCCCGAGGCGAGCGACTCCGACATCGAGGCCGCGGCGCGGGCGGCGCAGGTGCACGAGCTGATCGAGTCGCTCCCCGAGGGCTACGACACCATGGTCGGCGCGCGCGGTCACCGGTTCTCCGGCGGCGAGAAGCAGCGGATCGCGATCGCCCGAACCCTGTTGCGCAACCCGAGAATTCTCGTGCTCGACGAGGCCACCAGCGCACTCGACAACGAGACCGAGCGGGCCGTGCAGGACGCGCTCGACCAGGTCAGCCGGGGCCGCACCACCATCACCGTCGCGCACCGGCTCTCCACCATCCGCGACGCCGACCAGATCGTGGTCCTCGACCACGGCCACGCCGCCGAACGCGGCACCCACGAGGAGTTGCGCGCGCTCGGCGGCCGCTACGCGCGGCTGCTGGCGAAGGCGGGCACCGCCGCACCGGACGCGCTGGTCCTCGCCGGCTGAGCGCGCCCGCGTCAGCGCTCGGCGGCGGACACCCCGGCCCGGCGGCCGAAGAAGGTGCCGTCGCCGAGCGACGTGCCGCTGATGTAGCCCCACGAGTGCAGGCCGGAGGTGGCCCGTCCCGCCGCGAACAGTCCGCCGATCGGGTTGCCGTCGAGGTCGAGGACGTGCCCGTCGACGGTGGTGCACAGGCCGCCGATGGTGAACACCTCCGCGCCGCCGCGGCCCGCCTCGCCGTACTCCGGCGGGGCGATGCCGCGCTGGACATCGATCGCGGCGAACGGCGACTTCAGCGGTCGCAGCCACGTCGCGGACTTGTGGAAGTACGGGTCCTCGCCCTCGGCGGCGTGCCGGTTGTACTCGCCGACGGTGGTGACCAGCGCGCCGGGCGGCATGCCGATCTGCTGTTCGAGCTCCTCGAGCGTCTCCGCCACGAAATGCGGCTGCACGCCCCAGCGTTCGTCGACCGGGACCTCCTCGTAGGCCTGCTCGTCGAGGATCACCCACACCTTCAGTCCGTGCTTGTACAACGCCGCCTGCCCGACGAGGCCGGGATAGACGTCCTCATTGATGAAGCGCTGGCCGACGCTGTTGACGATCATGCCGCGCACCATCATCCCCGGGACCAGCGAGATGCCGACCTGCCCGGCGGACATGTGCTTGACGGCGGCGCCGACGGCCTGGGCCATCACGATGCCGCGGCCGTCGTCCCCGCCGTCGCTGTTGACGCCGAGGCCCACCAGCTGCGGGGCGTGCTGCGCGACCATCTCCGCGTTGTCGGCGAACCCGCCGGTGGTGAGCACCACGCCGCGGCGCGCCCGGTAGGTGTACGTCTTGCCGTACTGGCGGGCGACGAGGCCGACCACCGCGCCGGCTTCCACGATCAGCCGGGTGGCGTAGGTGTCGGTGTGCACCGCAACGTCGGTGGCCGAGACCGCCTCGGACAGCTTCTGCATCAGCACCTTGCCGCCGAACCCGTCCGAGGTGACGCGGTGCCCGCGGGGCGCCGGCTTCGCGAGTTCCGCGAAGGGGTAGGAGTTCTCGCCCATCCACATCAGTCCGTCGTCGGTCGGCGGCACCCAGGTGGGGGAGTTCCACAGCGAGGGCTTGAACGGCACCCCGTGATCGACCAGCCACTGGTAGTGCGCGACACTCTCGCGGCTGTAGAGGCCGACCTTCTCCTTGTCGGCGTCGGGTCCGAGGGCGGCCAGCAGGAATGCCTCCATGTCCTGCGCGGTGTCCTCGAATCCGCAGGCCCGCTGGATCTCGGTGCCGCCGCCCAGGTACATCTCGCCGCCGGACAGCGCCGACGACCCGCCGCCTCCGCTCGCCTTCTCCAGGACGATGACCTCGGCGCCCGCGGCCGTTGCCTCCAGGGTCGCGGCCGCGCCGGCACAGCCGTAGCCGACGACGAGGACGTCGGTCTCGTGGTCGAAGTGCTCGACGTCGCCCGCATCGAGGGGCGTCACCGGACTGTGTGCACTCATTCGCAACTCCCATCCACTGTCGGTGGGCACACTGTAGGACCGCCCCGTCGCCGCTGGTAAGGGCAATGTCCGTCCACCGGGAAGGCCAGTGGGCCTATCATCAATCCCCATGAGCCACTGCATCTTCTGTGCCATCATCGCGCGCGAGGCGGAGGCGAGCCTCGTACACGAGGACGAGCACACCGTGGCGTTCATGGACATCCGCCCGTTCACTCCGGGGCACCTGCTGGTGGTCCCGAAGCGGCACGCCTCGGGGTTGGCGCAGCTCGATCCCGAGGACGGCGGTCGGATCTTCGCCGTCGGTCAGAAGCTGGCGGCCGCGTTGCGGGACAATGGCGCCGACGGGGCGGGCCTGCCCGCCGACGGTCCGCGCGCCGACGGGGTGAACCTCTACCTCGCGGACGGCGCCGTCGCCGGCCAGGAGGTCTTCCACGTGCACCTGCACGTCGTCCCGCGCACCCCCGGCGACGGGTTCGGTCTCCGCGGCCGTCCCGTCACCGCGCGTCGGCCCGACCTCGACTACCTGGCCGGTGCGCTCCGCCGTCGGCTCGGCTCGGTCTAGGCGACCGGATGGACCAGACGACCGCCCCCACGCTGCACCGCATGTTCCCCGAACTCGGGGCGACCACCCCGTACCGCAGGCTCGGCTCCGCCCCGACCCCGATCGTCCACCTCGACGGGCTGGGCACCGGAAACCGGCTGTGGTGCAAGGACGAGGGCGCCTACGGCTCGGGCGGCTGGGGCGGCAACAAGGTCCGCAAGCTGGAGTGGATCCTCCCCGATGTCCTCGCGAGAGGTTCCCGGCAGATCCTCAGCGTCGGTGGCCAGGGCACCAACTGGGGCCTGGCCACCGCCCTCTACGCGCGCGAGCAGGGCATCGACACCGCGCTGGCGCTTATCGACCAGCCGATGGACGAGCACGTGCACGCCCAGGTGGACCGCCTGCGGCGCGCCGGCGCGACGCTGCACTTCACCCGGACCAAGGCGCGGACGATCGCGGCGGCGCCCTGGCTGTTCGCGCGGCACGTGCGCGGCCGGCACCTGCCCTACTACCTGCCCGCGGGCGGGTCCTCGCCGCTCGGGACCCTCGGGTGCGTCGAGGTCGCCCTCGAGCTCGCCGCCCAGGTCGAGGCCGGCGTGATGCCTGAGCCGACGCACGTGGTGACCGCGGTGGGCTCGGGCGGCACCGCGGCGGGACTGCTGCTGGGGCTGCGGCTCGCGGGCCTGCGCACCCGGGTGGTCGGCGTGGTCGTGAACGACACGCTGCCGCTGGCCGAGCGGGACCTGGTCGGGCTCGCMCGCCGGACGCATCGGCTGCTGCGCGACCGCGGCGCCGCGATCGGGCCGGTCGAGTTCGAACCGGGCGCACTGGTGGTGACGGGGGAATGGCTCGGGCCCGGATACGGGTACGCGACCCCCGAGGGCACCGCCGCGCAGCGGATCGGGGCCGACCACGGGCTCACCCTCGACCCCGTCTACACGGCGAAGACCTTCGCCGCGGTGCTGGAGATGGACGTCGAGCGGCGGTTCGGCGACGGGCCCGTCGTCATGCTCGACACCTACGGCCCGCGGCCGGACTGACGCCCGGCCGTCGTCGTCAGCCCGCGTACAACGCCTCGATCTCGCGGGCGTACTTGGCGTCGATGGGCTTGCGGCGCAGCTTCATCGTCGGGGTGAACTCGTCGCCGCCCGGATCCCAGATCGCGGGCAGCAGGTTGAACTTCTTGACCTGCTCGACGCGGGAGAGTTTTGCGTTGGCGGCCGCGACGGCGCGGTCGATCTCCGCACGCACCAAGGGGTTCGACGCGAGGTCCCCGGGCGAGCCGTTGTGGATGCCGTTGCGGGTCGCGAAGGCGGCCGCGGCGTCGGGGTCCAGCGTCAGCAGGGCGACGACGTAGGGGCGGTCGTTCCCGATCACCGCCGCGCCGCCGATCAGCGGGCTGGCCGCGCGGATGGCGCCCTCGATGTTCGACGGCGACATGTTCTTGCCCGCGGCGTTGATGATCAGTTCCTTCTTGCGGTCCACGATCGTGACGTAGCCGTCGGCGTCGATGGACCCGATGTCCCCGGTGTGCAGCCAGCCGTCGGCATCGATGGCCTCGGCCGTCTTGGCGGGGTCGCCTCGGTAGCCCTTCATGACCATCGGACCGGAGAACAGGAGCTCGCCGTCCTCGGCCAGCCTGAGCTTCGCACCGCGGACAACCTTCCCGACGCTGCCGATCCGGCGGGAATCCGGGGGGTTGATCGTCGCGGCGGCGCTCGTCTCGGTCATGCTCCAGACCTCGGAGCACGGGATGCCGAGACCCAGGACGAACTCCAGCACGTCCGGTGAGATCGGGGCCGCGCCCGTCACCGCGAGTCGCACCTGATCGAGCCCGAGCTTCTTCCGGACCGCGCCGAGGACCAGTCGGTCCGCGAGCGAATGCTGGACCTGCAGCGTCCGAGGCAGGGGTGCGCCGTCGGATTCGAGACGCACCTTCCGTTTCCCGACGTCGATCGCCCAATGCGCAAGCCGTTTCTTGATCGGACTCGACTCCTCGGCGAGCGCCAGTTCTATCGCGGCCTTGAGCTGGTACCAGACCTGCGGCACGGCGAGGAATATCGTCGGGCGGACCTCCGGCAGCACGGTGATCGCCTGCTTGATGTCCGCCAGAGTGGTGACCTGCGCCGCAACAACTACAGCGAAGTAGTGCGCGATCGCCCGGTTCGCGACATGCGCATCCGGAAGGTACGAGACGATCCGGTGGTCCGGTCGGTCCGGGACGAACTCGATGACTGCATCCCGGGCAGCGAGCAGGTTTGCGTGCGTGAGTTCGACCCCCTTCGGCGGCCCGGTGGTGCCCGAGGTGTAGACGATGGTGAGGAGGTCGCCCGGCTCGACGGCCTTCCAAGACGCCTCGAAGTCGAAGTCCGGGTCACCGTTCGCCTCGAGATCCCGCAGGCTCGTCGTGCCCTCCGCGTCCGCGTCCACGCAGACGATGTGCTCGACCGCGGTGCCCTCCACCGCCTCGCGTATCACCGGAAGAAACTGCTCCTCGCAGACCATGATTCGGTTCCCGGCATTGGTCAGCACGTAGTTCAACTGCTCGGGGGCCAGCGTGTTGTACGCCGAGAACGGGGTCGCCCCGGCGTGCACGGCACCGGTGTCGACCAGGCGGAACTCGGGCCGGTTGGTCAGCATGAGCCCGACGGTGTCACCGTGGCGGACACCGAGTTTCGCCAGGCCCGCGGCTATCCGGCGGACCCGTTCGCCGTACTGGCGCCAGGTGATCACGACGCCGTCGCCGGGGGTGCGGAGGGCGACGGCGTCGGGGTGCTGAGCGACCGTGGCCTGAAAGGCCTCGCACCCGGTCCGGGGTGACGCGTTGCTGGTGGTCATCGTGAGCCTCCTCGAGGTCTTCGGTCGTCTCAGGACCGGTACATCCGGCGGATCAGCTTGACCGCCCGGTCGGTGTAGGGCGGGTAGGCAAACCGGGGATCGGGCTTGAACGGCTTGAGCAGCACGGCCTTTCGATGGCTGAGTTCCTCGAACCCCCACCTGCCGTTGTATCTCCCCATGCCGCTGGCCCCGACGCCGCCGAACGGCAACTGGGGCGTCAGGTAGTGCACCATCAGGTGGTTCACCACCGCACCTCCGGAGCTGACTTCGGACAGCACCCGACGGCGAGTCCGCGCCGACCTCGTGAAGACGTACGCGGCCAGGGGTTTCGGCCGTGCATTGACGAAGGCAATCGCCTCGTCGAGCGAGTCGACGGAGAGCACCGGCAGGATCGGCCCGAAGATCTCCTCCCGCATGACCGGTTCCTCGGGGCTCGGGTCCACCAGCACGGTGGGTTCGACCGTCAGCGCGGCCCGATCGGTGCCACCGCCGAGCGCGACTGTGGCCTCGGTGTTCGCCAGGTAGCCGGCCAACCTGTCGAACTGGCGCTCGTTGACGACGCGCAGGCCGCGCACGGGTTCCCCCGACCGGAACTCGTTGAAGCTGTGAACTATTCGCTCGACCAGCTCGTCGCGGGCGGCGCGCTCGACCAGCACATAGTCCGCCGCGACGCAGGCCTGGCCGGAGATGAGCACCTTCGTCCCCGCGATGCGCCGGGCGGTGACGGCGAGGTCCGCGTCCCGCATGACGATCGCCGGGCTCTTGCCGCCGAGTTCGAGGGTCACCGGCGTCAGGTGCGGCGCCGCCCCGGCCAGGATCTTCCGGCCGATCTCGGTGCCTCCGGTGAAGAACACGTGGTCGAAGCCCTGGGCGAGCAGCGTCTGGGTGGTGTGCCCGTCGCCCTCGACCACGGCGACGGCCTCGGCGTCGAGGTACTCGGGGAGCAGTCGGGCCAGCAGGCGCGAGGTCGCGGGGGCCAGCTCCGAAGGCTTGACGACGGCGCAGTTTCCCGCCGACACGACCGCGACCAGCGGTCCCAGGGTGACAGTCAGTGGACCGTTCCAGGCCCCGATGACGAGCACCACCCCGAGCGGCTCGTACTGCACCCATCCCAGCGCGGGCATCTGGTGCAGCGGCAGCGGCCGCGGCCGGCTGCGCATCCACCGGCGCACCCGTTTGCGCGCGTACGCGGCCTCGATCTTGGCGGCGAGGATGTCGGTCATCCAGGCCTCGAAGGCGTCGCGCCCGTGATCCTCGGCGAGGGCGCCGGCGATCTCGTCCTCACGCTCGTCCAGCATCCGCTCGATGCCGCGCAGTTGCTCGATCCGCCACGTCGCCGGTCTGGTGCGACCCGAGGCGTACGTCGTGCGAAGCGACCCGACGATTCCGGGGATGGCGGCATCGGTGTCGACGGTGGCGGTGACGGTGCTCGGATTGGCGGTCATGGCGCACCTCGATCGTGTGGTGGCACGGCTCGAGTCATCGCATGTGAGGTGTTCGGGGCCGACCGTGAAGTGGCGGTGAGCCGTTCGGCGGCGTCAGAGCTGCCGTTCCCCCCTAGCGGTCAACACTTGTCGCCTCCGCGGGCCCAGTCAAGGCCCGGGTGCCGGGGTGAAGACCAGGGTGTCAGCGCGACCGGTCCGCGTGCCCGAGGTCCCGGTCCGGCGCGACGGCATCGCGTACCAGCCTCTTCAGCGCCACGATGTCCGGGAAACCGCCGTCGCGGGCCCGGTCCCACAGCAACTGCCCGTCGGCCTCGATCTGGAAGATACCGCCGGTTCCGGGGACCAGCGCCACCTCGCCGAGCTCGACCGCGAACGTCTGCAGCAGCTCCTGGGCCATCCAGCCGGCGCGGAGCAGCCAGTTGCACTGGGTGCAGTAGGTGATGGTGACGCGAGGGGAGCTCATCGTCTCAGCCTGCCAAACCCGGCCCGGCCAGGCTCGGCGAGTGTCCGGCTCAGCGACCGTCGGTTGTGGTGCGGCCCGGCATGAACGCCGCCGCGACCAGCACCGCCGCCGCGGCCACCGTCACCGCCAGGAACACGGGGTCCAGGGCCGAGGACAGCTCCGCGGCCGACGGATCCTGGGCCCCGCCGAGGCGGCCGTTGGCGAGGGCGCCGAAGATCGCGACCCCCACGGCGCTGCCCAGCGAGCGCGCGAACATGTTGGTGGCCGTCACCACGCCCCGCTGCTCCCAGTCCACGCTCGTCTGCGAGGCGATCAGGGTTGGGGTCGTGGCCAGCCCCAGCCCGGCGCCGGTCACGAAGCATGCGGCCGCCACGTGCCACACCTGCGACCCGGTCCCGAGCTGCGTGGTTGCCGCCGTGCCGATCAGGGTCAGGGCGCCGCCCACGAGCGCGGTGGAGCGGAAGCCCAGCCGCAGGTACAGCCGGCCGGCCAGCGCCGCGGAGACCGGCCAGCCGACGGTGAGGGCGGCCAGTGCGAACCCCCCGACGAGGGCGCCGGTGCCGAGCACACCCTGCGCGAACGTCGGCACGTAGGAGGCCAGTCCCATCACGATGGCGCCGATGCTCACCGCGACCAGGCTGCTCGCCACCAGCACCCGGCGGGTCAGCACCCACAGCGGCAGGACCGGATCCTTGGCGCGGGACTCGACCAGGACGAACAGTCCCAGCGCGACGGCGGCGACGGCGAACACCCCGAATCCGACCGGGGAGCCCCACGCCCAGGCCTGCCCGCCCTCGAGCAGGCCCAGGATCAGCAGCGCGGCGCCGACGCTGAGCAGGGTGGCGCCCAGGTAGTCGATGCGGGGCCGGTTCCGGGCCCGCGGCGGTTCGACGAAGTTGCGGATCAGCATCACCGCGGCCAGTGCGCACAGCGGCACGTTGACCCAGAAGATCCAGCGCCAGGAGAGGTACTCCGAGAACAGACCGCCGAGGGTCGGGCCGACCACCGCGGACATTCCCCAGACGCTGGCCAGGTACGCCTGCGCCTTCGCCCGTTCGGCGAGCGTGTAGATGTCGCCGGCAATGGTCAGGCCCATCGGCTGCACCGCTCCCGCGCCGAGGCCCTGGACGGCGCGGAACGCGATCAGCGCCGGCATCGACCATGCGCTCGCGCACAGCACCGAGCCGACGCAGAAGACTCCGATGCCCCACAGCATGATCGGCTTGCGGCCGAACAGGTCGGCGAGCTTGCCGTAGATCGGCGTCGAGACGGCCTGCGCGAGCAGGTAGATCGAGAACAGCCACGGGAACGAGGTGAAGCCGCCGAGGTCGTCGACGATGGTGAGTACCGCGGTCGCGATGATGGTGGAGTCCAGCGCGACCAGGGCCGTGGTGAGCATCAGCGAGATCAGGACCGGCCCGCGATCCGAGCGCAGTCCGATGCTGCGCCTGTCCACCACCTCGGTTGTCATTGCGCGCCCCTGTCGTCGGAAGGACTCGATTGTGTATCACGCTACGTATCGGTGCCTGTCCGGCCTCCGCGTCGGCGTGGCGCGGGTCACTCTCGGCAACCTGCTGCCGGGTCGCGGTGCGGCGGCACTGTCGGGTGGGTGCCACACCCGATAGGGTTACTCGACGTGCGCCCTTCACTTTCCGACTACGCCCACCTGGCCGGCGGCAAGGTCCGTGACCTGTACACGATCGACGACGAGCACCTGCTGCTCGTCGCCAGTGACCGGATCTCGGCCTACGACCACGTGCTGGACACGCCGATCCCGGACAAGGGGCGCGTGCTCACCGCGATGAGCGTGTTCTTCTTCAACGAGCTCGGCGGCTACAACCACCTGGCCGGACCCCCGGACGACGAGCGGATCCCGGCGGAGGTGCTCGGCCGTGCGCTGGTCGTGCGGAAGCTGAACATGGTGCCCGTCGAGTGCGTGGCCCGTGGCTACCTCACCGGCTCCGGACTGGCCGACTACCAGCGCACCGGCGCCGTGTGCGGCGTGCAGCTGCCCGAGGGCCTGGTCGAGGCGAGCCAGTTGCCCGAGCCGATCTTCACCCCGGCCACCAAGGCCGTGATGGGTGAGCACGACGAGAACGTGGACTTCGCCACCGTCGTCGAGCAGCTCGGGCAGGACCTCGCCGTCAAGCTGCGGGAGGACACCCTCGAGATCTACTTCCGGGCCGCCAGCTTCGCCGCCGACCGCGGAATCATCTTGGCCGACACCAAGTTCGAGTTCGGTCTCGACAACGACGGAAACCTGGTGCTCGCCGACGAGGTGCTCACACCGGACTCGTCGCGTTACTGGCCCGCCGAGGGCTACGAGCCGGGCCGGGTGCAGCCGAGCTTCGACAAGCAGTTCGTCCGCAACTGGCTGACCAGTGCCGAGTCCGGATGGGACCGGGCGGGCGACGCCCCGCCGCCCCCGCTGCCGGACGAGATCGTCGAGGCCACCCGGGCGCGCTACATCGAGGCCTACGAGCGGATCTCCGGGCTGTCCTTCGCCGACTGGGTCTGACTCACGTCGCGGCGCCCACCGCATAGGGTGGGCGCCATGACTTCGTCCGTCTCCCCGGTCACCGCTCCGGTGGCCAAGAAGGTTCCCCTCGAACGCACCCACCACGGCGAGACCTTCGTCGACAACTACGAGTGGCTGCGGGACAAGGAGTCCCCGGAGGTCCTCGCGTACCTGGAGGCGGAGAACGCCTACACCGACGCGCACACCGAGCACCTGGCGCCGCTGCGGGAGGCGATCTTCCAGGAGATCAAGTCCCGCACCCAGGAGACCGACCTGTCGGTGCCGTCCCGGATGGGGCAGTGGTGGTACTACTCGCGCAGCTTCGAGGGCAAGCAGTACGGCGTGCAGTGCCGGTGCCCGATCACCGGGCCGGACGACTGGACCCCGCCGGTGCTGTCCGCGGACACCGACATCCCGGGCGAGCAGGTCCTGCTCGACGGCAACGTGCTGGCCGAGGGTCACGCGTTCTTCTCCCTGGGCGCCTTCTCCGTCACCCTCGACGGCAACCTGCTCGCCTACTCCGTCGACACCGCGGGCGACGAGCGGTACACGCTGCGGTTCAAGGACCTGCGCACCGGCGAGCTGCTGGCCGACGAGATCCCGGGGACCGCGCCGGGAGTGACCTGGTCGGTGGACGACCAGCACGTCTTCTACCTCACCGTCGACGACGCGTGGCGCCCCGACACCGTGTGGCGGCACCGGCTCGGCACCGCGCCTGCCGACGACGTCAAGGTCTTCCACGAGCCGGACGAGCGGTTCTGGGTGGGCTGCGGCTCCACCCGCAGCGAGAAGTACCTGATGATCTGGGTCGGCTCCAAGATCACCTCCGAGATCCTGTGCCTGGAGTCGGCGACGCCCGAGGGCGAGTTCCGGGTGGTGCTGCCCCGCGAGGACGGCGTCGAGTACAGCGTCGAGCATGCCGTCGTGGCCGGCGAGGACCGCTTCCTGATCCTGCACAACGGCGTCGTGGACGGGGTGAAGGCGGAGAACTTCACCCTGGTCGACGCGCCGGTGACCGATCCCACGGACCAGCGGACGTTGCTCCCGCACGACGAGGACGTCCGGCTCGAGGAGGTCGAGGCGTTCGCCGGGCACCTGGTACTCAGCTACCGGCGCGAGGCCCTGACCCGGCTGGCGGTGTGGCCGCTCGCGGCCGACGGCTACGGCGATCGGCACGAGCTGGAGTTCGACGAGGAGCTCTACTCCGTGGGCGCGGGCTCCAACCCGGAGTGGACCGGACCCCTGCTGCGGCTCGGCTACACCTCTTTCCTCACCCCCAGCCGCGTCTACGACTACGACGTGGCCACCGGTGAGCTGATGCTGCGCAAGTCGCAGCCGGTCCTGGGCGGGTACGACCCCGCCGACTACGAACAGCACCGGGACTGGGCGGAGGCGGCCGACGGCACGCAGATCCCGATCTCGATCGTGCAGCGCAAGCGCGGCGAGGCGGACGGGGCGAGCGCAGCGACGGGGGATCGGGACGCCGCCGGGCCCGCGCCGCTGCTGCTCTACGGCTACGGCTCCTACGAGGCCAGCATGGACCCCGGCTTCTCGGTGGCGCGGCTCTCGCTGCTCGACCGCGGCGTGGTGTTCGTGGTCGCGCACGTGCGCGGCGGTGGCGAGATGGGCCGGCACTGGTACGAGAACGGCAAGATGCTGACGAAGAAGAACACCTTCACCGACTTCGTCGACTGCGCGCGGCACCTGATCGACACCGGCCGCACCACTCCCGCGCAGCTGGTGGCGGACGGCGGCAGCGCGGGCGGGCTGTTGATGGGCGCGGTGGCGAACCTGGCGCCGGAACTGTTCGCCGGGATCCTCGCGAACGTGCCGTTCGTGGACCCGCTCACCTCGATCCTGGACCCGTCCCTGCCGCTGACGGTGATCGAATGGGACGAGTGGGGAAACCCGTTGGCGGACAAGGAAGTGTACGAGTACATGCGCTCGTACACGCCGTACGAGAACGTCGCCGCGCAGGACTACCCGGCGATCCTCGCGATCACCAGCATCAACGACACCCGGGTGCTCTACGTCGAGCCCGCCAAGTGGGTTGCGGCGCTGCGGGCCACCAAGACCGGCGACGCGCCGCTGCTGCTGAAGACGGAGATGAGCGCCGGTCACGGCGGCGTCAGCGGCCGCTACGAGAAGTGGAAAGAGGTCGCGTTCGAGTACGCCTGGGTGCTCGACACCTGCGGCGCCGCGTAGCCCTCGGCTTCGGCCTCCGCCACGGCCCTCACCCCTCGTCGGGTGAGGGCCGTGCCCGTTTCACGCCGCCCGAGGGCTGTGCCCGTTCCACGCCGCCGAGCAGGATGTCCGGCATCCGGGCGACGACGCCGGCGGCGTCCTCGTCGGCCATCATCAGGCGCAGCACCATGGCGCCGCCGACGATGAACAGCATGGTGGCCTGCGCGTCCAGTGCCGCACCGTCGCCCTCGCCCTCGCCTCGCTTCTCGTCCGCGCGGAGGACGTCGGCCAGCATCCCGACGCCCGGGCCGCCGAAGTCGGTCCACAGCGTGGCCAGCAGGTCCGCGCGGTCCCGGAACGCCGCGAGCAGCCCGGGGAGCGCGGCCTTCACCTCGGGGCGGCCGAAGAGTTCGAGGGAGTACGCGCAGGAGCGTCGGATCCAGTCCGCGGCGTCCGTCGCGTCGGCGACTGGGGTGGCCTCGTCGACCCATCCGAAGACCGCCTCGAACACCAGGTGCGTCTTGGACGGCCAGCGCCGGTAGAGGGCGGGCTTGCCGACTCCGGCGCGATCGGCGATCGCCACCATGGTGGTCTGGTCCCAGCCGACCTCGGCCAGCAAGTCGCGCGCAGCGGCCAGTGCGGCGTCGTCGATCGCCGCGCTCCGCGGGCGCCCGCGCCTGCGCTCGGCGGCCGTCCCTGTCGTCTCTTCGCCGGAAGTCATTGTCAATAGCGTATCGCGGTGTTACGTTGCAAAAATTCGTAACTCGACGTTACGTAATGAMCTGCATCACACCGGAGGAAGCTGGACATGGCGGAGCTGTTGGATGGCAAGACGGTCGTTGTCTCGGGGGTCGGCAACGGACTCGGGCGGGAGATCGCGCTGGCCGCGTACCGGGACGGCGCGAACGTCGTGCTCGGCGCGCGGACCGAGGCAAACCTGAAGTCGGTGGCCGATGAGATCGACCCCACCGGGGAGCGGGTCGCTTACGCGGTCACCGACATCCTCGACAAACAGGCCTGCGCGGGGCTGATCGGCACGGCTGCCGACCGCTTCGGGTCGGTGGACGCCCTGGTGAACGTCGCCGCGAAGGAGGACGTCTTCGGTGGGCTCGAGGGAGCCGACCTCGACGCCTGGAAGGCGATGCTCGACGCCAACGTGATCGGCACGCTCACCCTGACGCAGGCCGCGCTGCCGGAGCTGAAGAAGCGGGGCGGGTCTGTGGTGCTGATCGGCTCGCAGGCGATGTTCCACCCGCAGCTGCCGCAGTCCGCATACGCCACGTCGAAGGGAGCACTGCACGCGGCGATGTGGTCACTGGCAAAGGAGCTCGGCCCGCACAAGATCCGGGTGAACACCGTCGTCCCGACGTGGATGTGGGGCCCGCCGATCGAGCTGTACGTCGCGCTGTCCGCCAAGCAGCGCGACGTCCCCGAGGAGACCGTGATCGGCGAGATCACCAAGAACATGCCGCTCGGCGAGATTCCCGCCGACGACGACGTGGCCAACTCGGTGGTCTTCTTCGCCTCCGACCGGGCCCGGATGCTCACCGGCCAGACGCTATTCGTGAACGCGGGCGAGTACTTCCGCTGAAGTTCGGAACCTGTTGACGCACAACAATTCTTGAAAGGCAGTAAGGCATGAAGCACAAGGTCATCGTCTGGGGCACGGGCGTCGTCGGCAAGCTCGTCATCCGTGAGCTCCTCGACCACCCGGAGTTCGAGCTCGTGGGCGTCATCGTGCACGACCCGGAGAAGGACGGCGTCGACGTCGGCACCCTGATCGGCGCCGAGCCGGCCGGGCTCGCCGCCACCACGGACTGGGAGGCGGTCCTTCGGCTGGACGCCGACGCGGTCGCGTACTACGGCCCGACCGCCGAGTACGCGGTGCAGAACATCGACAACATGACCGCCGCGCTGCGGTCCGGCAAGCACGTGGTGTCCACCTCGATGACGCCGCTGGTCTACCCCGAGCCGTGCCCGCCGGAGATGAAGGTCGCGCTCGAGCAGGCCTGCGAGGAGAGCGGAAAGTCCTGCTTCACCACCGGGATCGACCCCGGGTTCGCCAACGACCTGTTCCCGATGACCCTGATGGGCGTGTGCGGGCGGGTGGACAGCGTGCGGGTGCAGGAACTGCTGGACTACGCCACCTACGAGGGTGACTACGGCCCGACCATGGGAATCGGCGCGCCGATCGAGCAGGCGGCGGTGCTCGAGATCCCGGAGGTGCTGATCTTCGCGTGGGGTCACACCATTCCGATGATCGCCGATGCGGTGGGGGTGAAGCTGGACCGGATCGACACCGTCTACGAGAAGTGGGCGGCCACCGAGCCGATCGAGTACAAGTTCGGCGTCATCGAACCCGGCCAGTGCGCCGCGGTGCGATTCGAGATCCGCGGCTGGGTGGGCGACGAGGCGAAGATCGTCATCGAGCACGTCAACCGGATCACCAACGACGCGGCCACGCACTGGCCGCGGGCCACCTCGGTGGACAACGACGTGTACCGGGTGATCATCAAGGGCAGCCCGAACATCACCCAGGAGACCGTCTTCCGCGGTGAACTCGACGACAACCCGATCACCGGCGGGTGCCTGGCCACCGGGATGCGCGCGATCAACGCGATCCCGTACCTCGGCGACGCCAAGCCCGGACTGCTGTCCGCGCTCGACCTGCCGGTGATCCCGGGCCGGGGCACCATCCGGTCGTAGACGGCGACGCTCAGCGCCAGGCGTACCGCACCTGGGGCCGGCCGGCGCGCCCGTACTCGGTGCGCCGGTCGACCAGCCCGTCCTCGGCCATCCGCTCCAGGTAGCGCCACGCGGTCACCCGGGACACCCCGACGGCCGCCGCGACCTCGGCGGCGGTCAACGCCCGGTCGGCGTCGCGGACGCAGGACGCGACGTGGTCGAGGGTCTGCCGCGCAACACCTTTCGGCGTCACGGGGCGTTCGCTGGAGCCGCGCAACGCGGCCATGGCCCGGTCGATCTCGTGCTGTCCGGCGGCGGACCGGCCTGCGGGCAGGGCGTTGCGGAATTCGAGGTACCGCTCGAGCTTGTCGCGGAATGCGGCGAAGGTGAACGGCTTGAGCAGGTACACGGCGATGCCCCGGGCGACCGCGGTGCGCACCACCTCGAGGTCGCGCGCGGAGGTGACCGCGATGACGTCCGGTTGCGGGCGCACGCCGGACAGCGCGGCGGCGACGTCGAGGCCGCCGGCGTCGGGCAGACCGAAGTCGAGCAGGACGAGGTCCACCGGGTCGTCGGTGTCGCCCGCCGCGACCACGGCGCGCACGGCGGCATTGCCGGTGTGCACCACGCCGTGCACCGAGAACCCCGGCACCCGTTCGACATACGAGCGGTGCGCCTGCGCGATCAGCGGCTCGTCCTCGACGATCAGGACCCGGATCACGACCCGCCCCCGGGTGGCAGCGGGATCTCGACGACGAGCATCGAACCCAGCGACGGCTCGGCACGCAGGACGCCGCGGTGCCGGCCGACCACCTGGGAGACCAACGCCAGCCCCAGCCCCCGGGAACCCGACTTGGTCGAGTACCCGCGGGTGGTCGCGTTCGCCAACGAGTCCGGGGACAGGCCGGGCCCGCTGTCGGCGACCCGGACCACCAGCATCGAGTCCTCCTGCCGGACCGAGACTTCCACCCACGGGTCGTCGGTGTCGCGGGCGGCGTCGACGGCGTTGTCGACGAGGTTGCCGACCAGCGTCACCAGCTCCCGGGCCCGCAGCGTCGGCACCGGGCCGAGCGCGGTGTCCTCGGTGACGGTCAGCGTCACGCCCCGCTCGGCAGCCTCCCCGACCTTGCCCAGCAGCAGCGCCGCCAGGGCCGGCTCCTCGACCGTGGCCATCAGCCGGTCGATGAGCTGCTGGGAGAGCCGCAGCTCGTCGGTGGCGAAGGCGACGGCCTCGTCGTAGCGGCCGAGCTCGACCATGGTGACGATCGTGTGCAGCCGGTTCGCCGACTCGTGGGCCTGCGATCGCAGGGTCTCGGCGAACCCGCGCACCGAGTCGAGCTCACCGAGCACGTCCTGGAGTTCGGTGTGGTCCCGGATGGTCAGCACCGTGCCGATCCGGCGGCCCTCCCAGTTGACCGGATGCCGGTTGACCACGAGCACCCGGTTCGTGGTCAGGTGCACCTCGTCGCCCGCATCGGTGGCGTCGGAGAGGTCGAGGCGGCGCAGCGACGCCGGCAGCGACGCCAGCCGCACCGGACCGTCGGGCAGCTCGAGCAGTCGCCGGGCCTCGTCGTTGACCAGGTCCGCCACCTCCTCGCCGCGGCCGAACACCACCAGCCCCTCGCCGATGGAGTGCAGCACGGCGTCGTGGTGCTCGTAGAGCCGGCGCAGTTCGTCCGGGGCCAGTCCCAGCGTCTGGCGGCGCAGCCGGCGGCTGAGCAGCAGGGCGCCGAGCGTCGACGCCACCAGGCCCGCACCGGCGAGCGTGAAGAGCAGGGGCAGGCTGGCCGCGACCTCCGCGCCCACCCGGGCACGGGTGATGCCGACCGCGACCAGCCCGACCAGGGTGCCGTCGTCGTAGACCGGCGTCACGGCGCGGACGGACGGGCCCAGCGAGCCGGCGTAGGTCTCGGTGAACGTCTCGCCGGCGAGGGCGCGGTCGATGTTCCCGCCGAACGGCTGCCCGATCAGCGCCGGGTTGGTGTGGGTGTACCGGGTGCGGTCGGGCGCCATCACCACGATGAAGTCGACGCCGGTGGCCTGCCGGATGCGTTCGGTCTCCGGCTGCAGCAGCGCCGTCGGGTCGGGGGAGCGCAGTGCGGCGGCGGTCGAGCCCGACAACGCCAGGGTCTCGGTGACCGCGGTCACCTCGCGCCGGTTGGCGTCGTCGCTGTCGCGGAGCTGGTCGACGATGCCCAGCGCCGTGCCCGCGGCGATGACCAGAGCCAGCACCGCGACCTGCAGCAGCAGGAGTTGGCGCGCGAGGCTCATCGGCCGTCGGGGCGATCGGCGGGCCACCGCACTCCTCTCGTGAACGTAATGAACACAATCTTCATCGGTTTCGGGCGCGCCCGCAGAATTCTCCCTGACTCGACGTGAGTGCCGTCACTTCGTTGCCATTCGATCAGAGGAGCACCGATGAGTGCGACCATCCAGGACCAGGCCCCACAGGCGACGGTCAGCAAGCGTGACCGCACCCACTGGCTGTACGTCGGTGTCGTGATCGCCGTGATCGGCGGCATTCTCGTCGGCTGGCTGGCGCCGGACGTCGGCAAGTCTCTCGGCGTGCTCGGGACGCTGTTCGTCTCCTTGATCAAGATGATGATCAGCCCCGTCATCTTCTGCACCATCGTGCTGGGCATCGGGTCGGTGAAGGCCGCGGCCAAGGTCGGCCGGGTCGGCGGGCTCGCGTTGGCCTACTTCATCGGCATGTCGACCGTGGCTCTCGGCATCGGTCTGGTCGTCGGCAACCTGCTGGAACCGGGCAGCGGCCTCGACATCTCCGCGGCGACCGCCGGTCAGGGTGCGGCACTGGCCGACAAGGCACACGGCGCGGGCGGGACGATGGACTTCATCGCCTCGATCATCCCGACGTCGCTGCTGTCGGCGCTGACCGCCGGCAGCGTCCTGCAGACGCTGTTCGTGGCGCTGCTGGTCGGCTTCGGCGTGCAGGCCCTGGGCAAGCAGGGCGAGCCGATCCTCAAGGGCGTCGGACACCTCCAGAAGCTGGTCTTCAAGATCCTGTCGATGATCCTGTGGCTCGCGCCGATCGGCGCCTTCGGCGCGATGGCCAACGTGGTCGGGCAGACCGGCCTCGGCGCGGTCGTGCAGCTGGGCACCCTGATGGTCGGCTTCTACCTGACCTGCCTGATCTTCGTCTTCGGCGTGCTCGGCAGCCTGCTGCGCCTGGCGACCGGATTCTCGATCTTCAAGCTGGTGAAGTACCTGGCCCGCGAGTACCTGCTGATCTTCGCGACATCGTCGTCCGAGTCGGCGCTGCCGCGCCTGATCGCGAAGATGGAGCACGTCGGCGTCGAGCGCAGCACCGTCGGCGTCGTCGTCCCGACCGGATACTCGTTCAACCTCGACGGCACCGCGATCTACCTGACCATGGCGTCGATCTTCATCGCCGACGCGATGGGGCAGCCGCTCTCGCTGACCGAGCAGCTCTCGCTGCTGGTGTTCATGATCATCGCCTCCAAGGGCGCGGCCGGCGTCACCGGAGCCGGGCTGGCCACCCTGGCGGGCGGCCTGCAGAGCCACCGCCCCGAACTGCTCGACGGCGTCGGCGTGATCGTCGGCATCGACCGGTTCATGTCCGAGGCCCGCGCGGTCACGAACTTCTCCGGCAATGCCGTCGCGACGCTGCTGATCGGCGCCTGGACCAAGACCGTCGACCGGGACCGGGTCAACACGGTGCTGGCCGGCGAGCTGCCCTTCGACGAGGCCACCATGCTCGACGAGGACCGGGCCGAGGATCAGGACCGGGATCAGGAGCCGGCACGGGTCGCCGAGCCCGCGCGACCGCTCGTCCACAGCTGACTCCGGCTCGGTGCTGCGCCGGGGGATCGCCGTGGCTACGTTGGTGCCCATGACAACTCCCGTACAGAACATCGGTATCAACACGCTCGGCGGCGTTCCCACCTCGCTCGGCGACTACGACGGCCGCGCGGTACTCGTGGTGAATGTCGCCTCCAAGTGCGGCCTGACCCCGCAGTACACGGCGCTGGAGAAGCTGGCCACCGAGTACGCGGACCGCGGCCTCACCGTCGTCGGCGTGCCGTGCAACCAGTTCATGGGCCAGGAGCCGGGCACCGCCGACGAGATCGCCGAGTTCTGCTCGGCCACCTACGGCGTGACCTTCCCGCTGCTGGAGAAGATCGAGGTCAACGGCGAGGGCCGGCACCCGCTGTACGCGGAGCTGACCACGGCGGCCGACGCGGACGGCGCGGCAGGCGACATCCAGTGGAACTTCGAGAAGTTCCTGATCGCGCCCGACGGCACCGTGGTGAACCGGTTCCGTCCGCGTACCGAGCCGGACGCGCCGGAGGTCGTCGCGGCCATCGAGGCCGTCCTGCCGCGCTAGTCGCTGCCACAGGCCGAACGGGAGTTCCGGGTCGGGTTCGAGGTCGGATCCGACCCGGAACTCCCGTTCAATCGTTTCGGCGGGTTTCAGCGTCCGTTCACCTTCGGGGGCCATGCTGAGGGCATGACCGGGCAACTGATCGTGTCGGTATCCGGAATCCGCGACGAGACCACCGAACTGGTGGCCGGGTTCGCGTCGGAGATGGACAGTCGCGGGGTGCCGCTGTCGCTGCTCGTCGCGCCGCGGCTCAAGGACAAGTACCGGCTGGCCAAGGACGAGCCGACCCAGCAGTGGCTGCGGGAGCGGCAGGAGCACGGCGACGCCATCGTGCTGCACGGCTACGACCAGGCCGCCACCAAGAAGCGCCGCGCCGAGTTCGCCGCGCTGCGTGAGCACGAGGCGACGCTGCGGCTGACGGCCGCGGACCGGGTGATGGAACAGACCGGCCTGCGGACCCGGGCGTTCGCGCCGCCGCGGTGGATCGCCTCGCCCGGCGCGGTGTCCGCGTTGGTGCCCACCGGTTTCCGCCTGCTGGCCGGCCTGACAGCCGTGCACGACCTCGGCCGCGGCACCGTGGAGCGCGGTCGGGTGTTCGGCATCGGCGAGGGGTTCCGGGCGGAGCCGTGGTGGTGCCGGGCCCTGGTGCTCGGGGCCGGCCGGACCGCCCGACGCGGTGCCCTGGTGCGGCTGGCGATCTCCGCGAGGCAACTGGCCTCGCCCGGCCCACGGCAGGCCGTCCTCGACGCCGTCGACCTCGCGCTGCACCACGAGGCCCGCCCGGCCGCCTACCGCTGGGAGGCCGGGCCGGGTATCCGGGTGGCCTGAGTTCAGGCGACCTCGGTGGCGTCCTCCGCCGGGAGCACCCGGAACTCGGTGCCGTCGGGTGCCATCTCGGTGAGCCGGCCGTAGTAGATGCGGGTCCCCGGGGCGTTGATGATGCCCTGGTGGATCGGCACGGCCACCCGCGGCGCGACGGCCCGCAGGTAGTCGACGGTCTCGGAGATCTTCATCCACGGCGCGACCGCCGGGACGGCGAGCACGTCCACCGGCTGCTCGGGCACGAACAGCGAGTCGCCGGGGTGCATCAGCTGGGCCGGCCGGTCCGCGCTGCCCAGCAGGAACGCGGTGTTGTCGATCACCGGGAGGTCGGGGTGGATCACCGCGTGCCGCCCGCCTGCCCCGGTCACCAGCACGTCGCGGACGTTGAAGGTGTCGCCCGCGTGCACGCCGGTCCAGGACCCGCCGAGCTGCGCCGCGGTCTGCGGATCCGAGTACAGCGCCGCACCGGGGTTCGCCTCGAGCAGGGCCGGCAGTCGGTTCACGTCGACGTGGTCGGGGTGCTGGTGGGTGATCAGGATGGCGTCCAGGCCGGTGATGCCCTCGAAGCCGTGCGAGAAGTTGCCGGGGTCGAACAGGACGGTCGCGCCGCCCAACTCGACGAGCACGCAGGAGTGTCCGAAGTGGGTCAGTCGCATGCAGACGAGTATGCGCGGCGGCGAATGTGCGCGCATCACACCGATTGTCGCGACCGAACGAACGGACAGCTCAGTCGGTGCAGAGAGCAGCGGGGCGGACCGGTAAACTGCCTGTTGCCCGGTGGTCTGTGCCGGGCGGTACCGGAGCACCTAGCGAGGAGCAGCACGTGGCCCGTGTCGTTGTCGATGTCATGCCCAAGACCGAGATTCTCGATCCGCAAGGCCAGGCCATTGTCGGCGCTCTCGGCCGCCTCGGGCACGCCGGCGTCGCCGACGTGCGACAGGGCAAGCGTTTCGAGCTCGAGGTCGACGACAGCGTCACCGACGCCGAGCTCTCGGAGATCGCCGAGTCGCTGCTGGCGAACACGGTGATCGAGGACTGGAAGGTCACCCGAGTCCAGTGAGCACCCGCATCGGAGTCATCACCTTCCCCGGCACCCTCGACGACGTCGACGCGGTGCGCGCGGTCAACCTCGCCGGTGGCGAGGCCGTCAACCTCTGGCACGGCGACGCCGACCTCAAGGGTGTCGACGCGGTGGTCGTGCCCGGCGGCTTCTCCTACGGCGACTACCTGCGCTGCGGCGCCATCGCCCGGTTCGCCCCGGTGATGGGCGAGGTCGTCAAGGCCGCGCAGGGCGGCATGCCCGTCCTGGGCATCTGCAACGGCTTCCAGGTGCTGTGCGAGGCGGGACTGCTCCCCGGCGCGCTCACCCGCAACGAGGGACTGCACTTCATCTGCCGCGACCAGTGGCTCAAGGTGGAGTCCACCTCGACCGCCTGGTCCTCACGGTACGAGTCCGGCGCCGAGATCCTGGTGCCGCTCAAGTCCGGCGAGGGCCGCTACCAGGCGTCCGAGCGGGTCCTCGACGAGCTCGAGGGCGAGGGCCGCGTGGTCTTCCGCTACGCGGGCGACAACCCGAACGGCTCCAAGCGTGGCATCGCCGGCATCGCCTCCGAGAACGGTCGCGTCGTCGGACTGATGCCGCACCCCGAGCACGCCACCGAGGCCCTCACCGGTCCCAGCGACGACGGCCTCGGCCTGTTCTACTCGGCCCTGGACGCGGTGCTCACCGCCTGATTCCAGCAGCGCAAGACAAAAAGGACGGACCGGTCACCCCGGTCCGTCCTTTTTCTTTTCGCTTCGTGCGGTCTTCGTGGCCGGAACGGCCACGAGAACGTGTTCCAACTCGGTAGCCTCCCGCCCATGATCTCAACGGTTGTCTGGGGTACCGGAAATGTCGGACGCGCGGCCATCCGCGCCGTCGAGGCGCACCCGCTGCTCGAGCTCACGAACGTGCTCGTGAACAACCCCGACAAGGTCGGCCGCGACGCCGGCGACCTGTCCGGGCTCGGCTGCAACCTGGGGGTCGCCGCGACCGACGACATCGACGCGGTGCTGGCCGCCGGCCCCGCGGCCGTGGTGTACGCGGCGTCCGGCGACATCCGGCCCGACGACGCGCTGGCCGACATCTGCCGCGCGATCCGCGCCGGCGCCGTCGTCGTCAGTCCCGCGCTGTACCCGCTCTACGACCCGACGAACGCCCCGCCCGAACTGCGGGATCCGGTGCTCGCCGCGATCGCGGAGGGCGGCGGCTCGCTGTTCGCGTCCGGCGTCGACCCCGGCTGGGGCAACGACGTGCTGCCGCTGCTGCTCAGCGGGCTCGGCAGCACCGTCGACGTGATCCGCTGCCAGGAGATCTTCGACTACTCCACCTACGACCAGCCGGACTCGGTGCGCTACCTGGTCGGCATGGGCCAGCCGATGGACTACCTGCCGCCGATGATCGCGCCGACGATCCCGACCATGGTGTGGGGCGGACAGGTTCGGATGATGGCCCGGGCGCTGGGCGTCGAACTGGACGAGATCCGCGAGACCCTGGACCGGCGCGCGCTCGACGAGACCGTCAGCACCACCACGATGGGCGACTTCGAGGCCGGCACGCAGGGCGCGGTGCGGTTCGAGGTGCAGGGCATCGTCGACGGCGAGCCCAGGATCGTCGTCGAGCACGTCACCCGCATCCACCCGACCTGTGCCACCGACTGGCCGATGCCGCCGGACGGCGACGGCGCCCACCGGGTGATCATCGAGGGCCGCCCGCGCATCGAGGTGTCCGTCGAGTGCACCGACGAGGACGGCAGCCGGTCCGCCGGCGGAAACGCCACGGCGGTCGGTCGACTGGTGAGCGCCATCGACTGGCTGGTGGACGCCGAACCCGGACTCTACGACGCGCTCGACGTCCCGTTGCGCCCTGCCGTCGGCAAACTCGTCAAGACAGTGAACTCGAAAGGACGCGCATGAACATCGACATTCCCGAGGGCAAGGATCCGATCGGCTACGTGTGGGGCGAGATGGTCCCCGGCATCGGGATCGCGGCCTCGAAGTTCTCCCTGTCGGTCTACGAGCACTCGACCATCGACCTGCGTGCCTTCGAGGCGGCGCGGCTGCGGATCGCACAGATCAACGGGTGCATCTTCTGCCAGGACTGGCGGACCGAACGTGACGGCCAGAAGGTCGAGGCCGGCTTCGACGAGGCCGTCGAGCAGTGGCGCACCACCGACGTCTTCGACGACCGCACCCGGCTGGCCGCCGAGTACGCCGACCGATACGCCCTCGACCACCACGGCCTCGACGACGAGTTCTGGGAGCGGATGGGCGCGCACTACAGCCAGACCGAGATCGTGGAACTGAGCATGAGCATCGGCGCCTGGCTGGCCTTCGGCAGGCTCAACCATGTCCTCGGCCTCGACACCGTCTGCGTACTCCCCGGGAACTGAGCGCATACTCCCCGGGAACTGAGCGCCGCCCCGCCGTGCGTCAGACGGCGGCCGGGGCGTCGGGCAGCGCGTCGAGGAAGTCCGCGCTCGGCGCGAAGAACAGCGAACCGGTGACGGCGGTCGAGAAGTCCAGCAGCCGGTCGTGGTTGCCGCGCGGGCTGCCGAGGAACATGTTCTCGAGCATGCGCTCGGTGATCGCGGGCGTGCGGCAGTACCCGATGAAGTAGGTGCCCATCTCGCCGCCGGCCCGGCCGTACGGCATGTTGGCGCGCAGGATCTCTAGCGACCGGCCTTCCTCGTCCTTGATCGCGTTCAGCGCGACGTGCGAGTTGGCCGGCTTGACGTCGGCTGTCATCTCGACGTCGTCGGGCTTGCTGCGCCCGATGACCCGCTCCTGCTCGGGGACTTCCAGCGCCTCCCATGACGTCATGTCGTGCACGTACCGCTGCACGTGCAAGTAGGACCCGCCCGCGAAGCCGCGGTCCTCGTCGCCGACCGTGACGGCGGCGACGGCCTGGGCGCCCACCGGGTTCTCGGTGCCGTCGACGAACCCGATCAGGTCCCGGTTCTCGAAGTACTGGAAACCGTGCACCTCCTCGACGACGGTGGCCGCGCCCGCCAGCCGCTTGGTGATCTGGTGGGCCAGTTCGAAGCACGCGTCCATGCTCATCGCGCGAATGTGGAAGAGCAGGTCGCCCGGGGTGGACGGCGCGCGGTGGGTCTCGCCTCGCAGCTCGGTGAACTCGTGCAGTTCGGCGGGCCGAGGTCCACCGAACAGCCGGTCCCACGCCGACGAACCGACGCCGGTGACCAGTTCCAGGCCCGAGCCGGGCATCCGCAGCCCGGTCGCGCGGCGCAGTCCCGCGGTGTCGGCGAGCAGCCCGCGGGCGGTGGCCTCGCCGCCCACGTCGATCGTAGCGACCAGGAACAGTGCCGCGGGGGTCAGCGGCGTCGCCACCGTCTGGGACTCGGGCATCTTCTCGAAACTCCAATCATGGGGCGGTACATCGACATCGGCGGTTGTCACCGATGTCCGGTTCACCCTAGTTGGGGCCACCGACGCCGCCTCGGCCGCGGGATGTCGGTGCCCGGCGGTAGCGTGCCGACATGACACTGACCCTGGGCATGATCACAGTCGACAGCGCCGACCCCGGACCGCTCGCCACCTGGTGGGCGGAGCAGGTCGGCGGCCGGATCGAGCAGGAGAACGAGGGCTGGTTCTTCCTGGTCGGGGTGCCGGGCGCGCCGTACAAGCTGGCCTTCCAGAAGGTGGAGGACCCGACGCCGGGCAAGAACCGGATGCACCTGGACCTGTCCGCGCCGGACCTGGACGCGGAGGTCGCGCGGCTGACGGCGAACGGCGCCACCGAGTACGAGCGGCACGACATGGACGGCTTCCGCTGGGTGACGCTGACCGATCCGGACGGCAACCGCTTCTGCGTCTCCGGCGGCGAGCACTGAGCGAACACCGATCGCCGGGCCCGGGGCGGTGTCGGCGGTCCTAGGATCGTGGGCATGCCCACGATGACCGACGCCACCGCCTCCGGACTCTGTGCCTTCGTCGACGCCTCCCCGTCCCCGTTCCACGTGTGCGAGACGGTCGCGGCCGAGCTGACGGAGGCCGGCTTCGTCGAGTTGCGCGAGACGGACGGCTGGCCGACCGCGCCCGGCCGGTACTACCTGGTGCGGGGCGGCTCGCTGGTGGCGTGGAGCACCGAGGAGTCCGGCCACGGCGAGTCGCCGTTCCGGATCGTCGGCGGCCACACCGACAGCCCGAACCTGCGGGTCAAGCAGCACCCCGACCTGCGGTCCGCCGGATGGCAGTTGGTGGGCCTGGAACCGTACGGCGGCGCCTGGCTGAACTCGTGGCTCGACCGCGACCTCGGGATCTCCGGTCGGATCAGTGTGCGGGTGGGAAACGCGCTGCAGCAGAAGCTGATCCGGGTGGACCGGCCGATCCTGCGGGTGCCGCAGCTGGCGATCCACCTGTCCGAGGAACGCAAGGGCGTTCAGCTCGACCCGCAGCGGCATGTCAACGCGATCTGGGGTGTCGGCAACTCGCCGACCTCCTTCCTCGGCTACCTGGCCGGGCAGGCGGGGGTCGCCGAGGACGCGGTGCTCGGCTGGGAGCTGATGACCCACGACCTCGCGCCGAGCGCGGTGGTCGGGCTGCACGACGAGTTGGTCAGCGCGCCGCGACTGGACAACCAGGGCACCTGCTACGCGGGAACCAGGGCATTGCTCGCGGCGGTCGAGGAGCCGGGCGAGGCCATTCCCGTGCTGGCGCTGTTCGACCACGAGGAGGTCGGCAGCATGTCCGATCGCGGCGCCTTCTCGGACCTGCTGAACTCGGTCCTCGAGCGGATCGTGCTGGCCCGCGGCGGCGGCCGGGAAGACTTCCTGCGGGCGCTGGCCGGCTCGGTGTGCGCGTCCGGCGACATGGCCCACGCCACCCACCCGAACTACCCGGACCGGCACGAGCCGGCGCACCGCATCGAGGTCAACGGGGGACCGGTTCTCAAGGTGAACCAGAACCTGCGGTACGCCACCGACGCTGCCGGCGCGGGTGCGTTCGCGCTGGCCTGCGACCAGGCGGGGGTGCCGTTGCAGCGGTACGTGCACCGTGCGGACCTGCCGTGCGGCTCGACGATCGGGCCCATCACGGCCTCGCGTACGGGGCTGTCCACCGTGGATGTCGGTGCCCCGCAACTGGCGATGCACTCGGCTCGGGAGCTGATGGGCGCCGCCGACGTGGCGTACTACGCGGACGCGCTCGCGGCCTTCCTGACGCCGGTCGACTGACCCCGCCGGGAGGGCGGCCGGCGGCGGTTCGGCGGACCAAGCACGAGCAATCTCTTCGATAACAATTCCCATAACGCACGGCTGTCGCCCGGCAACTGTGAGCTGTTCGTGGTCTGCTGTGGCGTCGAATCGTCGGAATCGGGCCATTTGTCCCGTGCCGGACTTGCCTACGCAGGAAGGGAAATTGCCTGTGCGCTCAGTGAGACGATCATGGTCAGCAGTCGTGTCGGCCGCCGCGGTGACGGTGTCGCTGTCGGTGGTGATGGCCCCGCCGGCCACCGCCGCGGAAGGTGGGCCCTGCGGGCAGGGTGGGAACAGCTCCGGCAGTTCCGGCAGCGCCACCGGTTCGTTGGGCAAGGTCCTGCCGTGGATCACCGGTTCGCCGGACGGGGCGCTGCCGCAGTTGACCGGCCGCACCAAGGCGATCGAGATGGTCACCGGCCCCGGCAGCCCGAACGACACCATCAACAGGTTCAACGTCTCCGGCACGGATCTCGGCATCATGTGGGACAACGGCCTGCCCGGCGCGGACCACGACACACTGGTCGCGTTCGGCGACACAGTCGGCGAGTGCGGCTCCGAGGGCGACGACTGGCGCAGCAACGTGCTCTTCCGCAGCGCCGACACGAACCTGGCCGACGGCATGCGGATCGACAGCTCGCCACTGGACGCGCCGAACCACTCGAAGGAGATCATCCCCGGCTTCGCGATTCCCGGCGAGTTCACCACCATCCCGACCGGCGCCGTGTCCTTCGGCGGTGTCCAGTACGTCCGCTTCATGTCGGTGCGGTCCTGGGACACCCCGGGCAACTGGACCACCAACTACTCGGCCATCGCCACCTCGACCGACAACGGCGAGAACTGGGTCAATCAACCCGGCACGGTCCGGGCCAACACCGCCGGGATCGGCATCGAGGGCATCCCCGCCATCGCGCCGACCAACAAGGACTGGCAGCAGAGCGCGTTCCTGACCGGCCGCGGTGACGGCTACATCTACGAGTACGGGACGCCGTCGGGCCGGTTCGGCGACGCCCTGCTGGCCCGGGTGCACGGTGCGCAGCTGCTCGACCCGACGGCCTACGAGTACTGGAACGGCACCGGCTGGGTACCGGACCAGGCGGCGGCCAAGGCCGTGATGCCCGCGCCGGTCAGCGAGCTGTCGGTGCAGTGGAACGACTACCTGGGCAAGTACGTCGCCATGTACACCGACCTGGACGGTCTGGTCATCCGGCAGGCCGACAACCCGCAGGGCCCCTGGAGCGGCACCCAGACCATCATCAGCGGCTTGCTGTTGCCCTCGGTGTACGGCGGATTCATGCACCCGTGGGCCAGCGGGCGGTACCTCGAGTCCGTGGTCACCACCTGGGACCGGTACAACGTCATCTACATGCGCACCGACCTCCAGGGCCTGCAGATGGCCGCCACCGACCAGGTCGACCGGCCGGACCCGGCGACCACCGGTGAGGCGCAGCGGATCGGCACCGAGTACCCCGCGGGTGTGCCGGAGGAGACCCCCGCGGAAACACCCGCGGACAAGTGACGGACCGGCCGAGCTGACGCGCGCGGCCCGCCCCCGGCCGAGGGGCGGGTCGTGGTCGGCTCTGCCAGTGCGTCGGACGTCGGTGCGCCCGGCTAGACTTTGCCCAGGCAGCGCCCCGCCGGTCTGCCGATCTGACTCCTTCAGGGAAGGGACCCCACTTCCAGTGTCTTCGCAGGTCGATACCGTCACCAACGCCGCAGCGACCCCGGATGTCGCCCAGCCCCACCGGGAACTGGGCCTCAAGGACGACGAGTACACCCGCATTCGGGAAATCCTCGGTCGTCGCCCCACGGACGCCGAGCTCGCGATGTACTCGGTGATGTGGAGCGAGCACTGCTCCTACAAGTCCTCCAAGGTGCACCTGAAGTACTTCGGTGAGACCACCACCGACGAGATGCGCTCCTCCATGCTGGCAGGCATCGGCGAGAACGCCGGCGTCGTCGACATCGGCGACGGCTGGGCGGTCACCTTCAAGGTCGAGTCGCACAACCACCCGTCCTACATCGAGCCCTACCAGGGTGCGGCCACCGGCGTCGGCGGCATCGTCCGCGACATCATGGCCATGGGCGCCCGCCCGATCGCGGTCATGGACCAGCTGCGCTTCGGCGCGGCGGACGCTCCCGACACCCGGCGCGTCGTCGACGGCGTCGTCCGCGGCGTCGGCGGCTACGGCAACTCCCTCGGCCTGCCCAACGTCGGCGGCGAGACCGTCTTCGACGCGTCCTACGCGGGCAACCCGCTGGTCAACGCGCTGTGCGCCGGCGTGATGCGGGTCGAGGACCTGCACCTGGCGTTCGCGTCCGGTGCCGGCAACAAGATCATCCTGTTCGGCGCCCGCACCGGCCTCGACGGCATCGGCGGCGTCTCGGTGCTGGCATCGGAGACCTTCGACGAGTCGTCGGGCGGCCGTCCCAAGAAGCTGCCCGCCGTGCAGGTCGGCGACCCGTTCACCGAGAAGGTGCTCATCGAGTGCTGCCTCGACCTGTACGCCGCCGGACTCGTGGTCGGCATCCAGGACCTCGGCGGCGCCGGGCTGTCCTGCGCGACCTCGGAGCTGGCCGCGGCCGGCGACGGCGGCATGCACATCAACCTGGACGCGGTGCCGATGCGCGCCACCGGCATGACCGCGGCGGAGGTGCTTTCCAGCGAGTCGCAGGAGCGCATGTGCGCCGTGGTGACCCCCGAGAACGTGGACGCGTTCATGGAGGTCTGCCGCAAGTGGGACGTGCTCGCCACCGTCATCGGTGAGGTCACCGACGGCGACCGGCTGGTCATCGACTGGCACGGCGAGACCGTCGTCGACGTGCCGCCGCGCACCGTCGCGCACGAGGGCCCGGTCTACGAGCGTCCCGTGCAGCGCCCCGAGGCGCAGGACGCGTTGATCGCGAACACCACTGCCGGACTCGAGCGCCCGGAGACCGCGGCCGAGCTGCAGGCCACCCTGCTCAAGATGATCTCCTCGCCGCAGCTGTGCAGCCGCAAGTGGATCACCGAGCAGTACGACCGGTACGTCCGCGGCAACACGGTGCTCGCCGAGCAGGCCGACGCCGGCGTGATCCGGGTCGACGAGAAGACCGGCCGTGGCATCGCCCTGGCCACCGACGCCTCCGGCCGTTACACGGCGCTGGACCCGTACGCCGGCGCCCAGCTGGCCCTGGCCGAGGCGTTCCGCAACGTCGCGGTCACCGGTGCCACCCCGCAGGCCGTGAGCAACTGCCTCAACTTCGGTTCCCCGGAGGATCCGGGCGTGATGTGGCAGTTCCAGCAGGCCGTGCGCGGCCTGGCGGACGGCTGCGCCACCCTCGGCATCCCGGTCACCGGCGGCAACGTCAGCTTCTACAACCAGACCGGATCCACGGCGATCCTGCCGACCCCGGTGGTGGCTGTGCTCGGCGTCATCGACGACGTGCAGCGTCGCATCCCGACCGGTCTGGGCCTCGAGCCCGGCGAGACGCTGATCCTGCTCGGCGAGACCCACGACGAGCTGGACGGCTCGATCTGGGCCCAGGTCGAACACGACCATCTCGGCGGCGTGCCGCCGAAGGTCGACCTGGCCCGTGAGCAGCTGCTCGCGGACATCCTGCTGGCCAGCTCCCGCGACGGACTCGTCTCCGCCGCGCACGACCTGTCGGAGGGTGGCCTCGCGCAGGCCGTCGTCGAGGCGGCGCTGGCCGGCGAGACCGGCTGCCGGATCCTGCTGCCCGAGGGTGCGGACCCGTTCGTGACGCTGTTCTCCGAGTCCGCCGGCCGGGTGCTGGTCGCGGTGCCGCGCACCGAGGAGACCCGCTTCACCGGCATGTGCACCGCCCGCGGCCTGCCGTGGGTGCGGATCGGCGTCGTCGACGAGGGCTCCGACTCCGTCGAGGTGCAGGGCCAGTTCTCCGTCACCCTCGAGGAGCTGCGCGCGGCGCACGAGGGCACCCTGCCGGCGCTGTTCGGGTAGCTATTGACCGACGTCGACGAGACCCAGGACCCCGGGACCGCGCAGCCTGACGCTGCGCAGCCCGGGGTCTGGTCACGTACCGACGAGCTCGTCGCCCGCCACCCGTTCGTGGTCTGGGCATGGGGACTGCTCCGCCTCGACTTCACCGGCATCGCGTTCGCGGCGCTGTTCTTCTGCTGGTCGCTGACCCCGTCGCTGCTGCCACGCGACTGGCTCTTCCAGGGTCTGATCGGTGGAATCAACGCCGCGATCGGCTACGGGGTGGGCGCCGCCGTCGGCTGGGCGGTGTACCGCTACCTGCTGGCGGGGCGGTCCTGGTGGCCGCTGCCGCCCCGGGTCGTGCAGGTGCTCGAGATCGTGGTCGTCGCCGGCTCGATCGTCGCGGCCGTGGTGATGCTGGTGTACTCCGCGGGCTGGCAACGGGAGCTGGCGGCACTGATGGACGCCGAGGGCACCACGACCTCCGGTTACATCCGCACCGGCGGGCTGAGCCTGCTCGTGGCCGCCGCGGCGATTTCGCTGTGGCGGGTGCTGCGCGACCTGGTCCGGCTGGTGGCCCGCTATCTCAACCGCTGGCTGAAGGTGCCGCGGCAGGCCGCGTTCCCGCTCGGCGTCGTGCTGGTGGCGTTCCTGACCTACACCCTGGTCACCGGCGTGCTGCTGAACGGGCTGTACTCCTTCGCCAACTCCGCGTTCAGCCTGCAGAACAACAGCACCCGCGACGGCGTCACCGAGCCCCTCAACCCGGAGCGGTCGGGCAGCCCGGAGTCGTTGGCGCCCTGGGACACCCTCGGCTTCGAGGGGCGCAACTTCGTCTCCCGGGGGTTGGACGCCGCGCAGCTGTCCGCCGCCAACGGCGCCCCGGCCATGGAGCCGATCCGGGTCTACGCCGGGCTCGAGACCGCCCCGACGACCGAGGCGCGGATGGACGTGGTGGTCGACGAGCTGGAACGGACCGGCGCCTTCGACCGCAAGGTCCTGGTGGTCATTCCCACCACCGGCACCGGCTGGGTGAACCCGACCGCCGCCGAGGCCATCGAGCTGGTGCACAACGGGGACACCGCCCTGGTCGCGGCCCAGTACTCGTACCTGCCCAGCTGGATCTCCTTCATCGCGGACCGGCAGAAGGCCGCCGACGCGGGGAAGGCGTTGGTGGACAAGGTGCACGAACGCTGGCTGACCAAGCCGCCGGAGACCCGGCCCAAGCTGTACGTGTACGGCGAGAGCCTCGGCACGCAGGCCGGCGAGGGTGCGTTCGACAGCCTCGGGGCCATCCGCGAAACCGTCGACGGGGTGTTGTGGGTCGGTCCGCCCAATGCCAACGTGCTGTGGCACCAGCTGGTCACCCGCCGAGACCCCGGCACCCCGGAGGTGGCCCCGGTGTACGCCGACGGCCTGGTGGTCCGGTTCGCCGACAGCGCCGCCGACATCTCGCAGCCACCGTCGCCGTGGCTCCACCCGCGGGTGCTCTACATCCAGCACCCGTCCGACCCCGTGGTGTGGTGGTCGCCGGACCTGCTGTTCCAGCGACCGGACTGGCTCTCGGAGCCGCCCGGATACGACCGGCTCCCGCAGATGCGGTGGTTCCCGGTGGTGACGTTCTGGCAGGTGTCGGCGGACCTGGCCAACGCCGCGGGGGTTCCGGACGGGCACGGGCACAACTACGGCACGACCGTGCTCGACGGCTGGCTGGCGATCGCCGCGCCCGACGGCTGGACGCAGGCCGACACCGACCGGGTGCGGGGCGTGCTGGAATCCGTCGTGGGCACCCAGGGCCCGGAGAAGTGACCGGTCCCGACGAGTGACAGGCCGGACTCGGTGAACGTGCCCGCCCGCGCGGCCGGGTGCGCGCTCGCCCTGGTCGGTTGGAGCAACTGGCTGCTGCCCGCGCTGCGTCTGGGGCCGGACGGTCGCGCGGCCGCGAACACGGCCCTGGCGGTCGGGTTCACCGGCCTGGCGCTGGGATCCGGAGCGAGCGTTGCCGAACTCGGGCTCGAGCTGCGGCGCGGGTTGCCGCGCGCCGCCGCGGTCGCCGCGGTGCCTGCCCTGGCGTACGCGGCGGCGCTGGCCGTCCCGTCGTTGGCGGCGCCGCTGCTGGCGCCGCGCGCCGGCGAGCCCCCGATCCGCGGGCGGGCCGAGTTCGCCCGCTGGGTGGGCGTGCAGATCCCGTTCGGCACGGTGCTCGCCGAGGAACTGCTGTTCYGTTCCGTGCTGCACGCGCAGGTGCGGCGGGCCTGGCCGCGTGCCGGGGGAGCGGTCGGAGCGCTCGCGTTCGGGCTCTGGCACGTGCGGCCGGCACGGGTGGCGGGTGATCCGGTTGCCGCGACCGTCGCCGTCACCGCCGCGTCCGGCCTGATCTTCGACCGGCTCCGACGCGACGGCGGCGTACTGGCGCCCATGTTGCTGCACCTGTCGGTGAACGTCGGCGGCGCGCTGGCCGCCCGTTGGGCTGCCGGTAGATTGGCGCGGTGACCGCACGCCGCAAGATCGACCCCGCGCAGCTGCGGGACGCACTGCTGACCGTCCGGGACTGGGTCGGCGCCCCCGACACGGACGACGCCACGGCGGTTGCCGCCCCCGCCCGCGCCGAGCTGGCCGCCGCGGTTCGACTCAGCGCCCGGACCCTGGAGAACGTCGCGCCGGGTTCGTCGGTGGAGGTCCGCGTCCCGCCGTTCGTCGCGGTGCAGTGCATCGCGGGCCCGCGGCACACCCGTGGCACGCCGCCCAATGTCGTGGAGACCGACCCGCGCACCTGGCTGAAGCTGGTCACCGGGGGGCTGACCTTCGAGGCGGCCGCGGCCGCGGGCGCGCTCACCGCGTCGGGCACCCGAGCGGGGGAGATCGCACACTGGCTCCCACTGCTGCGCCTGTGACCGACGCTCGCCTGTGACCGACGCTACAGCCCGGCACTGTAGAGATGCCGGTGGTAGGAGCACCCCTGCGAGGGCCGTAGACTGAAGTTGCCCCCCACACCCATCCCCTAGGGAGCAACCCCGGTGACTCCAGCCGAATTGTCGGTCAACAGTCCGAATCTCCTCGCCGCCGTGCCCCCTCCGGGCATGTCCGATCAGGACGAGCAACCACCCCGCGAGGAGTGTGGCGTCTTCGGCGTCTGGGCTCCCGGCGAGGATGTGGCGAAGCTCACTTACTACGGGCTGTATGCACTGCAGCACCGCGGCCAGGAGGCGGCCGGCATCGCCGTCGCCGACGGCGCGCAGGTGCTGGTGTTCAAGGACCTCGGCCTGGTCAGTCAGGTGTTCGACGAGCAGACGCTCGGTGCGATGTCGGGCCATGTCGCCGTCGGGCACTGTCGGTACTCCACCACCGGCTCGACCACGTGGGAGAACGCGCAGCCGATCTTCCGGACCACCGCGGCGGGCACTGGCATCGCTCTCGGTCACAACGGCAACCTGGTCAACACGGCCGAGCTCGCTGCCCGGGCCCGCGAGGCCGGGCTGGTCAACGACAAGCGTCCCGGCGGCGCCACCTCGGACTCCGACATCGTCGGCGCGCTGCTCGCGCACGCGGCCGCGGACCGGACCGTCGAGCAGGCCGCGATGGAACTGCTGCCCACCCTGCGTGGCGCGTTCTGCCTGACCTTCATGGACGAGCACACCCTGTATGCGGCGCGTGACCCGCACGGTGTCCGCCCGCTCTGCCTCGGTCGGCTCGACCGTGGCTGGGTGGTCGCCAGCGAGACCGCCGCTCTCGACATCGTCGGCGCGTCCTTCGTGCGCGACATCGAGCCCGGCGAGCTGCTCGCGATCGACGCCGACGGCGTCCGCTCCTCGCGTTTCGCGAACCCCACGCCCAAGGGCTGTGTCTTCGAATACGTCTACCTCGCCCGTCCGGACAGCGTCATCGGCGGACGATCGGTGCACTCGACCCGAGTCGAGATCGGCCGTCGGCTGGCCAAGGAACACCCGATCGACGGCGATCTGGTCATCCCGGTCCCCGAGTCGGGTACGCCCGCCGCGGTCGGCTACGCGCAGGGCTCGGGAATTCCGTACGGCCAGGGTCTGATGAAGAACGCCTACGTGGGCCGTACCTTCATCCAGCCGTCGCAGACGATTCGTCAGCTCGGCATCCGGCTCAAGCTGAACCCGCTCAAGGAGGTCATCCGCGGCAAGCGGCTGATCGTGGTGGACGACTCCATCGTCCGCGGCAACACCCAGCGGGCACTGATCCGGATGCTCCGCGAGGCCGGTGCGCTGGAGATCCACGTGCGGATCGCGTCGCCGCCGGTGAAGTGGCCGTGCTTCTACGGCATCRACTTCGCCTCCCCGGCGGAGCTGATCGCCAACGGTGCGGGCGTGAGCGAGGCCGACGGCAGCGCCACCAGCATGGACGAGATGCTCGAGGGTGTGCGCCGGTCGATCGGCGCCGACACCCTGGGGTACGTCTCGATCGAGGGCATGATCGCCGCGACGGAACAGCCGGCCTCCCGGCTGTGCTCCGCGTGCTTCGACGGTCACTACCCGATCGCGTTGCCCAAGGAGACCTCGATGGGCAAGAACGTGCTCGAAGGGATGCTCGACGTCACCGCGGGCGCCCCGACGAAGCCGGACAACGACAACGCGAGTGCGCTGAGTCGGCCCTAGACCCGCGCCGAGACCGCATAATGCGAGTCGTACCGGCACGCACACCACCCGGGTCGTCCACGTCCTGGGACCAACCACAGTGCTCTGACGGCACTGTCGAGAACACAGCTGGAGTCAGAACGCGATGACCGAGGACCAGAACCCCCGCCCCACCGGCGCCTCCTACGCGGCGGCGGGTGTCGACATCGCCGCCGGCGACCGGGCCGTCGAGCTTTTTGCGCCGCTCGCGAAGAAGGCCAGTCGCCCGGAGGTGCTCGGCGGCCTCGGCGGCTTCGCCGGTCTGTTCGCCCTCAAGGGCGGCTACCGGGAGCCGCTGTTGGCGGCCTCCACCGACGGGGTCGGGACCAAGATCGCGGTCGCGCAGGCGATGGACAAGCACGACACGCTGGGCCTGGACCTGGTGGCGATGGTCGTCGACGACCTCGTGGTGTGCGGCGCCGAGCCGTTGTTCCTGCAGGACTACATCGCGGTCGGCCGGGTCGTGCCCGAGCGGGTCGCGGAACTGGTCAAGGGCATCGCCGACGGCTGCATCATCGCCGGCTGCGCGCTGCTCGGCGGCGAGACCGCGGAGCACCCCGGCCTGATGGCCGACGGTGACTACGACCTCTCGGCCACCGGCGTCGGTGTCGTCGAGGCGGATTCCGTGCTCGGCCCCGACCGGGTCCGTCCGGGCGACGTGGTGATCGGCATGGGCTCCTCGGGTCTGCACTCCAACGGCTACTCGCTGGCCCGCAAGGTGCTGCTCGAGATCGACCGGATGCCGCTGACCGGCCACGTCGAGGAGTTCGGCCGCACGCTCGGCGAGGAACTGCTCGAGCCGACCAAGATCTACGCCAAGGACTGCCTGGCACTGGCCGCCGAGACCGACGTGCGCACCTTCTGCCACGTCACCGGCGGCGGACTGGCGAACAACCTGGCCCGGGTCATGCCCAAGGGCCTGGTCGCGGAGCTGGACCGCGGCAGCTGGAGCCCGGCACCGGTGTTCGCGATGATCGCCCAGCGCGGCCGCGTCGAGCGCGCCGAGATGGAGCAGACGTTCAACATGGGCGTCGGCATGGTCGCGATCGTGGCGCCGGAGGACGTGGACCGCGCGCTGGCCGTGCTCACCGCCCGGCACATCGACTGCTGGACCATGGGCACCGTCTCGAAGGCGTCGGACAAGCAGGACGGCTCCGGCCAGGCGCACCTGGTGGGAGACCACCCGCGCTTCTAGGCAAAGACAAGCGGTCCGGACACCCCGTATTCCCATCGGGGTGTCCGGACCGTTGTCGTATCCGGGGATAATTGGGCGCCGCTGAGCGCGCGCTGCCGCAGATGCGGAAATGAGGGGAGCCTGTGGGCTCCCCTCACTTGTCAGCTGCGTTGGTCAGCGGCGCCAGTCGTCGGAGTCGTCGTCGTCCCAGCGCGAACGACCATCCGAGTCGGACCGCTGGTCGGTGCCGACCCCGGTCCGATGCGAGCTGGACGAGCTTCCCGACAGTTCTTGCTGAAGGCTAGAGAAGTCCGTGGACGGCGAGCTGTACTTGAGCTCACGCGCAACCTTGGTCTGCTTTGCCTTAGCCCGGCCGCGGCCCATGGCTAACCCCCTCGCGCTTTCGCGGGGCGGCCTGGGGAATTTGGCGGCCCCGTTTGAGTGTGTGTTTCTTCCTGACCCACACTCTAGCCTGAGAAAGGATTTGCCGCTCCTTCCCCTGGCAGTCCGGGGTGTCTGAATTATCTCAACGCGCCCGGAACAGCCCGAATGGTGCCGACTCGCACGCCTCCGCCCAGGACTGGCGGCGACGCCAGCCCCGCGAGGTCCTCGGTCCACTCGACGCCGAGGCGGTGCAGCAGCGCCGCGGCGAGGGGCAGCCGGGCCCGCTCGTGGCCGTCGTCGATCTTGAGGGCGAAGGCGGTGCCGTCGGGCAGCGCGCCCGCGTGCACACCGTCGGCCCCGGCCTTGCAGACCAGGCCCGGCACCGCGGCCATCAGCTGCGCATCGTCCGCGCCGGTGCCCGAGATCAGCCAGGGATGGTCGCGGATCGCGTCCGCGACCGCCCGTTCCGGGCTCCCCGGCGGCGCGGTGACGAGGCGGGAGAAGGCGTGGGCGAGGGCCGTCAACGCCAGCGGGATGGTCGGCAGCCCACAGCCGTCGATGCCGTGGTCGGACTCGATCTCGCCGGCCAGGTCGGAGACGGTGTCGAGCACGGCCTGCTGCAGCGGATGGGCCGGGTCGAGGTAGCTGTCGAGGGGCCAGCCGCGGGCCACACACACCGCGAGCATCGCCGCATGCTTGCCGGAGCAGTTCATGAAGATTCGTCGACGCAGACCGCCTGAGGCGAGCACCCGGGCCCGGGCCACCTCGTCGGACGGCAGGTCCGGCGGGCACTGCAAGCGGTTCTCGTCGACTTCGGTGCGCTGCAGCAGCCCGTGGACCACCGCGACGTGCTCCGGTTCACCGTGGTGCGAGGCGGTGGCCAGGGCCAGTTCGCGGCTGTCGGCGGGGACGAACCCGCTACGCAGCATTCCGACCGCCTGCATGGGCTTGCTGGACGAACGGGGGTAGGTCGGGGTGTGCACCTCACCGATGGCGAGCAGGACCTCGCCGTGCGGGTCCAGCAGCACCGCGGAACCCCGGTGCACGCACTCGCGGAGACCGGACCGGACCACCTCGACAAGTTCGACGCTCAATACTCCACCTGCACCTTCAGCCCGGTGATCCGTCGGCGTGCCTTGTCCTCGACACTAGGCGACAGGTCGGGTTGTTGCGCGAGCAACAGCGCCAGCCGTTCCGGGTCGCGGCCGGTGAACAGGTCGCGGACCGTGACGCCGTGCGCCGGGACGTGCACGCGTTCGATCGCGTCGCCGGCGGCGACCCGTCCGCCGCGGACCACCCGAAGGTAGGCGCCGGTGTCGGCGCGCTCGGCGAACCGCTTGACCCAGCCGGGCTCCGCTGCCCAGACGCCGAAGGTGCCGCACGGGGTTCGTGGGCCCGTCACCTCGAGTTCCGGCGCGTCGTCGCGGTCGCCTAGCCGCCAGCGCTCGCCGATGACCGCGTCGCTGGTGGGGAGCCCGCTCACGCGCAGGTTCTCCCCGAACCAGCCGGCAGGCAGGTCGCGGCCCAGTTCCGCCGCCCACCGCCGGGCCTCGTCCTCCTGGTAGGCGTAGACCGCCTTGAAGGCGCCGCCGTGGTGCTCGGTGTCGCACACCCGGTCGCCGTCGAGCCCGGCCGCGTGGACGCCCACCGGGCCGGTCACAGGGCGTTTGTCGATCGCGGTGCGCGGCACCCGCCGGGTGCCGCTGTCGCGCTCGGCGAACAGCACGCAGACCGCTTCGACGCGGCCCGCCGCCGGGGCGGGCCCGGTCACCGTCCGCGGAGCCGGTCGACGGCGGCACGGCCCGCCTGGACGGCGTCGTAGCTGGGGACGGAGTCCGCGTCGATGGCCGCGGCGGTGCCGCCGACGACGAGCGGGGTCTCGGCCGGCACGGTCCGCTTGACCAGGGCCAGCGCGATGGGGCCGAGTTCGTGGTGGTCCACGACGGTGCCGACCGTGCCCACGGCGCGACCGTCCGCGGTGACGGCGTCACCCGGCTGCGGCAGGGTGTCCGCCGAGCCGTCGAGGTGGAGCAGCACCAGGTGCCGCGGCGGTTTGCCCAGGTTGTGCACCCGAGCCACCGTCTCCTGGCCGCGGTAGCAGCCCTTGTCGAGGTGGACCGCGCCGTGCTCGGTGACTCCGCCGATCCAGCGGACCTCGTGCGGGATGGTGCGTTCGTCGGTGTCGAGGCCGATCCGGGGGCGCAGTGCGGCCACCCGCAGCGCCTCGAACGCCCAGCTGCCCGCGGGAGCGGCGCCGGCCCCGGTCAGGGCCGCCCACCATTGGCCGAGCCGGTCGCGGGGGACCACGAGGTCCCAGGCGTGCTCGCCGGGCCACGGCATGGTGCGGAGGAAGCCGCCGCCGGCCACGGCGACGGCGCCGTAGACCCCGGGCAGCTCGCCGACGCCGAGCGCCTCGAGGATCCGGGGCCGTCGGATGTCGGGGCCGAGCAGGGTGAGCACCGCCATGTCGGGCGCCGGCTTGGGCTCGGCCTTCGCCCAGAACACCATCTTCTGCAGGAACCCGAGCAGGTCGGGGCCGTACTTCGGTTCGGTGTCGATCCACGTCACCTCGTCGAGATCGGTGAGCACGAAGTGGTGTTCGACGCGACCGTTGAGGTCGAGGCTGAGGTTCTCCGCCGACGCGCCGTCGGGCAGGTTCGCGACGTGCTGGCTGGAGATGGTGTGCAGCCAGCTGAGGCGTTCGGCGCCGGCAATGGAGAGGACGTACCGGTTCGACCGGTCGACGATCGCGGCGGTGGTCTCGGCCGATCGCTGCTCGCGCAACGGATCCCCGTAGTGCCAGGCGACACCCGCGTCGAGGGAATCGTCGGGGGCCGGCACGGCGCCGGGGAGGGTGAGCAGGGGACTCGTGGTGATGCTCGGTGACTCGGACACACCTCCATACTAGGAGCGCCGTGCACAGCGGTGCCGCGCCGAACGACGCGCCGATAGGCTTGGGGCATGGCTGATCAGGTGTTGGTGACCCTGGACGGCGTCGTGCACGATCCCGACGCCCCCCTGCTGCATGCGGACGACCTGGGTGCGGTGCGCGGCGACGGCGTCTTCGAGACGGTGCTGGTGCGCGACGGGGTGCCGTGCACCATCGAGCTGCACCTGGCGCGGCTGCGGAGGTCCGCGGCGGCGTTGGAACTGCCGGAGCCGGACCTCGACGACTGGCGGATCGCGGTCGGGCTGGCGCTCGACGAGTGGGGCGCCGACCGCGAGGGCATCATGCGCCTGGTGCTCAGCCGCGGGCGTGAGTCCGGCGGCGGGCCCACCGGGTACCTCACGGTCGGGCCGGTCGCGGACCGGGTCGAGGCCGCCCGCCGGGACGGGGTGTCGGTGCTCACGCTCGCCCGCGGGTACTCGGTCGACATGGCCGCGACGGCGCCGTGGCAGCTGCTGGGGGCCAAGACCCTGTCGTATGCGACCAACATGGCGGCGCTGCGGCACGCGCACGCGCGCGGCGCCGACGACGTGATCTTCACGAGCAGCGAGGGCATGGTGCTGGAGGGGCCGAGGTCGACGGTGCTGATCTCGCGCGGGCGGACGCTGATCACCCCGCCGATCGAACACGGGATCCTGCCCGGCACCACCCAGCAGGCCTTGTTCGAGGTGGCCGGAGCGCACCGGTTCCGGTGCGAGGTCGACGCTTTGAGGCCCGCGGATCTCATTCTGGCGGACGGACTCTGGCTGCTGTCGAGTGTGACTCTCGCCGCACGGGTGCACACCCTGGACGGGCTGAGCCTGCCGGCCCCGGAGATCGCGGACGAGGTGTCGTCGCTGGTGGGCCTGGCTGCGGAGACGGTAGGGGTCGAGCTCGACGCGGCCTGATGCCCGGACAGGTCGTCTTGACATTGATACTACGACTAGTAGTAGATAAAGACCTGCGGCATACCGCCGCGGGAGATACCTTTTGATTCGGGACTGAGGCGTCAGCCCACGACCTCGGTTCCGGCATGCCTGTCCAACGGGCCCTGTCTGGGAGTTGTCAATGGACGCACTGGATGTTTCGCGCTGGCAGTTCGGAATCACAACCGTCTACCACTTCATTCTCGTCCCCCTGACGATCGGGCTCGCCCCGCTCATCGCGATCATGCAGACGATGTGGGTGATCACCAAGAAGGATCACTGGTATCGGCTCACCAAGTTCTTCGGCAAGTTCTTCCTCATCAACTTCGCGCTCGGCGTCGCCACCGGCATCGTGCAGGAGTTCCAGTTCGGCATGAACTGGAGCGAGTACTCGCGCTTCGTCGGTGACGTGTTCGGGGCGCCGCTGGCGCTGGAGGGCCTGGTCGCCTTCTTCCTCGAATCCACCTTCCTCGGCCTGTGGATCTTCGGCTGGGGTCGGCTGCCGAAACTCGTTCACCTGGCCACGATTTGGCTGGTCGCGATCGGTGTCAACGCGTCCGCCTTCTTCATCATCGCCGCAAAYTCGTTCATGCAGCACCCGGTCGGTGCGGTGTACAACGAGGAACGCGGTCGGGCCGAGCTCACCAGTATCTGGGAGCTGCTGACGAACAACACTGCGCTGGCGGCTTTCCCGCACGTGGTGGCGGGTGCGTTCCTCACCGCGGGCACCTTCGTCGCGGGTATCGGCGGCTGGTGGATGGTGCGCAACATGAAGCGGGCCAAGGCGGCCACGGACCCCGTGGTGGCGGCCGCCAACGAGAACCAGGCCAGGACCATGTTCCGCCCGGTCACGATCCTCGCCCTGTGGGTGATGGTGGCCTCGGGTGTCGGCCTCGCGATCACCGGTGACATCCAGGCCAAGCTGATGTTCGAGCAGCAGCCGATGAAGATGGCCTCCGCGGAATCGTTGTGCCACACCGAGACCGACCCCAACTTCTCGATTCTCACGATCGGCACCCAGAACAACTGCGACAGCATCACCCGCGTGCTCGAGGTTCCCGGCGTGTTGCCCTACCTCGCCGAGGGCAGCTTCACCGGTGTCACCCTCCAGGGCGTCGAGGACCTGCAGTTGCAATACGAGGAGCAGTTCGGCCCCGGTAACTACCGGCCCAACCTGTTCGTCACCTACTGGACCTTCCGCGCGATGATCGGGTGGGCGGCCGGCTCGGCCATCCTCGCCGTGGTCGGGCTGTGGATGACCCGCGGCGGCCGGGTGCCGGACCAGAAGTGGTTCGGCTGGCTGTCCCTCCTCGCCATCCCTACGCCGTTCCTCGGCAACAGCGCCGGCTGGGTGTTCACCGAGATGGGCCGACAGCCCTGGGTGGTACATCCGAATCCGACCGGGGTGGACCAGATCCGGCTACTGGTCGATCAGGGTGTGTCCGACCATCCGACCGCCCTCGTGGTCGCCTCGCTGATCACCTTCACGCTGGTCTACGCCGCGCTCGGTGTCGTCTGGTTCATGTTGATCCGCCGGTATGCGATCGCCGGGCCGTCGGACCACGACATGCGTCCGCCGGGCGACGAATTGCCACCCGAAGACTCGGGTGAACCCAGACAACTGTCGTTCGCGTACTGAGGCGGGAGAAGACCATGGGACTTCAAGAATTCTGGTTCATCCTCATCGCGGTGCTCTTCGTCGGGTACTTCGTGCTCGAGGGCTTCGACTTCGGTGTCGGCATGCTGTTCCCGGCGCTCGGCCGTACCGACACCCGGCGTCGGGTGCTGCTCAACACCATCGGYCCGGTGTGGGACGGSAACGAGGTCTGGCTGATCACCGCSGGCGGYGCSWYGTTCGCGGCGTTCCCSGASTGGTACGCGACCCTGTTCTCGGGCTTCTACCTGCCGCTGCTGTTGATCCTGGTCGCGCTCATCCTGCGCATCTGTGCGATCGAGTGGCGCGGCAAGATCGACGATCCGGCCTGGCGCGCGCGGTGCGACGCCGGCATCATGATCGGCTCGTGGGTGCCCGCGGTTCTCTGGGGCGTCGCCTTCGCGAACATCGTGCGCGGCGTGGCCATCGACGAGAACAAGAAGGTCGTCTCCGGGTTCTTCGACCTGCTCAACCCGTACGCGCTGCTGGGCGGCGCGACGACGGCCATCGTGTTCGCGCTGCACGGCGCGGTGTTCCTCGCGCTCAAGACCTCCGGTGAGGTCCGCGAGGACGCGGTGAAACTCGCTGCACGACTGTCGATCCCGACGGTCGTGGTGGCCGGGGCGTTCGTGCTGTGGACACAGCTGGCCTACGGCAAGGGCTGGACGTGGATCCTGGTCGCGGTGGCCGCCGCCGCCCTGATCGGGGTGGTCGCGCTGACGGCCGTCGCGCGGGAGGGCTGGGCGTTCGTGCTCACCACGGTCGCGGTGATCGCCACGGTGGTCCTGCTCTTCGGCTCGCTCTACCCGAACCTGATGGTGTCCACCATCGACGAGGCGTACAACCTGACGATCTACAACGCCTCGTCGAGCCCGTACACGCTCAAGGTGATGACTTGGGCGGCCGTCTTCATGACGCCGGTGGTCATCGGATAYCAGGCCTGGACGTACTGGGTGTTCCGCCAGCGGATCTCGACCGCACAGATCCCGCCGTCGATCGGTCTTCCCGCGAAGTCGCGTTAGATGCCGACCGAGACCGAGGCCGCGCCCGAGTCACCCACCCGCGGGCGCGGCCCGGTGGACCCACGCCTGTGGCGCTACTCTCGGTCCGCCCGCGGCTACCTGCTCCTGACGGTGGCGCTCGCGCTGGTCACCGCGGTGACAGTCATCGTCTCCGCGGTGATGATCGGAACCGTGCTGGCCGGGGTGATCACCGACCCCGCGACCCGCAGCGTCGGCGCCTGGCGCACCGAACTGGCCGTCCTGGCCGGCGCGATCCTGGTACGCACCGTGTCCACCTGGGCGCACGCGCGTTTCGCGCACCGGTCGGCGTCGCGGGTGATCGGTGAGCTGCGGGGCGAGTTGCTCACCGCGGCCACCGAGCTGTCGCCGCGCGAGCTCGACCCCCGCCGCGACGAGGTGGCGACGGTCCTGACCCGCGGGATCGAGGGCCTGCGTGCGTATCTCACCGGGTACCTGCCAGCCCTGCTGCTCGCGGTCACCGTCACCCCGCTGGCGCTGCTGGTCATCGCGCTCACCGACGTCACGTCGGCCGTGATCGTGGTGGTGACGCTGCCCCTGATCCCGGTGTTCATGATCCTGATCGGGCTGCTCACCCGGGGCAAGGCCGAGGCCTCGCTGGCCACCATGACCAGCCTGTCCGGGCAGCTGCTGGACCTGCTGGCCGGCCTGCCGACACTGCGGGCACTCGGCCGCGAGCGCGGACCGGCGGACCGGGTTCGCGAGCTCGGTGATGCGCATCGGCGCACCACCATGGCCTCGCTTCGGGTGGCGTTCCTGTCCTCGATGGTGCTCGAGTTGCTGGCCACGCTCAGCGTCGCCCTGATCGCGGTGAGCATCGGGCTCCGCCTGGTGTTCGGCAACATGGGTCTTCGGGACGGGGTCGTCGCGCTGATCCTGGCTCCGGAGGTGTACCTGCCGCTGCGGATGGTCGGGGCCCAGTTCCATGCCGCAGAGGACGGAAAGGCCGCCGCGGACAAGGCCTTCGACATTCTCGACGGTCGCGGTACCGGCCCGCTCGGGGGAGGCGAGGTGGCGGACTCGGCCACGGTGACGTTGCGCGGGGTCGGTGTGCGTTCGCGCGGGGGCTGGGCGCCGCGGCGCCTGGACGTGACCGCGGAGCCGGGACGGGTCACTGTCCTCGCCGGCGCCAACGGCTCCGGCAAGTCCACTGCGCTGCAACTGATCCTGGGTCTCGCGAACCCGGACGAGGGGGAGGTGCTGGCCGGCGGGACGCCAGTGCACCGGCTGGACACCACTCGGTGGTGGCACGAGGTGGCCTGGCTGCCGCAGCATCCGGTGCTGGTCCCGGGCACGCTGCGCGAGAACCTCGAGCTCACGGGTCCGGTGGACGCCGACGAGTTGGATATCGAGAAAGCTTGTGCGGCAACCGGATTCGACACGGTGCTCGCCGAACTGCCGGACCGCTGGGACACCACGGTCGGCGTCGGGGGGCTGGGGCTCTCGGTGGGGCAGCGGCAACGCCTCGCGCTGACCCGGGTGCTGCTCTCGCCCGCGCCGATCCTGTTGCTCGACGAGCCGACCGCACACCTGGACGCCGACACGGAGGCGACGGTGCTCGCCTCGCTGCGCCGACTGGCCGCGGCCGGTCGGACCGTGCTGCTGGTGGGACATCGTCCGTCGGTGCTGGCCGCCGGAGACACCGTGGTGACCACGCAGTCCGAGGCAGTGCCCTCCGGAACCGGGGAGGCGGCGGCATGAGCGATCCTTTGCTCCGCGCACTGCGCCTGCTCGACTTGAGCCCGCGACGGGTGGCCTACGCGGTGGTCGCCGGGGTGGCGACGCTCGGCAGCGCGCTGGCGTTGGCCGCGCTGTCCGCGTGGCTGATCCCCCGGGCCTGGCAGATGCCGCCGGTGCTCGACCTGACAGTCGCCGTGGTGGCGGTGCGGGCGCTGGGCATCTCCCGCGGCATCTTCCGCTACCTCGAGCGGTTGGCCACCCACGACGCCGCCCTGCGGGGCACGGTGTCGGCGCGGGAGCGGATCTACCGGCGGCTGTCGGAGGGCGATCCGGCCGCGCCCGCCGGCCTCCGGCGCGGTGACCTGCTGGCCCGCACGGGGGCGGACGTCGACGCGCTCGGCGACGTGGTGGTACGGGCGCTGGTCCCGATCGCGGTCGCGGTGGTTCTCGCCCTAGTCGCGGTCGGTGGTCTGGCGTTGATCTCGCCCGCCGGTGCGCTGGTACTGGCCGTCGCACTGGCGGTTTCGGGGATCGCGGCGCCGATGCTCTCGGCGCGGGCCGCTCGGATGGCAGAGGCGGACGGTGCGCTCGCGGCGGCGCGGTTCAGCGAGTCCGCGGTCCTGGCCCTCGACCATGCCGCGGAACTGCGGGTGGCCGGCCGCCTGGACGAGATGCGCCGCCGGGCGCAGGCCTGGGAGCGTCAGGAGATCCGGGCGACGGATCGGGCGGCGGTACCCGCCGGGTTCGCCGCGGCCGCGACCCCGCTCGCCGTCGGCGCGAGCGTGCTCGGTGCCCTGCTGATCGGCATCGCGGCGTACGGCGTCGACGGGGGCACACCCGGCGCGATGACCCCGATGTCGCTGGCGATCCTGGTGCTGCTCCCGCTCGCCTCGTTCGAGGCTACGGCCGTGCTGCCGGCCGCCGCGGTCGCGCTGACCCGGGCCCGGATCGCGTCCGCCCGCATCATGGAACTGCTGGACCGGGCAGGCGAGGCGCCCGCGCCGAGCACGGCTCCGGTGACGGAACCGGTGCACGTGCGGGCCCGACGGTTGCGGTGCGGCTGGCCCGGCGGCACCGACACCGACCCGATGGACCTGGACCTGCCGCCCGGTTCGCGGACCGCGGTGGTGGGACCGAGCGGCGCCGGCAAGACGGCGCTGCTGATGACCCTCGCGGGTCTGCTCGGCCCGGCTGACGGCGACGTCACCGTGAACGGGGCGGCGGTCGGGGACCTGGACCCGGCCCAGGTGCGTCGCGAGGTCGGGTTCTTCGCCGAGGATGCGCACCTGTTCGAGACGTCACTGCTGGAGAACCTGCGGGTGGCCCGCGGCGACCTCGACCAGGCCGAGGCGTTGGCGACGTTGGAATCGGTGGGTCTGGGCGAGTGGCTCGCCGGACTGCCGGACGGCGTGCACACCTCTCTCGCGTCGGGGGGCCGGTCGCTGTCCGGGGGTCAGCGTCGCCGGCTCCTGCTCGCCCGGGCGCTGGTCTCGCCCGCGCAGGTGCTGCTGCTCGACGAGCCGACGGAACACCTTGACGCCGAGGAGGGCGCGGCGCTGCTCCGCGCGCTCCTCGACCGCTCCGGCAACCTGGTGGACCCGGGCCGAACGGTGGTCGTGGTGACGCATCAACTGCCGAGCGGCAGTGCCGTGGATCGGGTGCTCGAGGTGGGAGCCGACCGTAATGAGGCGAGCGGTCGGAGTGATCGAATCGTGACCGAACGGCCCGCTGTCGAGACCAAGCAGTGACACGAAACCCGATGGGCCGTCCGAGACCCCTGGCATAGTSACCGACGGAATGCTCGATCGAACGTCCTGACGACTGGGGAGTGGTCCATGGGAGCGTTGATTCGAAGTCTGGTAGGCGGCGTCGTGGTCGGGTTGGCGTCGGTCCTGGTAGCGGCGACGGCGGGGGCCGGCGGTGCGGCCGCGCTCCCGGTCTACCCGGTGGCCGACCCGGATCCCTTCTTCAGTGCGCCGCCGGACCTGGCCGCGCATGCTCCCGGCGAGGTGCTCAAGCTCCGGCAGATGCCGCCCAACCTCTACTTTCCCGGGAGCCAGGTGTGGGAGGTGCTCTTCAGCACGAAGGACTCCCAGGGGCATCCGATGGCGGCGAACACCACCTTCCTGCTGCCGCCGAACCGCGTCCCGGACGGTCCGCTGGTGTCGTACCAGCACATCATCAACGCGCTCGGGAACAAGTGCAAGATCGCGACCGAGCTCTACACGACCGACCCGTTCACCCAGATCCGGGAGGCGCCCGGCCTGAACATCGCGCTCGCGCGGGGGTGGGCGGTGACACTTCCCGACCATCTCGGGCCGAGGATGGCGTACGGCGCCGCGAAGCTCGGCGGGCAGATCACTCTCGACGGGCTCAAGGCCGTGCGGAAGATCCCCGAGTTCCAGGTGGCGAACAGCCCGATCGGTCTGGCCGGCTACTCCGGGGGCGGGATGGCGACCGGATGGGCCGCCGCGATGGCACCCACCTACGCGCCCGAACTGAACATCGTCGGCGCGGCCGAGGGCGGCGTCCCGATGAACCTGGCGAAGATGGCCCAGGCGCTCGGCGCGAACCCGCATCCGGCCTTCGGCCTCGCGATGGCGGCCGCGCTGGGGCTCGAACGCGAGTACCCGGACCGGATCAACGTGTCGGGCCAGCTCAACGACCAGGGCCGCTGGCTCCAGGACATGATCAAGAACGGCTGTACCAACGAGATCATGTTCTGGGGCATCGGGCGCAGCGCGGCGCAGGTGACGGACAACAAGGACTTCATGAACTATCCGGCCGCCTGGGAGGTGATGGACGAGAACAGCCTCGAGCTGTACCCGGGCGTCCCGGACTTCCCGATCTTCGAATGGCACAGCCCCACCGACGGATTGATCCCGGTCGACTCCATCGACAACACCCTGCGGCGTTACTGCGGGGCCGGCACTCCGGTGGAGTCGCTCCTGACGCCCACCCCGGACCATCTCTCCGCCGCGGTCCTGGGTCTGCCGCGGGCGCTCGACTGGATGGAGGACAGGTTCCGCGGGGACGCCGCACCGTCCACCTGCTGACCTGCGCACGGACCGGAAAATAATCCGTTGCACACCCTCGTGGCCGGGCGTACCTTCGTCCGTACACGAGGAAGGAGGTGGTCTGAAGTTGAAGAACTACAGGACGCGTGAGGTGGCTGTCAGCTAGCCGCGCCAGCGGAATTCACTGACCGCGTGTGCGGCTGGCGAATCCCCGACAGTCACCCGGCCCCCGAGCCCCCGGTCAGTCCCGACCGGGACCGTGCGACGACAAGCGTCCGTCGGCGGTACGGCTCGGGGGCCGTTCCGCGTCGACGGGCAGCAATCAGACGGAGGGGCAGCGATCAGACGGGAGTGCTACCCGATGTAGCGGGACAGCCTCGCGGACAGGTGCGGCTTCAGCGGACCGTCGGCGAGGATGCGCTCCTCGACGTAGGCGAGGTCACCGCCCTCGACGATGCCGTAGAGGCGCTTGGCGCCGCCGACCATCGCCCCGTGCTTGCTGCGGATGACGACGTCGGTCGCCAGTTCCCAGCTGGACTGGGTGAGCGCCTGGCCGTAGTACAGCTCGACGACGCCGGAGGCGTGCGTGAGCAGCAGTTCGACGGTCTCCTCGTCGACGCTGCCGGGGACGCCGTCGCCGCTGACCCGCCAGAACCCGCTCTCGCGCAGGTCCGGTCCGGTGTACTGACCGTCGACGTCCAGGCGCCAGGACCGTGACTCCCAGGACAGGAAGTTGCCGCCGTCGTGGCTGACGACCACCTGCTGGCCGAACCGGTACTCGCCCTCGAGGTCGTGTCCCTCGCCCTCGCCGCGCCAGACGCCGACGAGCGGCAGCAGCGCGAGCAGGCCGGGATGCAGGTCGGGGCCGAGGCGCAGGTTCGCGGTCTCCTCGGGCAGCGGAAGTCCGGACAGTACCGGGATGTTGCGCCCGGCAGTGTCCTTGGACCGCTCGATCGCGTCGGCCACGGCCTTGTCGCCGGAGCCGCGTTGCACGGCTGGCTGGTCGGGCGACTGATCGTCCTCGGGGACCCCGGTCGGACTCACGGCTGGTCGGTGACCAAGCGGTACACGACGTAGAGCGAGAACCAGGTAATCAGAATGGCTGCGAGAACCAGCAGCACCTCGAAGAAAATGACCACGGCGTCATTCTAGACCGGGCCGCCGGATCCGGCCGCCTCGGGTGGTGCAGGTGCGTCGGGTGGCGTCCGGACCTGGGTCCGGACGCACGACGGCCCCGCCCCGGGCGAACCGGGAGCGGGGCCGTGACGCGACGCGTCCTACTTGCTGACGGTGATGTCCACGTTGTGGATGCCGCTGCCCTCGGGGGAGAGGGTGGTGTCGCCGTTGCCGGTGCTGGACAGTGCACGCACGGTCCAGGTGCCCGGGGCGGCGAAGAAGCGGAAGTCGCCGGTGCCGGACGCGACGACCTCGGCGGTGAACTCGCCGGTGCCGTCGAGCAGGCGGACGAACGCGCCGCCGACGGGCTGGCCGTCAGCGCTCAGCACGCGACCGGTGATGACGGTTTCCTTCTCGACGTTGACGCCGGACGGCAGGGTCTGACCCTGAACAGGTGCTCCGCACATGATTTATGCTCCCAATTCGATCGGTGCGCCGACGAGAGAGCCGTACTCGACCCAGCTGCCGTCGTAGTTCTTGACATTGCTCTTGCCCAGGATCTCCTGCAGCACGAACCAGGTGTGGCTCGACCGCTCGCCGATACGGCAGTACGCGATGGTCTCGCGGCTGTCGTCGAATCCCTTTGCGGCGTACAGCTTCTCCAGGTCGTCGTCCGACTTGAAGGTGCCGTCCTCGTTGGCGGTGGTGCTCCACGGGATGTTGATGGCGCCGGGGACGTGGCCCCGCTGCTGCGCCTGCTCCTGCGGGAGGTGCGCCGGCGCGAGGATCTTGCCGGAGAACTCGTCGGGCGAGCGCACGTCGACGAGGTTCTTGCTGCCGATGGCGTTGATGACCTCGTCGCGGAACGCGCGGATGGAGGTGTCCGGCTCGGCGGCCTTGTAGTCGGTGACCGGGCGGGTGACCTCGGCTGCCGACAGCGGGCGGCCGTCGAGCTCCCACTTCTTGCGGCCGCCGTCGATCAGCTTGATGTCCTGGTGGCCGTACAGCTTGAAGTACCAGTACGCGTACGCCGCGAACCAGTTGTTGTTGCCGCCGTAGAGCACGACGGTGTCGTCGTTGGAGATGCCCTTGGCGGACAGCAGCTCGGAGAACTGCTCCCGGTTGAGGAAGTCCCGGCGGACGGCGTCCTGCAGGTCCTTTCGCCAGTCGAGCTTGACTGCGCCCTCGATGTGGCCGCCGTCGTATGCCGAGGCATCTTCGTCGACCTCGACGAAAACCGTCTTCGGGGCGGAGAGATTCTGCTCTGCCCAGTCGGCTGAGACCAGGACGTCGGAGCGAGCCATGGGTTTCCTTTCGTTCTTACTGCTTGGGTCTGGGTGGGAGGCGCGGACTACGTCGCAAGCCGCGTCGGACCGCGGAAGCGGGCCACGAGTGGGTAGATCTGGCATCCGAGGCAGATGCCGAACGCCGCATTGAGCAGGGCGGCGAAGAGGGCGAAGCCGGTGGCGACCGCGCCGAGCGTGGCCAGGCCGGTGAGGAACCCGGCGACGCCGACGACGGCGAACGCCAGGCCGACGAGCTGCGCGAACTTCAGCGGCGCGGCCGGTTCGCGTTCGCTGGTCGGTGCCAGTCGCGGCGCCACGAACAGGGCGAAGACCTGCCCGTACGGGCTGCGGCGCGGGCCGAGGGCGGCGCCGATCGCGAACACCACGGCCTGCACGGCAAGCAGCAGGCCGGCCGCGACCGCGGAGACGGTGGACAACGCGAGGACGGCGACGAGGACAGCGGTGGTGATCCAGGCGGCGAAGCGAGGTCCGCGGACGTCGACCTGGGTCGGCGTCGAACTGGTTACGGATTGGGTGGTGAAGGTAGGCATCGGGATGTGCTCCTGCGCTCGAACGAGTGCCTCGTGAGTACGTGAAGACCTGGTTACGTAAAGAGGGCGCGTGTTCCGATCGGCACGGCGCGGGGCTCAGGCGGAATGCCGGAAATGAGCCTGAATGCGGTCAGCCGTGCGATCAGCAGCAGAGACAGCAACAACCACCGAGGCGGCACAGGTCAACTGTGCGGCGACGGGTGAGCATGAGCTCTTGGCTGGAGTGCACGTCGGCGAGCTTACCCGTTTTTTCCCGGAACAGAGTTGCCGGGTCCGCACAGTGGGAGCAGCGCGGTCTCGAGGTCCGCGGCGGCGGGGACCCCGGAAATCCGGTGCCGCTGCACCAGCGCGGCGTCGAAGATGAAGGTGGTGGGCAGCGACAGTACGCCCAGTTCTTTTGCCAGGACGGGGTTTTCGTCGATGTCCAGCTCCACCTCGACGGTGCGGGCCGCGTCGGGGCCGAGCCGGGTGTCGAGGTTCCCGAGGACCTGGTGGATCACCCGTCGCACCGCAGCGCAGGGCCCGCACCAGTCCGCGGAGAAGTGCAGGACAGTGGGCCCCGCGGTGTTCACCCCGGCCTCGGTGAGCAGCTCGCGCAGGGCTTCGTCGACCACGGGCCCGGATTCGGTGGCCCGGACCGTGCCCGAGCGCGCGCGCAGCAACGCCCCGGCCGCGAGAGCGGCCACCAGCACGACGGAGAGGACGACGAGGGCGGTCACGGCGTCTGCAGATCGTCGAGGTTGATCACCACGTTCTCGCCGACACCCTCGATCACCAGCTGGGATCCCTCCGCGTAGACCTTGCTGGGGACCACGCCGAACGGCAACTGCTGCGCGTCGATGGTCTTGGTGAACAGCCCGAGCACGGTCGGCTTCAGGATCTCCGGGACGGTGAAGTCGGCACGGCCCTCAGGCCCGAAGTAGAGGTCGGTGGCGACGACCTTGACGTTCTCGCCGTCGAGGACCAGGTCGGCCTGCACGCTGACGCTGGCCCGCAGCGGCCCGACCGGGACAGTGCCGGTGAGCACGACGCCGCCCGAGGTGGTCATCCCGGAGCCGCCGGAGCCGCCGGTCCCGTCGGACGGGTCGGCCGGCGGCGCGGAAACCTGCAGGTCGGGGATGCCGAGGAAAGTGCCGAGCTCGGTGGCGTCGATCAGCACACGGCCGTCGATCTGGTCGACGGGGACCGTCTTCACCGTGCCGTTGACCAGGTCGGACGCCGGGATGCTGACGCCGTGCAGGTTCGCCTCCACGGTCACCTCGCCCACGACGTTGCTGTTCACGCCCTGGGCGCGGATCTCGACGTTCGAGTACTTCCCGGCGGCGGCCTGAGTGAGGAACGGGAAGCCGGTGATGGTCACGTCGGGGTCGGCGGTGAGCTCACCGCCGGCCCGCAGGCCTCGTGAGACCCGGTACTCGGAGTAGGCGGCCGCACCGAAGTCGACGACGACGACAAGCGCCAGCAGGCACACCAGGGCGAGTATCAGTTTGCGCACCGCACCATTGTGACCGAACGCGCCGGGACTGGTCGGTCCGGCTGTCGAAGGCGGCAAGCTAGTCTGTTTCGAGGTATCGCGTCACCGTCGCCGCGTGTTCAGGCACATCACCGTGTTCAGGCACACCACCGTGCTCGACATGGACGACGAGAGGGGAAGGCCCGCGTGGAGCTGCTCCTGCTGACCTCGGACCCGCACCCGGAGGCAGTGCTGCCTTCACTCGCGCTGTTGGCGCACACCCTCAGGCCGGCGCCCACGGAAGTGTCGTCGCTGCTCGAGGCCGGGTCCGCGGACGTGGCACTGGTCGACGCGCGCACCGACCTCGCGGCCGCGCGCGGACTGTGCCGGCTGCTCGGCAGCACCGGTTCGGCGGTTCCCGTGGTCGCGGTCGTGACCGAGGGCGGACTGGTCGCGGTGAACTCCGAATGGGGTCTCGACGACATCCTGCTGCCCGGCACCGGCCCCGCCGAACTCGACGCGCGGCTGCGGCTGCTGGTCGGGCGCAGCGGCGGGCTGGCCAGTCCGGAGGCGTCCGGCAAGATCACCCTCGGTGAGCTGACGATCGACGAGGGCACCTACACCGCGCGGTTGCGCGGGCGCCCCCTCGACCTCACCTACAAGGAGTTCGAGCTGCTCAAGTACCTCGCGCAGCACTCCGGCCGGGTCTTCACCCGGGCCCAGCTGCTGCAGGAGGTCTGGGGCTACGACTTCTTCGGCGGCACCCGCACGGTCGACGTTCACGTGCGACGGCTGCGGGCCAAACTCGGCCCCGAGCACGAGTCCCTGATCGGGACCGTCCGCAACGTCGGCTACAAGGCCGTCCGGCCCAGCCGCAAGTCCGGGGGCGGTCAGGCGGACGCGGAGACCGTCGCCGACGACGACACCGGCGAGGCGGCCGACGCGACTCTGACCACGACCAACGGGACCGCGCAGTAGATGGAGACGGTGTAGTACATGGACGAGTTCGACCTGAGCCGGCCGACGCGGCTCGACGCCGGGCAGCAGGCGCAGGTACGCGCCGTGCTGGACCGGGCCACCGCGGTGGACGGCACCGCGCCGGTTTCCGAGCAGGCCGTGCACAACCTGGCCGCCGATGCCGGACACCTGCTGGCCACCCACGACGGCGTGGTCGTCGGCTACGCCGGGGTCGAACCCGCGCACGGCGAGCACCCGGCCATGGCGGAGGTCGCCGTCGATCCCGACCGTCGCGGCCGGGGGATCGGCCGCGCGCTGGTCGCCGACGCACTGGCCGCGGGCGGAGCCGGCACCCGGGTCTGGGCGCACGGCGACCTGCCGGCCGCCCGTGCCGTCGCCGCGCACCTGGGGCTGCGGCCGGCCCGCGAACTGCTGCAGCTGCGCCGTCGGCTGGACGCCCCGGAGCTGCCCGAGGTGCCGGTGCCGGCCGACGTCACCCTGCGCACCTACGCGGGGGCCGCGGACGACGCCGAGCTGCTGCGGGTGAACGCCGCCGCGTTCGACTGGCACCCCGAGCAGGGCTCCTGGGCCCAGCACGAGATCGACGAGCGGGTGGCGGAGCCGTGGTTCGACCCGGCCGGACTGTTCGTCGCGGCCGACGCCGCGACCGGTGCGGTGCTGGGCTTCCACTGGACCAAGGTGCACCCGGCCACCGCGGACGGACCCGCGATCGGGGAGGTGTACGTGGTGGCGATCGACCCGGCCGCGCAGGGCCGTGGACTGGGCCGACTCCTGACCGTTGCCGGCCTCCGGTACCTTCGCGACCGGGGACTCGGTTCGGTGCTGCTGTACACCGAAGCGGACAACACCGCGGCGCTGCACACCTACGACCGGCTCGGATTCGGTCGATTCCACGTGGACGTCGCATACACCGGGGTCGAAGGGGCGTAGATGTTCTACTGGCTGTTGAAGTACGCGTTCGTCGGACCGTTGATCGCTCTGATCAACCGTCCGAAAGTTGAAGGGGTGGAGAACATCCCGACTCACGGTCCCGCGATCCTGGCCGGCAACCACCTGTCCGTCGCGGACTGGCTGTTCGCGCCCCTGGCGTCGCCGCGCCGGATCACGTACCTGGCCAAGAGCGAGTACTTCACCACGCCCGGGTTCAAGGGCACGCTGCAGCGCTGGTTCTACAGCGGCGCCGGCCAGGTGCCGATCGACCGCAGCGGAGCGGACGCCGCGCAGTCGGCGCTCGCGACCGCCACCCGCCTGCTCGACGAGGGCAAGCTGGTGGGGCTGTTCCCCGAGGGCACCCGCTCGCCGGACGGCCGGCTGTACAAGGGCAAGACCGGGATGGCGCGGGTGGCGCTGGCCACCGGCATCCCGGTGATCCCGGTCGCGGTCATCGGTACCGGCGAGGTGTGCCCGCCCGGTCCGTTCCGCTGGCGTCGTCGCCGGGTGCAGGTGAAGTTCGGCGCACCGATCGACTTCTCCCGCTTCGACGGGATGAGTGGAAATCGCTGGGTGGAGCGGGCGATCACCGACGAGGTGATGTACGCGCTCATGCAGATGTCGGGCCAGGAGTACGTCGACGTCTACGCGTCCACCCTGAAGAACCCGCGGCCCCAGGATCTCGAGGCGGCGCGCCCGACGGCGGCGTGATCCTCAACACTGCTGTGGAGGAGTTCACCTTCCGTTCACCGTTCCGGGACCGTCTGTCCACCACCGGCCCTTAGCTTTCTTGGTGGGCGGCGATGCGCTGCCCGGTGCATCGGACCCCGAACTGCGCCTCGCAATGTCGCCCGACTCGGGCGAAATGGTTGAGCCTCCCGGAGGAATTAGCGTGAACTTCAAGCGCAGTGGTGCAGTGCTCGGTGCGGTGGCCGTCGGGGCCATGGCCCTGACCGCGTGCGGCAGCGACAACAACTCCGCCAGCAACACCACCACGGTGAACAGCGCGGCCTCGAACGCCACCTGTGAGGGCAAGAGCACGCTCTCCGCCGCGGGTTCCTCGGCGCAGAAGAACGCGATGGATGCCTTCGCCTCCACCTACATCGCGGTGTGCGCGGACAAGGGCAAGGACGTCAAGGTCGCGTACAACCCCAGCGGTTCCGGCGACGGGCGCACCCAGTTCATCGCCAAGCAGGTCGACTTCGCCGGCTCGGACTCCGCCATCAAGGGCGACCAGGCCGCGGCGGCCAAGGAGCGTTGCGCCGGCAACGACGCCTGGAACCTCCCGCTGGTGTTCGGCCCCGTCGCGATCGCCTACAACCTCGACGGCATCGAGGACCTCACGCTCAACGGCGAGACGCTCGCCAAGATCTTCAGCGGCGCGATCACCAAGTGGAACGACCCCGCGATCGCCGCACTCAACAGCGGCGTGAGCCTGCCCGACGAGGCGATCGTCCCGATCGTCCGCTCGGACTCCTCGGGCACCACCGACAACTTCCAGCAGTACCTGACCACCGCCTCCAACGGCGCGTGGACCAAGGGTGCCGGTTCCGACTTCGTCGGCGGCGTCGGCGAGGGCGCCAAGGGCTCGGCCGGTGTGTCGCAGGCCGTGGCCGGTGCGCCCGGGTCGATCACCTACGTCGAGAAGTCCTTCGCGGACCAGAACAAGCTGGCGATGGCGCGGATCGACACCGGCACGGGCCCGGTCGAGCTGACCGAGGAAACCGCGGGCAAGGCGATCAGCAGCGCCAAGTTCAAGAACGAGGGCACCGGCGACCTGTCGCTGGACCTCAACTCGATCTTCGGCACCTCCGAGCCGGGCGCGTACCCGCTGGTGCTGGCGACCTACGAGATCGTCTGCTCGAAGGGCTACGACGCCGACACCTCGGCGGCCGTGAAGTCGTTCCTGACCAGCGCCGCCAGCGAGGGGCAGGCCGACCTGGCCGCGCAGGGCTACGTTCCGCTGCCCGCCACGGTGCAGGACAAGCTGACCGCGTCCATCGCCGCCATCGGCTGAGTTTTCCCGAACCGGACTCCGCTCTATATTCACACCAGGAAGATTGCGAGCGCAGATGAGCGACGCGCCAGCCCAATCGGCACCCCTCACCTCCGGCCCCGATGACACCGGGGCGGGGGTGGGTGGTCCACCAGGAACACCGGAGGCTCCGATCACTTCGTCACCCAAGGCCCCCGCAAAGACGGTGACCCGTCCGGGCGACCGGATCTTCACCACGCTCGCGTCGGGGTCGGCGGTGTTCATCACGGTGCTGATCGGCGCGATCGGGGCGTTCCTGGTCTGGCGAGCGGTGCCGGCGCTCTCGCGCAACGAGGCGAACTTCCTCACCAGCAGCGTCTGGATCACCGACGACATCACCCACATGGCGTTCGGCATCCTGGACCTGCTCCAGGTCACCGTGCTGGTGTCGCTGTTCGCGTTGGTGCTGGCGATGCCGGTGGCGCTGGGCATCGCGATCTTCCTGACGCAGTACTCGCCCAAGCGGCTGGCCCGGCCGCTGGCCTACGTGATCGACCTGCTGGCCGCGGTGCCGTCCATCGTCTACGGCCTGTGGGGCATGTTGATCTTCGCGCCCGCGATCCGGCCGCTGGCGGTGTGGCTCAACGAGAACCTCTCCTGGATCCCGCTGTTCGCCACGGGCTCCGGCTCGGTGCGCGGCGGCGGCACCATCTTCACCGCTGGCATCGTGCTCGCGGTGATGATCCTGCCGATCATCACCGCGGTCACCCGCGAGGTGTTCACCCAGACCCCGACCGCGCACATCGAGGCGGCGCTGGCGCTGGGCGCGACCAAGTGGGAGGTCGTCAAGACCACGGTGATCCCGTTCGGCAAGTCCGGCTACGTCAGCGGCTCGATGCTCGGACTGGGCCGCGCGCTCGGCGAGACGATGGCGCTGTACATGATCCTGCGCACCACCACGAAGGAGTTCGGCTGGTCGCTGTTCGACACCGGCTCCACCCTCGCCTCGAAGATCGCCCTCGGCTACGCGGAGTTCAACAACAACATCCAGGCCGGCGCCTACATCGCGGCGGGTCTGGTGCTGTTCGTGCTGACCTTCCTGGTCAACGCCGCGGCCCGCGCCGCCATCGCCGGAAAGAAGGACTGACATGACGGCGACTCTGGACCGCCCGGTCAAGAAGCCCACCTTCCAGGGGGTCAGCGGTCGGCGCCGCTTCACCGACGTGATGGCCCGCGTACTGGTCACCGGCTCGGTGCTGCTGGCGTTGGTGCCCCTGGTGTGGGTGCTGGTGACGGTGATCGCCAAGGGCCTGCCGGCGCTGATGAGTGCCACCTGGTTCACCAACTCCCTCAACGGGTTGTCGGCGTCGGCCGAGGGCGGCGGCATCTACCACGCGCTGATCGGCACCATCCTCCAGGGACTGGTGTGCGCGGCGCTCTCGATCCCGGTGGGCCTGTTCGTCGCGGTGTACCTGGTGGAGTACGCGAACGGTTCGCGGCTGGGCCGGCTGACCACCTTCATGGTCGACATCCTCAGCGGTGTCCCGTCGATCGTGGCGGCGCTGTTCATCTACGCGCTGTGGATCGCGACGTTCGGGTTCCCGAAGTCCGCGTTCGCGGTGTCGCTGGCGCTGGTGCTGCTGATGGTGCCGGTCGTCATCCGCAGCACCGAGGAGATGCTCCGGATCGTCCCGCAGGACCTGCGTGAGGCGTCGTACGCGTTGGGTGTGCCGAAGTGGAAGACGATCATGCGGATCGTGATCCCGACCGCGCTGCCCGGCATCATCACCGGCGTCATGCTGGCGCTGGCCCGGGTGCTCGGCGAGACCGCGCCGCTGCTGATCCTGGTCGGCTACGCGCCGTTCATCAACTTCGACATGTTCAACGGCGAGATGGGTTCGCTGCCCGGCGTGATGGTCGCCGAGATGAACAACCCGACGGCCGCGGGCGCCAACCGGATCTGGGGCGCCGCGCTGACTCTCATCCTGCTCATCGCGGTGCTCAACATCGCGGCCAAGGCGATCGGGCACCTGTCCCGCGTGCGGAGCAAGTGACCCAATGACCTTCTCGATCACCGAATACCGAGGGAGCCACCATGGCCAAGCGTCTTGACCTCAAGGACGTCAACATCTTCTACGGCAAGTTCCACGCCGTCGCGGACGTCGGCCTGTCCGTTCCCCCGCGCAACGTGACCGCGTTCATCGGCCCGTCCGGCTGTGGCAAGTCCACGGTGCTGCGCTCGCTCAACCGCATGCACGAGGTCACCCCGGGTGCCCGCGTCGAGGGCGCCATCATGCTCGACGGCGAGGACATCTACGGCTCCCAGGTGGACCCGGTGGGCGTGCGACGCACCATCGGCATGGTCTTCCAGCGGCCCAACCCGTTCCCCACCATGTCGATTCGCGACAACGTGGTGGCCGGCCTGAAGCTGCAGGGGGTGCGCAACAAGACCGAGCTCGAAGAGATCGCCGAGCAGTCGCTGCGCGGCGCCAACCTGTGGAACGAGGTCAAGGACCGACTCGACAAGCCCGGCGGCGGGCTCTCCGGCGGTCAGCAGCAGCGTCTGTGCATCGCCCGGGCCATCGCGGTCTCGCCGGACGTGCTCCTGATGGACGAGCCCTGCTCCGCCCTGGACCCGATCTCGACGCTGGCGATCGAGGACCTGATCACCGAACTCAAGCAGGAGTTCACCATCGTGATCGTCACGCACAACATGCAGCAGGCCGCCCGGGTAAGCGACCAGACCGCGTTCTTCAACCTCGAGGCCACAGGCAAGCCCGGCCGGCTGGTGGAGATCGACGACACCGAGAAGATCTTCTCCAACCCGACGCAGAAGGCCACCGAGGACTACATCTCGGGCCGCTTCGGGTAGACACTGCCAACTGTTCGGTCGAACGGGCGGTTGTCGGGGCACGCTCTCGGGCGATGCTCCGATAACCGCCCGTTCGTCGTCATGCGCACCCGAGCAGGGCCGCGCGCGGTGGGGGATAGGTTGGATCGATGACGAACGCCGACCGGCCCCGACCCGACAAGCACAGCCCCGAGACCCTCGGCGCGATGACCCAGAGTGTGCACGCCGGGAACCAGATCGACCCGGGTACCGGCGCGGTCCGGACCCCGCTGGTGCTGGCGAACTCGTATGCGCTGCCCGAGGACCCGTCGCAGATGAACTGGTCGGCCACCGACGTGCTCTTCTACACGCGCAACGGCGGGGTCAACCAGGTCGCGCTGCAGCGCAAACTGGCGGCGCTCGAACGGGCCGAGGACGCGGTCGTCCTGGCCAGCGGGGTGGCGGCACTGCACGCGGTGTTCTTCACCTTCCTGAAGACGGGTGACCACGTCGTCGTCGCCGACGTCACGTACGAGGCCGTGTTCCGGATGTTCACGGAACTGCTGCCTACCAAGTACGGCATCGACGTGACCTTCGTCGACACCAGCGACCTGGACGCCGTGCGCGCCGCGCTGCGACCGGAGACCGCGCTGGTGCACATCGAGACACCCGCCAACCCCACCACCCGGATCGCCGACGTGACCGCCGTTGCCGAGTTGGCGCACGGCGTCGGCGCGCTGCTGTCGGTCGACGCCACCTTCGCGACGCCGCTGCTGCTGCGGCCGCTGGAACTCGGCGCCGACCTGTCGGTGCATTCCCTCACCAAGTACGTCAACGGCCACGGCGACGCGATGGGCGGGTCGGTCGCCGGTTCGCGGGCGCTGGTCGACCGGATCAAGACCGAGGCGATGGTGGACGTCGGCGGCGTGATGAGCCCGTTCAACGCCTGGCTGATCAACCGCGGGGCGATCACCCTGCCGCTGCGGATGCGCCAGCACAACGCCAGCGCGCAGGCCGTGGCGGAGTTCCTCGAATCCGATCCGCGGGTGGCGTTCGTGGCCTACCCGGGGTTGCCCTCACATCCCCAGCACGAGTTGGCGGCGCGGCAGATGCACGGCGGTTTCGGCGGCATGATGGCGTTCGCGCTGCAGGGCGATCCCGACACCCACAACCGCTTCGTCTCGAACCTGCGCGTGATCACCTCCGCGGTGYCCCTGGGGCACGACGAATCCCTGATCGTGCACGTGTCGAGCACGGGCCCGCGGGTGGCGGCCTATCCCGAGGCGTTCCGGACCTGGGGGCATCTGCGTTTCTCGGTGGGGCTCGAGGAGACCGAGGACATCATCGGCGACCTCCGGGCCGCGCTGGACGCTACCTTCTGACGACGGAGGGTCAGAGACGACTACGCCCCGACCGGGGGAATCCGGCCGGGGCATGTCAGGTTTCGGTGCGCGTAGGTCAGGACTCGAGTTCGGTGGTCTCGTCGGGGTCGACCGGCATCTTGCCGGTGACCAGGAAGATCACCCGGCGGGCGACCTCGACGGCGTGGTCGGCGAAACGCTCGTAGAACCGTCCGAGCAGCGTGACGTCGACGGCCGCGGCCACTCCGTGCTTCCACTCCCGGTCCATCAGCACGCTGAACAGGTGCCGGTGCAGGTCGTCCATCGCGTCGTCTTCTTCGCGCAGTTGCGCGGCACGCTCGGGATCGCGGGTCTCGAGGACCTCCTTGGCGCCGGCGCCGAGGGTGACGGCGAGCCGGCCCATCTCGGCGAAGTAGCCGTTGACCTCCTCGGGGAGGACGTGGTTCGGGTGCCGGCGGCGGGCGATCTTCGCCACGTGCAGCGCCAGCGCGCCCATCCGGTCGATGTCGGCGACGATCTGGATTCCGCTGACCACCGAGCGGAGGTCACCGGCGACGGGCGCCTGCAGCGCGAGCAGGGCGAAGGCCCGCTCCTCGCAGGCGACGCTCAGCTCGGTGATCTTGTCGTGATCGCTGATGACCTGCTCGGCGAGCGAGAGGTCTGCCTGCAGCAGCGACTGGGTCGCCACCTCCATCGCCGTCCCGGCGAGGCCGGCCATCTCGCCGAGCATGTCGGCGAGCCCGGTCATCTGTTCGTTGTATGCCACGCGCATGATGCCACAGCCTACGGCCTGGTAGGGACCAAGTCACGAGCAGCGGGTGAACGTTGCGTGAACCGGCAGTGCACGTCAGCGCGGTACGGGCGGCCAGGTCAGTGCGGAGGCCGGACGCCTCACGCGCAGGTGTCGTCCGCCGCATTGGTGAACGACAGGTCCGCGGGCAACTCCTCGATCGTGGTGCCGGAGATGACGGTGCTCTTCGGCGCCATCTGCGGCTGCAGCGCGGTGCCCGCCGGCTTCGCGGGGTTGACTGCGCCGGTGAAGTTCGAGCCGAGCACCACGTCGATCAGGCCGCCGAGGTCCGCCGTGGAGGTCTCCTGGAGCAGGGCGCCGGGGATGGAGGCGGCCACGGTGGCGGCCTCGTCGGCCTGGCCGGGGGCGTAGCGGATCAGGGTGTTCGTGCTGGTGCCGCTGTAGTTGCCGACGCTGTAGATCTGGAAGCCCTCCGCGCCGAGCTGCTCGGCGGCGCCGGCGGCGATACCGGTCACGCCCGACGCGTTCGACACCTGCAGGGACACCTCGCTCGGGTCCACCGAGAGCAGTTGCGGCTCCGGGGCCGGCGTGGTGGCGGTCGCGGGGGCGGCGGCGGCCGACTTGTCGGGCTCGGGTGCCTTGCGCTCCTCGCCGGGCAGCGGTTCGTCGTCGATGATCGCCTGGAAGATCGCCTTGATGTCGTCCAGTCGCGGGATCTCGTTGCCCAGCTCGTTGGTGCCCGCGGTCGGGACGGTCAGGAAGGTGACCGCGCCGGCGTCCACCTTCTGCAGCGACCGGCCCAGCGTCACCAGCGACTTGGTGTCGACGTTCTGCACGAACGTCTCCCGGGTGAACGCGGTGATGAACCCGTTGAGCTTGCCCGGGTCGAAGAGGACCTTGTTCGACAGTGCCGACCGCAAGAGCGAGGACAGGAAGATCTGCTGACGCTTGATCCTGCCGTAGTCGCCGTTGCCCTCGGCCTCCACCTTGCGGGCCCGCACGTAGTTCAGTGCGGTGGCGCCGTCCACGGTCTGGCGGCCTGCGTTCGGCAGCACGGCACCGAGTTCGTCGTCGATCAGGGGGGTGGACGTGCACACCTCCACGCCGCCGATCTGGTTGACCATCGACTCGAATCCGGAGAAGTCCATCCCGATGAAGTGGCCGATCTTCAGGCCCGACATCTTCTGGACGACCTTGACCAGGCATTTCGGCCCGCCGTACGCGTACGCGGAGTTCAGCTTGTCGTTGTCGGCGCCGGGGTTGATCTCGTTGGTGTACTGGCCCTTGTCGTTGTCCCAGGCCTGGCAGCTGGGGCGCACGATGTCGAGGTCCCGGGGGAAGGAGACCGCGACCACCCGGCTGCGGTCGGCCGGGATGTTCACCAGGATGACGGTGTCGGCGCGGGTGCCCTCGGCGTCGGCGACCGAGCCCGCGCCGATCTCGCCGTTGGCGCCCGCGCGGGTGTCGGTGCCGACGATCAGGTAGGTCTCGTCGCCGTACTGGCCGCCGGGGTCGACGACGTCGGTGCTGTCCGGGTCCAGCGCGGCGACCTGGAGGAAGCCGTTGTCTGTGGCACGCAGGTAGCCCCACGCGACGCCGGTCATCGCGAGCGAGGCCACCGCGACGAGTGCAACGGCGCTGCGGCCGATCACCCGGATGCGCTTCTGCTTACGCCGCTTGCTTGCCGCAAGCCGGGTGCCGGCGGCGACGGCCTCCGCGGCGGGTCCCTCCGGGACGATCGGCGTGGGCTCGGCGCGGCCCGGCCGACCGGTGGCCGACTCTGGGGTCTCCGGGGTCTGCGCCAGGGCGGGGTCGTCGTCCTGGCCGACCCTGTCCATCAGCTCCGAGACGGACAGCCGCTCGCTCGGGTCGCCGCTGCGCCCGCGGATCCGGCCCGACGGGGTGCGGTCGGCGTCGGCCGGCGGGACGGGAGGAGGGGTGCGGCGAGGGCTGAGCTGCGGATCGCTGACGTGGGAGATCGGTCTCTCCCAGGGGGCACGACCCTCGGGCACGTGGCCCGGACTCTGCTCGTCACCCACCTATGGATCCTTGCCTCTCGCACGAACTTCGACGTCGACCCGTGATGGGTTCCAACATGATACTTATCCAGCCCGAGGGTTCCACCCCGGTTGGAAGATGACTGGTCAGCCGCCCGAATGCATGAGATCGGCGCCGGCGGGGACGAGGCAGTCCTCGGGATCGTCGAGCCAGCCCTCGGGCAGGGAGACCTTGCCGGGCGAACCCTGTCGTCCGCGCGGGCCCTCGGCGTCCTTGGGGAACGGGACATCCGTGGGGAGCTGGACCAGCAGCCCGTCGAGTTCGTCGAGCGTCGACACCATGGCCATGGCCACCCGCATGTCCGAGCCGGCGGGGAAGCCCCGCAGATACCAGGCGACATGCTTGCGCAGTTCGCGCAGGCCCTTGCCCTCACCGTGGTGGTCCGCGAGCAGTTCGGCGTGCCTGCGGATGATGGTGGCCACCTCGCCGAGGGTCGGCGGTGTGGGCTCGGGGGTGCCGTTCAGGGCCGCACTGAGCTCGGCGAACAGCCAGGGCCTGCCGAGGCAGCCGCGGCCGACGACGACGCCGTCGCAGCCGGTCTCGGCCATCATCCGCACGGCGTCCTCGGCGGCGAAGATGTCGCCGTTGCCGAGCACGGGGACGTCGGTGACGTGCTCCTTGAGGCGGGCGATCTCGCCCCAGTCTGCGGTGCCGGAGTACCGCTGGGCGGCGGTCCGGGCGTGCAGAGCCACGGCCGCGGCGCCCTCCCCGGCGGCGATCCGGCCGGCGTCGAGGTGGGTGTGGTGCTCGTCGTCGATGCCGACGCGGAACTTCACCGTGACCGGGATGTCGGTTCCCTCGGTGGCCTTGACCGCGGCCGCGACGATCCTGCCGAACAGGGTCCGCTTGTAGGGCAGTGCGGCACCGCCGCCCTTGCTGGTGACCTTCGGGACCGGGCAGCCGAAGTTCATGTCGATGTGGTCGGCCATGTTCTCGTCGACGATCATCTTCGCGGCGGCGTACGTGGTGTCCGGGTCCACCGTGTACAGCTGCAGGGACCGCGGCGACTCGGTGGGACCGAAGGTGGTCATGTGCAGGGTGGCCGGCTGCCGTTCGACCAGGGCCCGCGCGGTCACCATCTCGCACACGTACAGGCCGGAGGTGCTGCCGGCGCGGGCGGTCTCCAGCTCCCGGCAGAGGGTGCGGAATGCGACGTTCGTGATGCCGGCCATGGGGGCGAGCACGACGGGGCTGCGCAGCTCCAGCGAGCCGATCTTGAGTGAAGACATGTGTACCTCGGTAGGAAAACGACTGTGCCCGGCACCGAGTTCGGTACCGGGCACAGGATAGCTGGGTCGGTCAGGAGGCCTGCTGTTCGCGCTTGGCGGCCTCGCGGGCGAGCATCCGGTCGCGCTGCTCCTCGAACTTGGTGGCGTTCGATCCGAGCGTCTCGAGGAACGCGGCCAGCGTGTCGCGGGCGCGCTCGCCGGCGTCGGAGAAGTCGTTGCGCTCGAAGATCTGCCACTTGCGCAGGACCGGCATGACCACCTCGTCGAGGTGCTGGCGGAGGTCGTAGATGCCGTGCTTCGCCATCAGGACGCCGTTGCGGCGGAAGTTGGGCATGCCTGCGCCGGGCATCTCGAAGTGCGTGACGACGTCGGTGATGGCGGCCATCGCCTGGTCGGGGGAGACGTCGAGGGCTGCGCCGCAGATGTTGCGGTAGAAGATCATGTGCAGGTTCTCGTCGGCGGCGATGCGGGCGAGCATCTTGTCGGCGATGTCGTCGTTGCAGGCCCGGCCGGTGTTGCGGTGCGAGACGCGGGTGGCCAGCTCCTGGAAGGTCACGTACGCGACCGAGTGCAGCAGGCCCTCGGTGTCGCCGGGGGAGGAGTAGCCGTTGGTCATGTGGATCATCCGGGCCTCTTCGAGGGCGACCGGGTCCACGCTGCGCGTCACGACGAGGTAGTCACGCATCACGATTCCGTGGCGGTTCTCCTCGGCGGTCCAGCGGCCCACCCAGGTGCCCCAGGCGCCGTCCCGGGAGAAGTTCTCGGCGATCTCGCGGTGGTACGAGGGCAGGTTGTCCTCGGTGAGGAGGTTGGTGATCATCGCGGCCTTGGCGACCTCGTCCAGGCGGGACTGCTCCGGATCCCAGTCGTCACCACCCAGGAAGGCGAAGTTCCGGCCCTCGTCCCACGGGACATAGTCGTGGGGGTGCCAGTCCTTCGCCATGGACAGGTGTCGGTTGAGATTGGCTTCGGCTTCGGGCTGCAGCTCCGTGAGCAGCTCGAGCTGGGTCAAATCTCTGGCCATTTAACTTGCCTCCATGTATCCGTGGAAATCGGCTCGGAGCGCCAGCCTACGGCACCGTAACCTTGCGGTGTTGTGGTTTGCAGTGCCCACAGCCTGGGCCGTTACCGCCAGGAGCTGGACTGTTCCCGTTGTGGCATCGCGGGCGCGGCTCAAATCGTTACCGATATGAGTCGTGGTCGGGAGGGCCGGAACGCGCGAACGGCGGCCCCGAAGACGGGTGCCGCCGTTCGCGCAGAAGTTGCTGGCCTACTTGCGGCCACCACCGAGCAGCCCGCCCAGCAGGTCGCCGATTCCGCCGGCCGCGCCGCCGCTGCCGCCGAGCAGTCCGCCCAGCACGTTGCCGAGTCCGCCCGCCGACTGGCCGCCGCCGAGCAGTCCGCCGAGCAGGTCGCCGAGCCCTCCACCCGACTGTGCCTGCGCAGGAGCCGCCGCACCGCCGCCGCCGAACTGCTTGGCGACGTACGCCAGGACGATCGGCGCGAGGATCGGGAGCAGCTTGCCCACCAGTGAGCTGTCACCCGCGCCGCTGACCCCGCCGAGGGCACTGACAACCTGGTTGGTGTTGTCGCCGAAGACGTTGCTGACGATCTTCTCGCCGTCCGCCGCGTCGACCTGGTCGATGTCGATGCCGCCTTCGAGCAGGCCGTCGTCGGCATGCTTCTGCAATGCGCTCTCCAGCGAGGCCGCGCCCGCAGGGTCCTGTGAGTTGGCCTCGAGTCCGCCGACGAGCGTCGGGATCGCCGAGCGGACCGCGGTCTCCGCGGTGGCCTCGTCGACGCCGAGCTTCGCGGCGATCTGACCGATCGGGATCTGAGACAGAAGGTCGTCAATGGAAGCCATGTATGCCCCGCCTTGTAGTGGGCGTCCATCCCCGAACGCCCGGTTCGCTGACATTAGCGGACGGCAGTCCCGGCATGGTTCGACCTGGCAGGCGTGTTGTCGGGCGAAAGTAGTGCAGCTACCGCAGGATTCACGCCACGGGCGGCCCCGCCCGTGGCGGGTGTGGGGCGGATCAGGCGGGCTGGTGCAGCTGCAACTTGTCGGCGGAGGTCGGCTCGTGCCGGTTCACCCGCATCAGGCCGAGCGCGCCAACGCCGGCGATGATCGCGCCGGCCGCAACGGAGACGGCCGCCGCGGTGGTGGTGCCGGGCGGGTAGTTCATCGCCAGCGGGGCGGCGAGCAGGAAGAGACCGAGTGCCACCAGGCCCCAGTGGCTCGAACGCGACTCGGTGGTCATCGCCCACAGGCCGGCGGAGTACGCGATCATCCCGAGAATGAGGATCGAACCTGTGATCTGCTCGTCGCCCTGCACTGGTAGCCACAGGCTGAGCAGGATGAGGGCCACACCGGTGACCACTACCAGGATGTCTCGTCTGACCTCGCGGGCGTGTTCCGAATCCAACATGACGGCCTCCCTCGCGCCGGATCCACTGTGACCCCATTCTGATCCCAGTTCGGGTCCGGTGTCGACCCGTGCGCGCGGGCGGCCTCTCGGCTAACGCTGGGCGGTGTTGCGAAGCCGAGTCAAGGTGCGCGCCGCGGCGTCCCGTGAACGCCGGGCACCGGGACGGCTGCGGACCGCGTCGAGGTACGCGCGGGAGAGGTCCTCGACACTGTCGAACCCGTCGGGCAGCCCGGCATGGCTGTTCACGATCTTCCGGACGAGTCGTCCCAGGCCGGCCGCGTCGGCGTCGTCCAGGGGGGATGCGTCGAGACCTTCGAGCGTGCGGAGGGTGATGTGACCCAGTTCGGTGTCGGTGGCGCGGGTCCTGGCCGAGTCGGCGACTCGGGGTCCCGGGCAGTCTTGCTGGAATGCTGCCGCGCGCCTGGGGGTGAGGGTGGGGTGGAGCCTGACGTCGGAGGGGCTCATGGCCACGCACCGCCTTTCCGGTTCCTAATTGGGCGTTCGTCCAGTTCCTATTTTCGAATCATGTTGACCGATAATCGAAATGGCCGTTCCATGCCGTGTTCTGCCTCTAAGTGGTATCAGAGCAGCGGCCCCCAGGGAACTGTGCCACTCGGGCGCGACGTCCCGTTGCGGGCAGGTTGGTCGGGTTTCCGTCCCGTTCGACTGGGGGTGAAGGGCACTCTTCCGTGCCGTCTTTGCGTCCAATCTTGCTTTGCTGCAACGGTTTACGGATCTCGATGAGGATTCGCACCGGGCCGGGCGGCGCCGGTTGAATCGTGTCCGGAATGTGATCATTCGCACATGGGCAGGGGTGGCGAGGGGTTGCCTCGGACGCTTGGTGCACTTCCGTCCCGCCAGGCGGGGCCTGGCGGGACGGTGGTGCCCCCTCTCGGGCTCGAACCGAGGACCTGCGGATTAAAAGTCCGTAGCTCTACCAACWGAGCTAAAGGGGCCGGCGCAGCAGGAGTCTAGTGGGCGCGCGGGAGGCGTGGTTCGACCGGGCGTCCACGAGACGTAAACGGCCCGGGTGCGCACCCCCTGCGGCGCACCCGAGCCAGTTCAAAGCATACCACCTGGTGTGTTCTTGCGGAAAGCTTTCTTACTTCTGAGTAGGGTCGGCGCAGTTGGTTGACGCAATTGTGGTGCGTCCGGGCTAGGGTGACCACGGGGTCCTGGTGGGCCCGTCGGGGGCGAGTACGGGGGCAGCACGTTTCGGAGGCGGACAAGCTCACATGGCACGTCAACAGGAACGCGCGCGTCGGACTCGAGCCGCGATTGTCGAGGCGGCGGCGGTGGAGTTCGCCCGTCGCGGTTACGCGGCAGCGTCGGTGAACGCGATTCTCGAGGGCTCGCACGCCACCAAGGGAGCCATGTACTTCCACTTCGAGTCCAAGGAAGAGCTGGCGCGGGCCGTGCTGGCGGTCGCACTCGACCGGTACACCGACTCGACGGACCGCTGGAAGAGGGTCGACGCCGACCCGTTCCAGGTGCTGCACGGCATCATCGTCGAACTCGCCGAACGATTCGCCTCCGATCTCATCGTCCAGGCGGAGTTCCGTCTGATCGTGGAGCCGGAGTTCTACGAGGAGGTGCGCTCGGGCGGCAGTCAGGTCTGGGGGCACACGGCGCACGAACTGGTGCTGCGGGCGGAGGCCGAGGGGTTGTTGCGTGAGGGCGCCAACCCCGAGTCGTTCACCCGGGTGCTCGGCGCGGCTCTCGCCGGCCAGCGCTACATGCTCGACCTCACCACCGACACCACCGAACTCGGCGAACGGTTCGAGGAGGCTCTGGAGGTGGTGCTGGCGGCCATGGCGTCGCCGAGCTGGCTCGAGCAGTGGCGGCGGGACGGTTGGCTGGACCTGCGCGAGGCAGCGGGGCGCCCGGCCAGCGAAAATGGCCCAAAAACCGACCCTGACCAGCCGATTTGAGTTTCTCCGCTGATGTGTCCTAAGCTATCCCAGCTCCCAACGGAACGCCGTTGAGGGTACTTGCCGGAGAGATCCGGCGGCGCCCCCTTCGTCTAGCGGCCTAGGACGCCGCCCTTTCAAGGCGGTAGCGCGGGTTCGAATCCCGTAGGGGGTACGGATTAACAAGTTAGACGCTCCACCTGATACATTCTCTACCGGTTACACCGAGTGCTTCTGACACAAGCACTCCAGCAAGGCCCTGTGGCGCAGTTGGTTAGCGCGCCGCCCTGTCACGGCGGAGGTCGCGGGTTCGAGTCCCGTCAGGGTCGCAAAGCATTGTTCTCAGTCAATCGACTGGGGACAATGCAGTGCGACAGAAGTTCAGTGCGATAGGCATTCGGTTCGGGTGCCGTCCGGCCAGGTAGCTCAGTTGGTACGAGCGTCCGCCTGAAAAGCGGAAGGTCGCCGGTTCGATCCCGGCCCTGGCCACCAAGATCGAGAACAGACCCGAGGTTCAGGAAACTGAATCTCGGGTTTTTTTGTGTCCGGGGAAGGTTTCGCGCCCGGATCGGCCGGTATGGCGTACCTCACAAGGCCCCCTTGGGTGCTCCCAGCGCGGCTCGCGCAGATGGCGTCGAAGGCCGTTCGCGACTCCGAAAGGGCCCCCGATGCCGAACATGTGTCGACTGTCACTGTCGTGTCACGGCAATGACTGAGAGGTGCTCCCGTCCGGGGTTTCGACTGCCCCGCGTAACGGCGTGTCCGCCCGGGCCGACAAGGCATACGTAGGGTGACTCAACGCGAGGAGCGGCCATGGCGGAGCGAGCGATCCACCGGAGCGCGGCAGTTCTCGGCCTGTTGGCCGCGCCGATCTTGCTGGGCGCGACGCTGGGCGCGGGTACCGCCAGCGCATCGAGTTGGCAGGTCGGCCCGTTCTTCCGGGCCGAGTACTCGGGTGAGGCGGGGCAGTACCTCTGCGGCAAGGCCAGCGCGCTCGAGCCGGGCTGGCGCATGACGATCCTCGTGCCGTGTACCTACGACCCCGAGGCAAATGCCTAGTACAACGTGGTTTTCGACCCCGCCAAGTTGGCTCCGTGGACCTGGAGTTCGTGACGGTCGCCGCGCGGGGGCCCCGGCTCGGGTGAGCCGGGGCCCCGGTGGCGGGTGGTCAGGCGTTGGCGGACCAGCTGTCCGGCCCGAACACCTCGTAGTGGATCGCGTCCGCGGGCACGTCACGCGCGAGCAGCGAGTCGCGAACTGCGAGCATGAACGGCAGGGGCCCGCACAGGTACACCTTGGTGCCCGCCTCGATCTCGATCGTGGACAGGTCCGCCCGGCCGCTGTGCGTGGTGCCGCCCGGCAGTCGGGCGCCGAGGTCCTCGTACCAGCGGTGCATCGTCGCAAACGGGACGCGCTGCACCAGTTCGGTCAGCTCGGCCCGATGGGCATGGTGGGCCGGTGAGCGGTCCGCGTGCAGGACGGACACCGTGCGCCGGTCGTCGGTGTCGGCGAGATGGTTGAGCATGCCGATCATCGGGGTGCAGCCGATCCCGGCAGACACCAGCAACAGGGGCGCGTCGTCCTGCTCGAGTACCAGGTCGCCGAACGGGTGCGAAACCGACAGGCTGTCACCCTCGAAGACGTTGTGGTACAGGAAGTTCGACACCTCGCCGGCCGGCTTCTCGGTACCGTCCGGCGCGACACCGCCGGGGACGGCCTTGACGCTGATCTGCCACTCGGTCGCCGACGGCGCCCCGACCAGGCTGTACTGGCGGATCTGGTGCGCACCGTCGGGGAGCGGCACACTCACCGAGATGTACTGCCCGGGAAGGTAGTTCGGCAACGGTGTGCCGTCGGTGGAGGTGAGGACGAAGGAGACCGTGTCCGCGGACTGCAGGACTCGCCTGCCGACGGTGACGGTCCGCCAGACCTGGCCGGCGGGGACCCCTGCCTCTGCGTAGAGGTCGGCCTCGATCCTGATCAGGGTGTTGGCCATCAGCCAGTAGACCTCGTCCCAGGCCGCGGCGACCTCGGGCGTGACCGCCGCGCCGAGCACCTCGACGATGGCCTCGAAGAGGTACTTGTGCACGATCTCGTACTGGTCGGCGGTGATGCCGAGCGAGGCGTGCTTGTGGGCGATCCGCGACATGATCACGTCGGTGCGGTCGGCGTCGGGGCTGACCTGCAGTGCGGCGAACGCGGCAATGGCGCCGGCGAGGGCCTTCTGCTGCTCGCCCTGCTTCTGGTTGCCGCGGTTGAACAGGTCGCGTTCGAGTTCGGGGTGGGCCGCGAACAGTTTCGAGTAGAAGAGCGTGGTGATCTCTTCGATGGCCGCGCCGACGGCCGGAAGGGTCGCGCGGATGACTTCGGTGGACGCTGCGGAGAGGCTCATGACCAGAACGTATTTAATTGGCATCTGAGAGTCTAGTTAATGTGACGCAGTCCACTACCGCCTGTAGTAGTTGTGGGTGCCGGTCCGGGAGACGCAGGTGGCGGGGTCAGTGCCAGCCGGTCAGGCGGCGCCGGCTGGTGAATGTTCGCGACTCCCCGCTATACGGGTCCTCGAAGGTCAGAGACCTGGCCAGCAGTTGCAGCGGGTTCGAGTAGTCGTCGGGTGCGACGTCGAGCAGCCGCGGGTAGAAGTCGTCGCCGACGATCGGGATGCCGAGCGAGCTCAGGTGCACGCGCAGCTGGTGCATCTTCCCGGTGTGGGGGAGCAGTCGGTATCGCGCCCGCCCTCCGCGTACCTCGAGCAGTTCGACCCGGGTCTCGGCGTTCGGTTCGCCGGGTACTTCCTCGGCCTGGATTGTCCCGCGCTGCTTGATGATTCGGCTGCTGATCGTCAGTGGCAGGGTGATTGACGGATCGTATCCGGCGATTGCCTCGTACTCCTTGCGCACCCTGCGCTGGTCGAACAGGGACTGGTAGGCCCCCCGCGCCTGTGGTCGGACGGTGAAGACCAGCACGCCCGCGGTGACCCGGTCCAGTCGATGCGCCGGGGTCAGTTCCGGCAGGTCCAGGTCGCGGCGCAGTCGTACCAGTGCCGACTCCGCGACGTACCGGCCGCGCGGTGTGCTGGCGAGGAAGTGCGGTTTGTCCACCACCAGGAGGTTCTCGTCGCGGTGCAGCAGTTCCACCTCGAACGGGACCCGGGCCTCGGTGGGCGGGTCGCGGTACAGGAAGACGAAGGTGTGTGGCCGGTATGCGGTGGTGGCGGTGACCGGGCGCCCCTCGCCGTCCACCACCTCGGCGGCGGACACCTTCTCGAGCAGGCGTGCGGTGTCGTCGGGGAACCGGGCGAGCAGGTACTCGAGGACGGTCGGCCACCCGCCGTCGCCGGGCAGTCTCAGCCGGGTGGGGTTGAGTCCGTTGCGGACGGGGAGCGGGATGGCGGGCACACCGTAACGGTATGCCTGAGCTGTGACGGCCCGTCGTGGGCCGCGACCAATTCTGATCGTGGCTGCGCATAATCGCAGAACCCCGGAATTCGCGCTGTGCCCCGGCTATGTTGACGTCGCTGTCCGGGGTGACAGCTGCGCCGGACAGCGTGTGGCGCATTCACTCGATTGGCAGGAGTTCGAATGAAACGACGACTGGGTACCGCCGTCCTTCTGGCCTCGGTAGCTGCACTGACGCTGCCGGCCGGGGCATCGGCGGACGTCGTCAGTACCTGGGGGACGATGACCTTCACCGGTGGTTCGCAGGCATACACGGGCACCCTGACGCTCGGCGACGGCTTCCCGACGGCCACCATCGCAAGCGACTCCAGGGCCGCGGCCGGCGTCCAGACCGGTGGCAGCACCTTCCTCAACGCCGCGACGCCTGTGGGGGCGAAGTACGGCACGAGCAAGGACCGTCAGTACCTCAACCTGCGTCCCAAGGTCGATGCGAACACGCCGTCGATCACGACCTACACCTTCAGCTCGCCGACCCCGGCCAGCGGCTGGACGTTCGTGCTCGGCGACATCGACGCCGACAAGGTCGTCGTCTCGGCGACCAATGCCGCCGGAGCGGCGGTGCCGGCGTCGGCGCTCGGCTTCAAGTCGACGTTCAACTACTGCGGCGGAACCCCCTCGCCGTGCGTCGCCAACGCCGACCTGCCCAGTTGGGACGGCAACGGCACTCTGACCGGCAATGCGGCGGCCGCCGACACCGATGGTGCCGCAGCCTGGTTCGAGCCGACGGTGCCGCTCAAGACGCTGACCTTCACCTACAGCCAGCGCAACGGCCAGCCCACCTACCAGACCTGGTTCGCGTCACAGAAGCAGACGGATCCGGGTGCTCCGGGTGTCGGTGCGGGTTCGACCGACGACCTGTTCGGTTCGCTCGGTGGTCTGTTCGACGCAGTCCCGACGGGCAGCTCCACCTCGGGCGGCATCACCAGCGGCCAGAACTGACCGCTCGTGACGGCTGAGCGGTAGCCGTACCGAACGACGTCGGCGCGGTCCCCCCGGTGGGGCCGCGCCGACGTCGTTTCGCGTCAGGTCAGGTCGCTCAGCCGGACCGACCGGCCCTGCGTCGCCGAGAGTCGGATCGCGTCGAGCACGGCCTGACCGGCGACGCCGTCTGCGAAGGTGGCGGGTCGGGGCTCGTCCGCGCCGATCGTCTCACCGAGGATCCGCCGCCGGAAGGCGTCGGCCAGCCTGGTGTACGGGGCACGGTCGAGGCCGGTGGCGTGCATCCAGTCGTACGTCGTCTCGAACAGGTCGTGCGGCGGCGGCACCGGCGCCGGGTTCACCAGGTCCGCCGGCACCGGGACCTCCCGGTCGCCGTCGGCGTCGGCCTGCCGAAGCGTGCGGCCGTCGATCCAGAGCGTGCCCGTCGTGCCGGAGACCCTGGTCGTCATCAGCATCGGCCCCCAGGCGCCGACGGTGCTCTGCAGTACCCCGTCCACCCCGGAAACGGTCCGGAAGTGCACCGTGAAGCTGTCCTCGGCGCCGCGTCCCTCCGCGTCCGCTCCCCGGTCGGCCACCACCGGAAGCCCGGCGCTGACCATCTCGAATTCACCTAGGGTGCTTCGGATCTGGTCGATCATGTGGGTGCCCTGCGCGCCGAGCCAGCCACCCCCGCTGGCGGCGTCGGTCCACCAGTTCGGGGCTTGGCTGGACGGGTCCGCGAACATCGGCAGGTGCATCAGGAACGTCGCCAGTCGGGGTGTGCCGATGGCGCCGCCGGCCACCTGGCGGCGCAGCAGCGCCTGCTCCGTCGCGTACCGGAACTCGGTGCCGATCTGGTGCACGACGCCAGCCCTCTCCACGGCCTCGAGCATTGCGCCGGCCTCGGCGAGGTTCGCCGCGAACGGCTTCTCGCACACCACATGCAGGCCGCGCTCGGCCGCCTCGATGGCCAGTGCGGCGTGCGTGTGTGGGGGAGTGGCGATGGTGACGGCGTCGATGTCGGCGGCCCCGAGCGCTTCGTCGAGGGAGGTGACCGCGTGCTCGATGTCCATCCGCCGTGCCCGTTCGGCGGTGCGCGCGCGGTCGCGTCCGATCAGCGCGCGCACCTCGAATCCGGCGTCGCGGAACGCGGGCACGTGTGTGATGCAACCGAACCCGGTGCCGATCACGGCCAGCCCCAGCGATTTGTCCGTCATGTCTCTTCCTGACTGAATTGAGTAGTTGTCGGGCGCGACCGACGGGAGGTTCTTCGGCCGGTCTTTCCTTGCAGGTGGACCGCAGCACGCTATTTAGTGTGCGACACTTAAAATCGCTGCGGCGTAATGGTATTCGCAAAGTCGTCATGTGTCATTCGGCGCTCATGTAGCGTCCGGTCGCATCGAGAGCCGGGGCCGCAGGAGGCGCCGGATACGAGTGATTTGGAGTCAGATTGAAGCGACGTATCGTTGCGAGCCTCATGTTCGCAACCGCAGGAATCCTGTTGGCGCCCGCAGCCGCACACGCCGCCCCCGGACAGGTGATCTGCCTGCCGGGCCAGACCCACACCGAGGGGGGACTGGCCTGTGACACCTCCGCGCTCGGTTCAGCCGCGCAACCCACGCCGATCACGCAGCCCCAGGCCGCCGACAACGGTTCCAGCAACTTCGCCGCCGGCGTCGCCTTCGACTTCGACGACCTCGAAGACCTGATCAGGTCCCTCTCGGGCGGCATCCGGAGCGGCCAGCAGTAGCCGGCATACGGACGGGTGCGGGCGCTGATCGATTGGATCGGCGCCCGCACTCGTATGCTGGACGGATGACGAAGTGGACTTCTCGGGACATCGTCGACCAGCGCGGACGCACCTTCGTGGTGACCGGTGCGAACAGCGGGCTGGGGGAGGTGACCGCGCGGGCGCTCGCCGCGTCCGGCGCGCATGTCGTGCTGGCCTGCCGAGACGTCGCGAAGGGCCAGCGGGTCGCGGCCGAAATCGGCGACAACGCCGAGGTTCGCAGGCTGGACCTCGCGGACCTGGCCTCGGTCCGGGATTTCGCCTCCGGGATCGAGAAGGTCGACGTCCTGGTGAACAACGCCGGCGTCATGGCGGTTCCCCGGCGCAGCACCGCAGACGGTTTCGAGATGCAGATCGGCACCAACCACCTGGGGCACTTCGCGCTCACCGGCCTGCTGCTCGACCGGGTCACCGACCGGGTGGTCACCATGTCCAGCCTGGCGCACAAGCTCGGCACGGTCGACCTGGCCGACCTGAACTGGGAGCGGCGTCGCTACCGCCGATGGGCGGCGTACGGGCAGTCCAAGCTCGCCAATCTGCTGTTCACCTACGAGCTGCAGCGGCGGCTGACCGCCGCCGGATCCAAGGTGAAATCCGTTGCCGCGCACCCTGGCTACGCGTCGACGAACCTGCAGTCGCACACCGAGTCGGTGTGGGACCGCCTGATGGGCATCGGTGACCTGTTCGCGCAGAGCGCCGAGATGGGTGCGCTGCCCGAGTTGTACGCGGCCTCGGCGCCCGACGTCTCCGGTGGCACCTTCATCGGGCCCGACGGCCCGTTCGAGCAGCGCGGCTACCCGAAGGTGGTGGTGTCCAACCGCAAGTCGCGCGACGAGTCGATTGCCCGAGGCCTGTGGGCGCAGTCCGAGCGCCTCACCGGCGTCCACTACTCGTTCGGGAGTTGAGTTCGTACACATGGCGATTCGCAGACTGAACCATGCCGTCCTGTTCGTCTCCGACCTCGAGCGCAGCCTCGCGTTCTACGTCGACGTGCTCGGCTTCCGTCCGCTGCCGGGCGGATTCCCGGGCGCGGCCTTCCTGCAGGCCGCGAACTCGGCCAACGACCACGACCTCGGCCTGTTCCAGAGTCCGAGCGGGCCGAGTCGGGCGCGTCAGGGCGACGTCGGCCTCTACCACCTGGCGTGGGAGGTGGACACCCTGACCGACCTCGCCGAGATGCGCGAAAGGCTCTCCGCGGCAGGAGCCCTGGTGGGTGCGAGCAACCACGGATCAACCAAGGCGCTGTACGCGAAGGACCCCGACGGCATCGACTTCGAGGTCTGCTGGCTGGTTCCGGACGCCCGCATCGAGGAGGAGTTGGTGCCCGGGATGCCGCCGACCCGCCCGCTCGACATCGTGGCCGAGATCGCCCGGTACGGCGCGGACACCCCGAGCGGGCCGCGCACCGACCATGCGGTGTGGGCGCGGCTGTTCGCCGGTCGCTAGCGCGCGGCTGGTCAGCTCGGCGTCGGCGAGTAGTGCTGCGGCAGGTCCCGGCGCTCGGCCGGCGGCAGGTTGCGCGCCGGCGTCTGCACCAGCGGGGCGGCGGCCGGTAGCTCGCCGCGGGAGCGCTGCCAGGCGGCCCGGGCCCGCGGGTGGAAGCGCCGGTCGAAGGGCAGCAGCTTCCAGGACCACGCCACCGCCCGCCCCAGCGCCACCAGGGCAAGTTCGTCCGCGCGGGACCACTTGTACCCCAGCCGTTTACGCACTGGGTCCGGGTACATCCCGACGGTGAGCCACACGTAGCCGCGGGCCACCGGGATGCGGGCCAGACGCCACAACGGTTCGGGCAGCCAGGACATGAACGGCGGCCGCTCGAGCCGGCCGATGTCGAGGACGTCGCGGGTGGCCTTGTTGTCCTCGAGTACGTTGACGCACATGTCGTTCCAGTACTCCTGGAACGACTTCCAGTCCGGCGGGACGTTGCGCATGGTCATGCCGTACAGCCGGTACCACTGGATGCTCTCGGCGTAGAGCCGTTCCTTGTCCAACTCGGCGAGCCGGTCGCCGAAGTACTTGTTGACCGCGATCGAGCCCATCGCGAAGGTGGCATGCGCCCAGTAGAACGTCTCGGGGTTGAGGGCGCTGTACGGTCGGCCGTTCTTGTCGATGCCCTTGATGGTGCGGTGGTAGCCGCGGATCTCCACGGCCGTCTGCTCGGCCCGTTCACCGTCGTAGACGACGCCGTAGATCGGGTAGAGCGAGCGGTAGAGCCGCTCCCAGCGCTCGTCGAAGAAGAGCGAGTGCTCCTCGACGCCCGCCCCCAGTTGAGGGTGCATGTTCTGCATCGACCCGGCCCACAGTCCGAGCAGGATGCCCCGCCAGTCGCCGAAGTACTTCCAGGTCAGCGATGTTTCGTCCAGCGGTACCGCGACCTCGTGCGCCATCGACACTCCCATGTTCAGCCCACCCTCGATGGGGTCGACGCTAGGAGTGACAACGCACGTTGTCAACAGTGGACGGGGCATCCTGCGGCCGGTCAGGTCAGAGGGTGACGACCATCTTCCCGGTGTTCTCTCCGCGCATGAGCCCGATGAACGCGGTCGGCGCGTTCTCGAGGCCGTGCACGGCGGTCTCGTCGAACTGGATCCGGCCGTCGGCCAGCCACCGCGTCATGTGGTCGCGGAACTCCGGGGCGAGGTGCTGCTGGGAGCCGACCAGGAAGCCGCGCAGGGTGATCGCCTGTCCGATCACCGCGGCGAGGTTGCGCGGCGCCGCCGGCGGTTCGGTGCTGTTGTACTGGGCGATCGCGCCGCACAGGGCGATGCGTCCGCCGTGGTTCATCGCGCCGATGGCCGCCTCGAGGTGCTCGCCGCCGACGTTGTCGAAGTAGACGTCGATTCCGTCCGGTGCCGCCGCCGCGAGCTGGTCGGAGACCGGGCCGTCGTGGTAGTCGAAGGCGGCGTCGAAGCCCAGGTCGAGCAGCCTCGCCACCTTGGCGGGGGAGCCGGCGCTGCCGACCACGCGGCCGGCGCCGAGGAGCTTGGCCATCTGGCCGACGAGGGAGCCGACCGCGCCGGCGGCGCCGGAGACGAAGACGGTGTCGCCCTCGCGGAACTGAGCGATCGAGGTCAGTCCGGCGTACGCGGTCAGGCCGGTCATGCCGAGCGCGCCGAGGTAGGCGGAGGCGGGCGCCACTGTGACGTCCACCGGACGTGCGGACGCGGCGGGGACCACCGCGAGCTCACGCCAGCCCAGACCGTGGACGACGGTGCTGCCGACCGGGTGCGACGGTGCGCGGGAGGCGATTACCTCGCCGACCGCGCCGCCGTCGAGCGGGGCGTCGAGCGCGAAGGGCGGCAGGTAGGACTTGACGTCGTTCATCCGCCCGCGCATGTACGGGTCGACGGACATCACGATGTTGCGGACCAGGAGCTGGCCGTCCTCGAGCTCGGGGACGGGCACCTCCGCGAGCCGGAAGTCCTCCGGCGTCGGCCAGCCGTCGGGCCGGGAGGCGAGCTGGATCTCCTTGCTGGTGACGCTCATTCGCCGGCCTCGGCGATCACGAGGGCGACGTCGATATTGCCGCGGGTGGCGTTCGAGTACGGGCAGACCTGGTGGGCCTTCGCCGTCAGCTCCTCGGCCTCGGCGCGAGCGAGGTGCGGCAGGGACACCTCGAGGGTGACCTCGAGGCCGAATCCGCCGCCCTCGAGCGAGCCGATGCCCACCCGGGCGCCGACCGCGGAGTCGGCGACGTTCGCCTTGGCCTGGCGCGCGACCACCTGCAGCGCGGAGTGGAAGCAGGCCGCGTAGCCGGCCGCGAACAACTGCTCGGGGTTGGTGCCTTCGCCGGTGCCGCCCATCGCGACCGGGATCGCGAGGTCGAAGTCGAGCCGGCCGTCGGACGAGCGGGCGTGCCCGTTGCGGCCGTCGCCGGTGGCGAGCGCCTCCGCGGTGTAGAGAGCCTTCATGGTGTGTCTCCTTGGTAGGGGAATCGGTGTCGGTAGGGGAATCTGTGCCGGCCGGCGGTCAGGAGCCGGAGCCGTGCAGGGCCGCGACGACCCGGAGCAGTGCCTGGCGGAGCGCCAACAGCTCCTCCTCCGACATCCCGGTGGCCGCCGCGAGCTTGCGGGGAATGTCCGCGGCGCGCTCGCGCAGGGCGGTGCCGGCGTCGGTGAGGTGGATCTCGACGCGTCGCTCGTCGCTGCTCAGGCGCCGACGCTCGACCAGGCCGAGGCCCTCGAGTCGTTTGAGCAGCGGCGAGAGGGTGCCGGTGTCGAGGCCCAGTTCGTCGCAGATCTCGCGCACCCCGCGGCCGTCGCGCTCCCAGAGGACCAGGAGCACCAGGTACTGGGGGTAGGTGACACCCAGCTCGTCGAGCAGCGGCCGGTATGCCGCGGTGGCCGCTCGGGACGCCGAGTAGAGGGCGAAGCACACCTGCCGGTCGAGGGCGAGATCGTCGGTCACGACAAGAACGGTAGTGCACGGTTCAGTTGTGCACAACCTATGTGGGCGGCCGCACACTCGCCCACCCCGCGGGGCCGCGGTGGGATCCACGCGACCCGGGCAGTCCCTTGCGGGGGTAGTACGCGTACCGATCGCGCAGCGCGGAGAGCTGGGGTCGGGCCGTGTTCAGGATCTCGACTGCTGATCGATCGTCCGTCGAGAAGGCCCCGTTCGCGCCGGCTTTCGCGAACCAGACGTTGACCAACTCCCGGAGCTTCTCCGGGTGCTCCGCAGCCAGGTTGTTGACCTCCGCGCGATCGACGTCGGTGTGGTCCGGGGAACAGTCCGAGGAGGAACCTCAGTCACCGCCTTGACCTGCACCGGATGCACCAGGGCCGCGCGCGACGGTATCCCTGGCTGTTTGGGCGGAGGTAGGATGGCGAGATTCCGTGCAGTTGCGCCAATTGCGCCAGTCACGCGGCGGGAACGGGTGCGGTCGAGAGCAATCCTTCTCACGCGGGTTGCGCGCATCCGAACAGCGGCGCCGTCACGAAATGGCCGGTTGCCCCATCGTGTTCGCAGGGCCCCTCGCCGGTCCCGAAGTAATGCGCCGACGGAAGGAATTGAGCATGAAGATCGTCGTCATCGGCGGCACCGGGCTGATCGGCTCGACGCTCGTCGCTCGCCTGAATGAGGCTGGCCACCAAGCGGTTCCGGCCGCACCCAGCACGGGCGTGAACACGCTCACCGGTGAGGGAGTGGGGGAGGTGCTCCAGGATGCGAACGTGGTGGTCGATGTCTCCAATTCGCCGTCGTTCGCCGACGACGACGTCATGAACTTCTTCCGGACCTCCACCACGAACCTGCTCGAGGCCGCCGCCGCGGCCGGCGTCGGACACTACGTCGCCTTGTCGGTGGTCGGTGCGGATCGGTTGCCGGAGTCCGGGTACCTGCGGGCGAAGGCGGCGCAGGAGGAACTGATCAAGGGATCGGGCCTGCCCTACTCGCTGGTGCACGCGACGCAGTTTTTCGAATTCGCCGGTGGCATAGCCGATTCCGCGACCGTCGACGGCGAGGTGCGGCTCCCCGGTGCAGGTGTGCAACCCATTGCCGCGGACGAGGTGTCATCGGTCGTGGGTCGCACGGCGGTGGGCACTCCGCTGAACGGCACCGTCGAGGCCGCGGGTCCGGAAGTGTTCGGCATGGACCAGTGGATCGGCACGGTACTGGCCGCGCGTTCCGATCCGCGCACGGTGGTCACCGATCCCCGGGCGCGGTACTTCGGGGCCGTGCTCGGGCCCGAGAGCCTGCTGCCCGGCCGTGATGCGGAGCTGGCGCAGACACGACTGTCGGAGTGGCTGGCGCGCCAGTGACATCGGTGCGCTGACTGCCGGCACCGGCACACGGCATTTGCGGGCGACTGCACGCAGCAGCCGGCCACCACCACGATGACTCACGGGAACCGATTCGCGATGGCCGAGATGATTTCACCAGGTGCGTGCTCCTGGATGAAGTGCCGTGCATGGGGTAGCTCGACGACGTCGAGATCGGCGAATGCGTCATGTAGCCGCGGGATACACGCTTTCGGACGGAACACCATGTCCCGCATCCCCCACACCGCCAGAGTCGGCTTGTGTCCCAGTAGCGCGGGCACGTCCTGGGCGAGTTGCGCCAACTGTGGGCGTGCGGCACGAATTTCCTTGGGCATGACCGCAAGTCCACGCCGCGCTTCCGCTGTGGGTTGCACCATGCGGTAGTGGTCGGCTTCTGCCTCGGTCAGCGTGCGGCCAAGTTCCCCGAGCAGGACGCGCTCCACAAGGAGGTTTTGCTCGAGTATGCGGCGTTGTATGGGTCGGCTGCCCATGATCACGCTGAATGCCCGATTTGCCAGTGGCTCGATCGGCCAGAACGCCGTGTTGCCCAGCACGATCCCCCTGACTCGATCCGCCCGCTCGGTTGCCACGCTCAGTCCGATAGGTCCACCCCAGTCCTGCCCCATCAGGACAAAGCCGTCCAGCTGAAGGTGGTCGACCAGTTCACCCAGGACCATCGTGTGCCCGGCGATTCTGTATCCGAAATTCGCCGGCCGTTCGGACAATCCGAAGCCCAGGTAGTCCACCGCAATGCACCGGTACCGGTCGCGCAGGACATTCACGATGTTGCGGTAGAGGAAACTCCACGTCGGGGACCCGTGGCAGAACAGAATCGGTGGTCCCGCCCCCTCGTCGATGTAGTGAATCCGACCGGCAGACGAGTCGAACCAGCGCGACTCGAACGGGTACAGAGTCTCGTCGGGAACGAAATCGATCAGCATTGGGCGCCCTCCTTGTCCGGACCATCTTCCTCACGTCGCGCGGTAGGTCTGGCGCGCTCGAATACCTCGTATCTGCGCACCGCCATCTCCGCTACACCTGTAGCGGAGGAGTGTCTAGCACGCTACACCTGTAGCATCGGATCGTGTCTACACGAACGACCGGTGGCCGTGAACGCCGAGAGCTGATCGCCAACAGCGCCATTCGCGTCATTGCCCGTGACGGAGTTCGCGCGCTCACACACCGAGGCGTCGACAAAGAAGCCGGAATCCCACAGGGGTCGACCTCACACCATGCAAGAACCCGGCTCGCGCTGCTCGAACTCATCGTCAACACACTCGCCGAACGCGCGATAGCCGATGCCAGGCAAGCTGCAAACTCTCTGAACGCAACGTCCCAGAGTGAGCGCCAACTGAGCATCGCTGAGCTTGTGGGCGTGATCACCGCACTCGTCGAGACACTCGCGGACCGCCGCGACGACATGAGGGCCCGCTACGCACTCGTCCTCGAACTCGATGACGAACCGCTGCTTCGAGGAAAGCTGACGACGCAGTCCGAAGTCCACGCCATAACCCGAGAAGTGACAGCGTCGCTCCTCGCCAGGGCAGGTCTTCCCAATTCCGACAAACGGGTCGAGGAGTTGATCTCCCTCACGGATTCCCTGGTGTTCCGGCGAACGATCATCCAGGAGACGACCTCCCCGGAATCCATCCTCACCGCCTACCTGCGGGGCGTAGCCGCCCTGTAGGCAACCCCGCCGGAGAGTTGTGAGACCCGACCGACATGTTGAGCTGCCCGAAAATCGGACCGTCGTTCGATTCTCGGACATGGGGCTTATGCCGGACCGTCGGAGCTCAGCGACCCTGATTCGCGCCGGGCCTCGGTCAACGTTCACTCGGGCCGCTGCGACGGATCTGAGAACCATCCGCCAAATGCGGTGACCGTTCACAGCGGCGCGCGCTGTGACTCGCCAACGATGTTGGCAAACGCGGCCGCCTTGACCTGCGGTGTGACAACTGGGTGTGGGTCACACTACTTCGGACTCTTTGGCGCGGTCGCCGAGCCAGACCCACAGCGATGATGCGGCGGCGATCAGGCCGGCGATGGCGAGTGCTGACGGGCCCCATTCGATGACGAGAGTCGAGGTGTGGGTGCCGGTAGCGGGGAAGCTCAGTTCGCAGCGCGAGGCGACGATGACGACCCAGGCTTTGCGGAAGATCGCGGGAGAGGCCACCACGCTGTCGGCACCGGCCAGGACGGATGGCGGGATCGGCTGCGACGCACATACCTCGATCGGGGCGATAACGAAGAATGCAGCGACGTAGACGACGAGGCCGACGCCGATGCCGAGCAGTCCGAGCGCCTTGCGCATCCGGTGATTCCCCCTGAGTATCGCCATGCCGTGCCAGGTTCAACCATCAGGACCGCGCCACCCAGCGCTGGAAGTCAGAGCCTGAGACGTCAGAACCGCCTACCGTCCCCAGCCGCCGCCGTTGAACGGGATTATCTTGGTACGCGTCCCATCAGGATGACGAGGGGCCACCGATGAGTACCTGCTGGCGGCCCGGTCGCGGAGCAAGTTTCCAGGGCGAAGGAAACCTAGAACTGCCCGGATCCACCAGAACCGAGAACGAACCTCCGGCTGTCCAGGACGGGGATCCGGGATTGGCTCCTGCCTGACATAGCGGTCCATACGCAGACTCTAGGCACGCGGACTCCCAAACCGCACAGAATTTGGCCTGGGCCTGTGGGTGTTCGCCAGCCGGCCCCAGCCGAGGCGCCGCACTTCTCGACGACCCGCGTGAAGGCGTCGTCGGACTCGGGCCGCCACGTCAGCGAGCGCCTCCCGCGTCCGTGCCCCAGTGCATTTACCGGGGACGGTCCTCCATGAGTGACAGGTTGAGCGACGGCACCGCAGCCGCCGGCCCGTCACGCCACAGCAGGGCGGCCTTACGGCGGTAGCTCCGGGCAAAGCCGTGGAGGAGGACGAAGCGCGGCACGGCCGGGACCACGCGCAAGATCACCTCGCGGCCATCCGGTTCGAGCCCGTCGATGACCCAGTGTCCTTCAGCGCCGAGTTCGGCGAAGCTCTTCGGTTTGACGAAGTGCTCGTGCTCGACGGCGAGGTACTCGGCGGTGGTGATGGTGGCCGCGACGACCGGCATCATCTCGAGCTCTTCACGCCGCAGGTGCGGCAGCAGGACGTCGCCCAATCCGGCCAGCGCGACGAGCAACTGTTCGCGTGCGGACCCCTCGTCACGGTAGGCGTGTGCGGCCTCTTCCACGGCGGCGACCGCCGGGGCAATCCGTTTGTGGTCTGCGTCCATCCGGTCGAGCAGCGCACCCGCCGACGGGTTTCTGGACCGGATCAGCGGCCACAGTCCGACATCTTCACCGGTGTGGTGAATGTGCAGGAAGCGCATCATCCAGAGCATGTGCGCGGCGAGCTTGCGGCGACGTCTCCCGTCCGGGTACGGCTGGATCTCGAGTACCATCCGGGTTCGTTCCAGGTCCCGGCGCAGCGCGCTGTGGACGATCCCCATGCTTCGTGTGTCGGCGGGCTCATGCAGGTTGGTCTCCATGGCCCTCTCCTTTCACTCTTCCAGTGCCAGAAGCCTGGTGATGGCTCCGGCAAGCCAATCCTCGTACTGTCCAGGGTTCCAACCGGCGCTGCCGGTCAGGAGCTCGTAGACTTCCACCGTGATCACGGCCCATAGCCCATCGCTCTCGGTGGAGCTCAGGTCACGGCCCGTTATCAACGCCCCGGCCACCTGCACAGTCATGCGCTGGCGCCGCCGCTCGTCCTCCAGCCTTGACGCGAGTGCCGGCTCCACGGCCGACGCCTCACGCAACGCCCCCATCAGCCCCATGGTGCGTCCATTTATGCCGGTGACCAACGCCGCGGCCGCCGCGGCACGTTTCCGGTGTGTCCCGTGGGCAAGTGCGGCGAACTCCGGGCGGTCCATCAAGGCCACGGGCTGATCGTCGCCGACCACCGCCATGTCGAGGACCTGGTTCAGCAGTCCCGGCTTGGAACCGAAGTTGGCGTACACCGTCTCGAATGACACACCCGCCGCGCTTGCGATGTCGCGCATCCCGGCGGACCAACCGCGCTTACCGAACAGGGCGGTGGCGGCATCGAGAATCCTGCGCCGGGTCTCCTCGGCCTGACGTCGTCGAAGCGTCGAGTCGTACCGTCTTTTAGTCCTCGCGGAGACCGATGCAGCGCGGGGTCCGTCTGCGCCCACGTCCCTATTGTGTAACTTTCTTGCTTTCAATACCAGTGCTGACAAGCCAAATTAGCGGTCGGTCGGTGGGGTCGGTGTGAATCGCCAGGCGCGAGGGAGCGTCTCAGAAACGGCTGACTGTGACCTTCAACTGAAAGTGATGGACCGGGCCGAGTGAGCGGCACACCCCCAGCCAGTGCCGGCGGTGGGCCGCTCCAGATTCGCATCACTCCAGGGGACTCACCCCGGCGGTGCGTTGGATGGCGTGATCGTGATCTGGCATCGGACCGCTCAGGACGCAGGGACTGCCTGCGAGCGTAGGTGCTCGGCGAATTTACGCGCTGCCCGCAGATCGTTGATGTCTGGTCGTCCCTTTCTGATGCCGCCGACGAGCTTGAACGGCAGGTAGGTGTCGAACGCCCGGCAGGAGAACGTGTCGACCACCTCGAGCCCCTTCTGCTCGAGTAGTCGTTCGAGAGAACGGTTGTAGCGCCGCAGCGGAGGTTCGGGGAGGCCGCTGGTGGAGAACAGGAACGCCGCGGTTGCAGGCTGCGGCGGGAGGGCCCTGACGAAGTCTCGGAGCTGTGGGTGGAACGACATCTGGAAGATCCCGGACCCGAATCCCACCAGGTCGTAGCCTGCCAACGCGGCTGGATCGACCTGCTCGGGAGCCATGACCGGCGCCGACAGCACTCCGCCCATGACTTCGGCGATCTTTCTGGTGTTGCCGTGCGAGACGGATGTGCACACGATCAGTGCCTTCACGATGATTCTCCTGCCGATGTCGTATCCATGTCGTGTCCTGGCATTCGTGTGAGTGATGCAAGTCCTGCTGTGGCCATGCGCCATCGCCACAACCTCCCTGCCCTCTCGCCGACCTCGATCACACACGTAGAGACACCCACCGCGACGGAAATGTGACACCCGGCCCGATTCGATCGGTCCCGCCCGGGCAAATTGCCAATCACGCCGGCTGGTTACAGGCGGTGTGAATCGTCAACGCTGTTGGCAGTTCCCGAGGCACGGACCTGCGGTGTGACAACCATCGTGGGCGACGATCGAGTGCGATCGTGGTCAATGCAGTTGGCAACTGTTCAGGGCAGGAGCTGAACGTAGCCGTGTAGGGGTATGCGGTTGGAGCATGGAAGCCAGCCCAGCCCCATGATCACTGGGTTCATCCAGTCCGCAATGGTGTTGGCGGTCATCGGTTGGCTCCGCCGGCGAGGAGGAAGTTAGCCACCTGATAGTATGGTGGCTAATGAATACTTGGGTGGGCGTGAAGGAAGAGCTGTTGCTGTCTCGGATCGGCGAGGACGAGTTGGCGCGGCTGATGATGACGCTGCTGACGACGGCGCGTCGGATCGATGCGGCGTGCGCGGAGCTGCTCGCCGGCCATGACCTGTCGGAGGGGCGACTTGCCGCGCTGCTGGCGGTCAGCGCGGAGCCGGGGATTACCCCTGGCTCGCTCGCGGATCGTCTCGATGTCACACGGGCAACAGTCACCGGCCTGCTCGATGGCCTCGAACGCCGAGGGCTGGTCGAGAGGGACGGGAAGGCGGGCGATCGGCGCTCGCTCACGCTCCATGTCACCGCGCCGGGCGAACAGCTCGTCGCCACCCTCACCCCGATCTATGCGGACTGGCTGTATCACCTCGGCGGAGGGATCAGCGCCGACGATCGTCAGGTTGCGGCCCGCACGATGATCGCGATCCAACGCAACCTCCGTGGCGGTGACGAAGGGTGAGCGGGCGCGGGGTGCGGCGTCGCGCCAGTATCGACGCCGACCACCTGACAGCGCTGAGCCAGGGGCGGGTGGCATCGCGCACGCTCGCCGATGCCTTGGCCGTCGATCATGCAACCCTGCTCCACAGCGTCATCTCCGACGCGGACGATGACCTGCGTGCCGCCGTCGCGGAGGCGCAGTTGTTGGGCATCCTCAAACGGATGCAGCGCATCGGTGCCGCGCTCGGCCACTACTTGGACGTCGAAGGCCGGGTAGTGCTCGCGACACACCCGTCGGATACGGTCCGCGGCTGGGTGTGTTTCATGATTGCCGGCACAACCGGTCCCCACGTTGGGGGTCTGCTGGAGGCGATACGTCCGTTGGCCGACGACCCTCATTTCGCGGTACGCGAGTGGGCGTGGATGGCCGTGCGCCCGGCGCTGGCAGCCGATTTGAACACGAGCATTCGGCTCCTCTCCGGATGGGCCGGGGACGGCTCCGAGCGCATACGGCGGTTCGCGAGCGAAGCGCTACGGCCTCGCGGGGTATGGGCTACGCACATCCCCGAGCTGAAAGAGAATCCCGACCGGGGCCTGCCCATCCTGGAGCCGCTCCGCGCCGACCCCTCCCGGTACGTGCAGGACTCGGTAGCGAACTGGATCAACGACGCTGCGAAGACCAACCCGGACTGGGCTCGGGCTCTCTGCGAGCAATGGCTCCACGCCGGAACGGGGGCCGCCACTGAGCGCATCGCCACTCGAGCACTCCGATCCATCTAGACCCATACAAACGATTCAGATAAGGATGCTGATGTCTGTTATCGAGATCATCGAGTTCACCACCCACCCGAACGTCGAACTCCGGGAACTCGAGCACGCGCTGGCAGCGCTCGATCACGAACTGCGCGATATCGGCGGATTCCAGTCATGCCACCTGTACCGCGCGGCAGATGTCGATGACGGATGGATTCTCGACTACCGGTGGGACACGCTCACCACCGCGCAGACCTCGATGGGCAAGGTTGCCGGCACAGATGCGTTCACCCATCTGATGGCCCTCGTCAACAAGCCCGAGACAATGAGAATGACCTACGGCACTCCCGAATAGAGCACCGCCACAGCTTTGGGCCGAGAGTTGACCCTGATCTCCTACGCCATGCCTCGCAGATGGCCCGAAGGGCTGTAGTCGATCTTCCAGTCCGTGTACACGCCGAGCGTCCCGTCTCGCAGACACCGCAGCCCGATGCTCACCCAGCGCACGTCGTCGCTCCCGTCGTCGACCGGGGCGAAGCCGACGGCGATGGCGAACTCCTCGCCGCCGCAAGGGCATTCACACTGGACCGGTTCGGCCTCGGGCCAGTGGTCCACGCTGTCGGCGATCAGGACGGCGTCGCCGCAGGCCACACACAGCCGTTCGGCGCAACCCGCCTCGTCGTCCACGCCTATCTCGAAGGCTCGTCCGCCGCATTCCGCGCACACCGACTCGGTGACGGTGTCGACGTCGTAGCCACCGGCGCGGTAGTCCTTCACATGCACGGCGAGGGTGGCGAAATCCTCGCCGCACCCCGGTTCCTGAGTTTCTTCCAACGTCACTCTCGCCATTGTGCACGGCGAGCGGGCGCCCTCGGGCCCGCCGTCGGGCAGCTTGCCGAGGTGTGCGGACCACTCGGGTCGCGCTCTGCCGCCGGCCGGTTCGCGATCGGCCTGTGTCCACTTGCGTGTCCAATTGCCAACTGCGTTGGCCGCTGTGCGAACTACCTGGCAAATTGCCAATCACGCCGGCCGGTTACAGGCGGTGTGAATCGCCGACTCGCCAACGGGTTCACGGCCTGCGAGTGAAACCAGCAGCCCGTCCGGCAAAGCCCACCCGACCCCGACACGCATGCAAGACGGGTAGCAATGAGCGCTGCGGGGTCGACCGCCACGGACCCCGGAGCTGGACGAGACCCACCGCTTTCTCAGTCGGCGAAGTTCTCGGTGTAGCCGAGGAAGAGCGTCCGCCTGCGAGTCAGGGCGTCCTCGAGGCGAGTCCACCCGGGCGCGTCAATACTGCGGTAGATGGGCTTCAGCTCCTCGATGAGCTCGTTCGCCTTCAGCAGGGACAACGGCGTATCCCGTTCGAATCCAATCCAGGACGCACYGATACCAAGTGGGCGATAGCCGTAGGCGTCGGCGAGATGACGAGTGACGGTGTAGTTCTGGAACGTGTCCCAGTCGACGCTGAAGTACCCGTTCGGGAAGCCGGCGATTGCCGCCAGGCTGTCGCGGACCGGCACGTGGAGAACGTGGATCTCGTCGTCGAGAATGGTGGACGGGTCGTCGTTGACGGCGGCCATCCGGTCAATCCAGTCGGGAGGGCATTCTCGAGTGCCGTGCAGTTCGTCCCAGCTCGGTACGAGTTCGCTCCTGCCGAGCTGAGCCGCAGCATGAGCGACCTGCCGGAGCTCGAAGCGCCGTTGAGCGCCTGGGTCGTTCAGAAAGTCGAGATCGTCTGTCGCAACTTCGAGTTCATCGGCCTCGCCGGCGTGCATGCTCGTGTACGAAGCTTGGGCGAGATCGTCGAGGGTAATGAAGATTCGGGAGTCGAGATTTGCGGCTCGTTCTGCAGACACCAGCGTCAGAATGTCATCGACGTCCTGAACGTCACTCAGTCGTGCGCGCGTCAAGACGCTGGTGCGGGGGTCCTGAGCTCCGTCGGGAATCCGGTCGATCTTCATTGACTCAGGCTAGGTCTACGGCCCGTCGCTGCTACTGCCGCCGCGGCGAGACTGACACAGCCGGGCACTTTGATGCCTGCAATGGCGTCCGTCCAAGTGGTCGCGCCGTGAGACTTGCCCTGTCGCAGGGCGCGCCGTGCGACGGCGGGTGGGGCGATCCTGGCGACCGCCGCGAAGGAACAACTCCGCTCGGGGAAATCGGTCAACTACCTGACCATCCGCCAACCATCGTGACCGTTCGTCATGCGAACGGTGGCGGCCGTTTCCGGGGCTGTCAATCGCCAACGAAGTTGGCAACTCTCGGAGACCTGACCTGCGGTGTGACAACTAGCGTGGCCACGGGGGAGTGCGATCGTCGCCGTCGAAGTTGGCATTTGTTCGGTCGATCGGCGGTCCGTGGGTGCAGCAGCCTTGGTTGCCTGGCCGTATGCAACGGCTCGCAGCCTGCCGAAGATATACCGGTCGGTATGGATTCGATGGGGAATTCACCGGTGATTGGTCGAGTGATTGCATCGGCCGCGCTTGGAGTCAGTGGCTGAAGTCTTCACGACCCCTGACCGCTCCTGCGGCAGCGACCACGACTCGCGATCCGATGCCGCAGATGCTGGTCCCGGTGCCCACATCGGCACCGCAGGTGCAGATTGCACCCCTCGTCGCTCCACCTCCTGTGCCGGCACCCCATGTCAGCGCTGTCGCTCCTCCAGCACCCGGTGATACGGCCCTGTCGAAGCGCTGACACCTGACCTCGCAGGAGGTACGGAGGATGCCGTTGCGGAGCCCACGCCCACCGCCGCCGACCCGTGTCGATCGTCTGGGCAAGGTTGACCCCGTCTGGGGACGAAGTTAGGTCGTGGTGGCCTGCTCGGGTGCGTCGGCGGGCGCGATGATCTTCTTTTCGTCGCTGGCGCCTGGGGTGATCTCGATACGCCTGGGCTTGGCCTTCTCTACCACAGGGAGGGTGACGGTGAGCACCCCGTTCTGATAGGTCGCGGCGATGTGCTCGGAGTCAATTCCGTCGCCGAGAGACAGCTGACGCATGTAACCCCCAGTGAAGCGTTCGGAGGCCAACCACTGCACGTCGTGTTCGGTGCGCTCGCTGCGCTGGGCCTTCACGGTGAGGATGCCGCCATCGACACTGACCTCGACGGAACCGGGATCCACGCCGGGAAGGTCGGCGTGCAGGACGTAGTGATCGCCGGACCTGTATAGGTCCATCGGCATGAACCGTGGGGCCCGGGCGGATCCGGCCGCCGCCCCGAGCATCTGCTCGCTGAGCCGGTCGAAATCGCGGAATGGATCGAATCGAAGTGGCACAGCAACCACCTCCTACAGGTTGGTGGGCCGCACCCCGCCACCGTGGTGGGATGTCGGCTCGGCTGTGCTCCTCTCGGTTTAGCACTTCGCAGGCACTAGTGCCAGTGCCAGTGCCAGGCACGACCGGGCGTGCTGGCATCGCACCGTGCAGGCCTCCGGTAGAGAACCCTCGGGCCACGATCGCCCCCTATGCCCCGCACGGTCCTTGTGCTCGACATCGGCACCCACACAGTCACCGCGGCCGTCCGCAGCCGCGACGGCCAAGCCACCAATGTGCGCGTGGACCACACCGACACCCCATCGGCCACCCTGGTTGTCGATCAAGCCGGACAACCGCGGGCGCCGCGCGCAAGCGACCCCCCAGAACCTCGACCAGGTTCGCGCCGGACAGGTCCGCGCCGCGCAGGTCCGCGGTGCTCGCTGGATTAGCCCCACCGCAGACCTGCTCCACTTTTACGTCAAAGATCCCAGTCCAAGCAGGGGTCACCACCGGCCGACAGCAGCAGGCCGTCGCCGTTGCTCGTCATGTAGTCGGTCGGCATCTGCAAGCGCTGCCCGTGCTCGGTGGCTGCGAAGTCCAGCAATTCGTGGATCGAACGAACATGCAGCTCAATCGGCTCCGAATGCGGGTTCTCGTGAGGATGAAGCAACGCGACATCGCACTCCGGAACATAGTGAGCCAGGGCACTGAAGGTGCTGCCCTCACCCGGAATGGAGATGCGAATGTGTTCGGTGGTATCGCCACCTGGAGGCACAGTCCACCACAGCGACGTCGTTTCTCCGTCGTCTTGGGTGACGGAGAGCTCTGTGGACCACGGCCCGGTGAACCCGAAGTCGACGATGAACCGGAAAGGGGACGAGGCCGTTCCTGCGGCGCGGACCGTATAGCCACCGACTGTCGGGATTTCACCACTGTCGATAACAGCCGTGACCGATGACTGGAATCGATCGATTTTGGCGGAGTCAGGCGGCCACTCCATGGAGCGCCGGGTGTAGGCACGGTGCGCGTCCCGGTCGCCCACCCATGCCGTTCCAATCGCGGTGTGATCCTCTGCGACACCATTGCAAACCGTCCAGAGCTGCGGATCGGGCGCTCTCTTGGCGATCACGAACGACTTTGAGACTCCGCGGATCGCGCTGAGCTCAGCGGTGTACGCCACCAAATCAACGATGACCTCGTCGGTTGACATACCGCGCAGCCCGACCAGGTGACGCAGTGCGGCAGCGGGGGTGTCTCCAGCGAACCCAGCGACTAGGTCGTCATCGAGGATCACCACCTTCTGACACGGGCGCGTGTCGGTCTGGCGACTTGCTCGCTCGTCGTGTTCAACCGTCACCTTTGTGTCGGCGATGAGCGTGAGATCACCGTCTTCTTCGGTGATCTGTGCGATTACGAAAGTCACGAGCACACGATACGGACGAGTAGCGCCGAAATCTGGTTGAGACGGTTGGGAGGCACGCCCTGGCCGCGTTACGACGGCAACGGCTATACCGCGGTTGGCCAACCGATCTCCGCGATGTCGTCGGTGAGGTTGATGATGCTCGCGGACGGGTTCAGTGCGGCCACAATTTGGCCGGTCAACGGTTCGCCATCAAAGAGATGCCTCATCGCCTCAACCTGCTCAGTGCTCGGATTTAGCTCATAATAGGTGGCTGCCCAGCTGGCGTGCTGAGCTGCGTCGCGGGTCAGCGCTTCTGCCAGGTCAGGAATCCGCAGTTCACCTGCGAGCAGCTGCCAGATGCCCGCGTCGCACGTCGCCAACCACGAGATACGATCCATGGAGAACGCCGGTTCGGCCCAGAAGTCCTCGAGCCCTGTGATCGCGGGTGTATTGGCGGCCCAGCCGGCGGAAGGTGGCGACACCGCCGGACTTTGGGGTTCGTAGGACTTGAATCCGATGGCATCATCCGAGATCAGGGCGAAATACTCGGCGCCTTCACCGTTCCGGGCCGAGGCCATCGACTGTCCGGAACCCCATTCCGAGTCGAACGAGTAGTAGCGGTGTTCCCACTCCGGGCACAGGATCGCGTCGATGATCGCGAGAGCCTTGGCCCTTCGCGAAAACGCCAGACCAACCGGAAGTGCTTCGATGGAATCGCTGCCCATGGATCAAAAGTACTCGGGGCGACTGAACCCCAGCTGGAAGCCTGCCGTCAAAGTGCCGCCGGCACCACCATGCGGGGCAAGTGGAATGGCGGGGCAGCGCGCGGTGGATGGACACGCGGCCGGATACGGCGACACTTGCCCTTCACAACGCATGCACGGGCGGTGGTTGTGAATCGTCATCGTAGTTGTCATTTCCCGGCGCTCTGATCTGCGGTGTGACAACCGGCCTGACGACGGCAGAGCCCGATGGTAGTCATCGAAGTTGGCATTTGTTCACAGTTGTTCGTTGGTCAAATCATGTTCAGTGTCGGCTGGCGGCTCCACCTCGCAGGTGTGATGGCAGGATTCGGAACAAATTCGCCGACGATCGACGCCTACGCCTGGCCGATCGAACTGGACATGATTGCCGCGTTCGCGGCCAGGTACGTAAAGCAGCCGTGCTCAGACCGGACTCGATAGCCGCACGCCCCCTGCCCGCGAGCCTGCCCGGGGAGAACCGCGCGGTCTCCTGGTCAGGTGCCTCTCCGCAGGAGACCCCGAACTCGTCACGGGCGCACAGCACCTCGCGTCGATCGCCGCGGGCGTCGAGGTCGCCCCGCCCGGCGGCTACGCCACCGCCGGCGACACCACCCGGCAGGGCGCGATGGCCGCCATGCTCGGCGCCGCGGCCGGCCGAGGCATCGTCGTCGAGACAGATCCGGAGCTGTGGGACGGCATCATCGACCCGGGCGCCAATGACGGAATCATTCACTGAGCGGAACGGGCTACTCCCGCATGGACTACCGCAGCAGCCGACCATTCCGAGATGAACGACGCGACCCGCGGGGCCCACGGTTTCCGCGGCCCGCGGTGACCGACAGCCCGAACATGACCGACGCGATCCACCGCCAGTTGTTCTCCGACTACCGGCCGGCGGCCGTCCCGCGCCCCTGACCGGGGGTGGAGTTCACAGGCTTGTTCGTGGTTCGGTGTTCGCCGCGGACACGTGATCCGTGGCCCCCCCCTCAGCGACCATTCCTTGGCTGGTGTCGTACTCGGCGGTGCAGGTGGCGCGACTCCGCCAACGTGAGCGGGTCCTGAGCGCACAGGTCACCGGGACGACGCCTTCAGTGCTGCGCTACGCCTCGCGGGCCGCGACACGCGCGAGCAGCCGATCGCCCCCGGCGCCGAAACGGTCACCGAAATCGCGGGCGAGTTCGGGGCCCTGCAGGGCGGCAAAGCTGCGCGCGTCGAGCTCGGGATCAGCGTCGTCCGCGGAGTGCAGCCAGATCCACACGTCATTCCCCGCGGCATCGCGAAACTCGCCATCCGCCTGCATCCGCTGGATCGCACGCACGATCCGGCTCTCGTATTGCAGCCGGAGGGAATCATAGGCACCTGCCTCGAGCTCTTTCCCCGTACCGCCGATCAGTGCCTGGGTGCCAGAGAGCGCCCAGATTGCGCTCGTTACCCGCCCTGGCGCGGCATCGTCCGGGTCTTCAGCGCTGAGCGGCCACTCCGGCGGACTCCAGGCCCACTGCGCCTTGTCTGCGCTCGACCCCTCGAGCCCAGCGGCCCAGGTCGCACCGGCCCCGGCAACGAAGAAGCCGGTGAGGTCTTCGACCATGCCGCAGGCCACCATCGCGAGCGAGTCGTCGGCATCGCGGAGTTCCGCGACGCACGCGCGGAGCGTAATGAGGATCGCCGCGTCGAGGCTGGCAAAGTCAAACACGGGCTCACCGTAACACCAGGAGACGGCGCCGAGCCTGCCGCCGGCCCCTCCGTCGACTCCGCTGCGAACGGCGCTCCCCGACTGCAAACCGGCAGCGGGACAACCACCGCGCGCGCTCGGCCACACACTTGAAATCTGCCAACTAGCCTGACGATTCACAGTTGCGGCGCCGCCTGTGAACCGCCAACGGTGTTGGCAATTCCCGGAGCCCTGATCTGTGGTGTGCCAAATAGCGTGGCGACGGCGGAGCGCGATCGTGGTCATCGAAGTTGGCATTTGTTCGGTCGGTGGCGGGTCCACCAGCTGGATCCGCGTCAGGGTCACGGCCGGTAGGGAAAAAGCGTGCTCCTGACGAGTGAGAGCAGACCTGCGCGAGGAGTCGTCGCCGCGACCCGCCCGGCGTTTTCGCGCCCTACAGCCGGTGAGGACTTGTCGGCGCCCTATCCTGCGTTCTGGGCGGCCAGGTTTCGCGCCACCTCGGCCTGCCACACGTCGTTGGCGCGCGCGGTGTCGATCTCGTACTCGTAGCGCGTGGTCATCTCTGGGGACACGTCGCCGACGTCGACATAGAACTGCCGATACCACCGCCGCAGCTGGTAGACCGGGCCGTCCTCTTCGGTGAGCAGGGGGTTCTCGATCCTCGTCTTTGACCGCCACACCTCGATGTCCTCGAGGAAGCCCCGGCTGAAGTTGCCCGAGAACGCTCGCGCCATCCGGTCGTTCTGCTCGTCGGTGAGACCCGGCAGCTTCTGCACCGCAATTCCCCACTGCAACATGAAGGACTCGGACGAGATCGGATAGTGCGAATTGATCAGCGCGACCTCGATCACCGAGTCCGGTGCGACGTGATTGTGGATGAGGTTCACCATGTAGGCAGGGCCGAAATAGGTTGCCTCCGAACGTAGATGCGCATCATCCGAGGAGTGTTTGCCAGTGCCGAACACGTCCGGGCGGGCCTTCGAATGCATGAACTGCGATGCGCAGTGCCCGTCGAGCACGTTCTTGAAGTAGGTCGGATAGGCGTGGTGGATGTAGAAGAAGTGCGCCATGTCGACGGTGTTGTCGATGATCTCCCGGCAGTGCGAGCCCTCGATCCGTTCCGAGTTCCACACCCAATCAGTCCATGCCCCCGATTCGATGCCGTCGATCGTTGGGGGCAGCAGATCCGTTGATGCATCGGACCCTTCGGGGTCGTGCCAGATCAGCAACTGACCATTGCACTCGGCCGTAGGCCACCTGCGGGTTCTGGCCAGCCGGGGCACCCGGCGTGCATAGGGAACGCCCGTGCAACGACCAGTGAGCCCATCCCAGCGCCAGTCGTGGAACGGACAGGCGATCGCATCGTCTTTGATCATCCCGCCCGACAGGTCGGCACCCATGTGTCGGCAGTACGCGTCGAGCGCCCGAAGCTCGCCGCCGGCTTCGGCGAAGACCACGAGCCGGGTCCCGAATGCATCAAGGCCATGCGGCCGGCCGTCCCGAAACGTGTCGGCGAGCCCCACGCAGTGCCAGCCGCGCGCGTAGCGGTCGATCGGCTGGCCGGTGTCTATGTCGCGATAGTCCATACCCGGATTTAAGCGCGTGTGCTTAAATCCGTCAAGGGTAAGTTCTCTATCCATGACCGTCGACGCATTGCTGCGCGCTGGCGAACGAATGTTCGCCGATCGCGGCGCCGATGTCCCCCTGCGCGAGATCGCGATCGCCGCGGGCCAGCGAAACAACTCCGCGGTGCAGTACCACTTCGGCGATCGCCAAGGCCTGATCGCGGCGATCGTGCGACGGCGGCTGCAGTCGGTGGAGGCCTCAGGCGCCCGGCTTCTGGTCGGTGTCGACCGCAGCGACACCCATGCGCTCGTAGAAGTGCTGGTGGCTTCCCTCGTCGATACATCGGTCGAGCAGGGAAGCACCCACTACTTCCGGTTCCTGGAGGTCATGCGCACCCAGGTAAAAGGGTGGCCGGCCGGTGAAGACACCACCTGGTCGATGATCACGAACACGCTGGCCGAACTCCTCCCTGAGGGCACGCGGCGGGAGCGGATCAGCCGCATCTCATCGATGGCGACCACGCTGTTCGCGCTCCTGGCCGACTTCGAGCGTGCACACGAGGGCGCCGACCGATTCGGGCCTACGCAGCCGCAGATCGTGGAGATGCTCGTCGGGCTCCTACGCGCACCAATGCACTCACGATGACTGCACCGCTGGTTTGAACGCTTCGACTGGTGGAGCCCAGGGGTCCCCGCAACGCAGTAGAGACGACGGGCTGCAGGCCGATATCGGCCATCGCGCCGACGGGACGCCGGCGTGATGTCGAGTGCCGCGGTGCCATTACCGCGGCGTTGTGGGTGTGGCTCTCCTGGTCGGTGCAGACGCCTCGCCAGGAGTGAAGTCGCGACTCGCAGAAGGGGAAGGGCGGGCGGCGCCAAACCTCAGGCGGTGCCAGCGGCGGCTTCCTGACTTATGTGGATTCGCGGTCTCGTGTTCGACCTGACGGGTTCGTATCGTGCCGGAGGTGTGTCAACTAGCGTGTCCAATTGCCAACAGCGTTGACCGCTGTGCCACCTATTTGGCAAATTGTCAACTACGTTTGCGATTCACACGCGGTTGTGAATCGCCAACACAGTTGGCAATTGCCGACGCTTTGACCTGCGGTGTGACAACTATCCTGACCACGACCGATCGCAATCGTTGTCACCAAAGTTGGCAATTGTTCGCTGCGTCTCCGGCGCCCCAACCCAGGCGGAGCCACTCTTCAGCCAACGCGTCGGGCTCGTTGACATCGTCGAGCAGGTCCGGCATGGGCGTCTTCGTGGGATCCGGGTCGATGTACTTCCTGTACCCCTACACGCACCTCAGTTGAGGATCTCGCCACGCTCGCTCGAGCGAAGCGCCGACAGCCGCTCCCGCCAGGTCTGAAGCTGTTCGGGTGTCAGTCGCGTCCACTCGGTGATCTCTCCGACGACGCGCAGTGGGGCGCTACTGCGATACGACCGAGTGGGGTTACCTGGGAACTTCTTGTCAGTGACGTTCGGGTCATTGTCGAACTCCCCGGTTGGCTCTACTGAATAAACTCGCGGAATTGCGTCACTGTCCGAGAGTTCTGCAGCGATCTGCGCAGCGAGGCCGGCTCCATCGACGAGGGCAGTGAAGTAGATGTGGTTCATCACGATCTCAGGGCGGTAGTTCGATGGGCGGCCTGCGGTGAGGAACTCACCGACGCGCAGGTCCGCGATCGTGCCATGGAAGAACGGCCCCTCATCGAGCAGTCTGGACATCTATATTCCTCTCGCCTACCTGGTGGGACGAGCGACTCTTCCGCATCACCGGGGCCTTGCCGCAAGCCCCCACCCACGCCGTATCGGTTGTGCCACAGCACCTTTACGAACCCGTCGACCAGCGGGCGAGATGTGGACGTGCTCAGCGGGTGTGATCGCGCACCTCGTCGACGGCCGCCGCGATGGGCATGGACAGCGCGGGGCCGTGGCCGGGGAGGATGGTGTCGGCGTCGAGCGCGGCGAGGTGGTCGAGTGCCCCGAGCGTGTCTTCCTTTCCGTGGTCGAAGACCGGTGGGAGTAGTTGCGGTCCCTGGATCTTCGACAGCGGATGCGTGGTGACGAGGGCATCGCCGGTGACGACGACGCCGTGCTGCGGCAGGTGGAACGCGGTGTGCCCGGAGGTGTGACCGTGGGTGGCGACCGGCACGGGGCCGCCCGGCAGATCCAAAGGATGACCCAGTGTGAAGGCCTGTGCGTTGACCGACACGGATCGGGTGGCGCCTGCGCGTGCGATGCGCAGCAGCCACGGCAGCACGCCGTGCTTGTGCAGCATCGGGATGAAGTCCTTGCCCGTGGCCTGCTCGAGGTACTCGCGGCGCGCGTGTGCGACCTCGGTCGGGTCCGTGAACACCGGGATCCCGTAGCGGTCGTGGAACGCGACGATCGCGCCCATGTGATCGACGTGCGCGTGCGTGAGCAGCATGCCCTGGACATCTTCCGGCCGCCGGCCCAGCGCACGGATGGCGCTGGCGACTGCGGTGACATCCCCGGGGTAGCCGCCGTCGACCAGGGTAAGCGCGTCACCGTCCCGCAGGAGCACGAAGTTCACATCCGTCCCGGTACCACGGAACACATCGGGCGCTACTTCCTCGACAGTCGTCACGGAAATCCATTGTGTCGCATCGACAAAGAGAAACACCGGGCAGGGGGAGAGTTCCGGAAGGAAACTAGACAACGATGCTTCTCGGCATCACGAGCGGGTCACTCGCGGCCCTGATGCTCAACCTGTTCGCCATCAGAGCGCTATGCGACTTCTGGGAGATCGATCCGCATCCTTCCGCGGGTGCGATGTTGGCATTTCGGGGCGCCTGACTGCGCTTTGGCCAACCATCCTGACCAATGGCCAACTATGTTGGCGAAGTGGCCAACTGTGGTGACGATTAGCCAACTGTGGTGACGATTCATAAAGGCGGCGGCGGTGTGAATCGTCATCGTAGTTGGCATTTCCCGGTGCTCTGACCTGCGGTGTGACAGCTAGTGTGGCGACGACAGTGCGCGATCGTGGTCGGCGAGCGGTTTACCTCCCGATTGCGGGTGGGTGTGGTGCCAAAGGCCGTCCTGTCTGGTGCACTCGCCGGCTGCGGGCGGCAACGTGCGGGCGGCGCTGTCTCCTACCTGAGCAGCGGGCGCCAGCATCGAACGTCTCGACCGACCCTCCGGCGACCGGACCGGCGCGCACTGCCCCGAGCAGGGGACACCAGTGTCGGCGGGGGCCGGGACCGGTGTCCGCCGGGGACTACACTCCGTGGACAACTTTGCCAGGTCGCCGTACAGAGGGAATTGGACATGCTGATTCGCCTAGTCGGTGAGGTCGGAACGATGGTCGCTGGTGTGCTGGGCAGAGTGCTGGCGGTGTCCCCGAGGGTTTCCGATCGTCTGCCGGTGCGGCCTCCAACGCTTGATGGCCAGCGGATGAATCCCCGACTGCACGTGCTTGCCACGGTGGGAAAACGCGACCTGCTTGCCCGTCGTGCACCGACAGCGTTCACCCGGGCAAGGCTCGACTGGCTGATGAGCATGGTCACGACCGTGCGCACCGGACCGGTACGCACCTCCTCGTGGACGATCGCCGGGCCCGCAGGACCGTTGGCGGCCCGCTTGTATCAGCCCAAGGGTGGGGCACGGTCGCTGCTGGTCTTTGTGCACGGCGGAGGTTGGCACGTCGGCAGTGTCGCCGGGTTTGAGAACACACTGCGCTTCCTCGCCGACCGTGCCGGGGTGTCGGTGTTGTCGGTGGACTATCGACTGGCACCGGAACACCCGTTTCCCGCCGCATTCGATGACGTCAGCGTGGCCTTCCGTTATGCGGTCGACCACGCCGAACAGTGGGGTGTCGATGCCGGCCGCATCGGAATCGGCGGTGACAGCGCTGGCGGAAACCTTGCCGCTGCCGTCGCTCTCGCCCTCGCCACGGATACCCGCTATCGGCCCGCGGCGGTGGCGCTGCTGTACCCGGCGCTGGACTGGAGGCTGGATCGCTATCGGTCGACGACGATGTTCACCGTCCCGCTCGATGAGGACTCTGTTCGCCGCGCGATGCGGTGGTACGCGCCGACCACCGAAGCGCAGGCAGATCCGCGGTTTGCGGTGCTGTCCGCCGTCGATTTGTCGGTCATGCCGCGTACCTATGTTGCGACAGCGGGTATGGACGTGCTGCGTGATCAAGGTGAAACGCTGGTCACGCGGCTGCGTGGTCTCGGCGTCGACGCCCAGCTGCGGCGGTTCGACAACCTGCCCCATGGTTTCGCGACCATGCTCGTCGACCCGCAGGCCCGATCCGCGACCGAAGAGTACGCCAGAACTGTCGGATCCATTCTCGCTCAGCGGGTTACCTCGTGAACGAAGGTCCGCCGGGATCCATCGTCGTAGCCATGGGGTGGTACCAACGACGACGACGACTGTGAATCGTCATCGTAGTCGGCATTTCCCGGCGCTCTGACCTGCGGCGTGACACCTAGCGTGACGACGACAGGGCACGATCGTCGTCATCGAAGTTGACATTTGTTCACGGCTGTTCGTTGGCTGAACGAAGTGTGCCGGTAAGGCGGATCGGCAGACTGGTGCGTTCCTGGACCGGCTCACGTGAACTTGGCGAGCAGGCACATCGTCGCGATCGGATGGGGGGAGGGATCACCCGAGCGTGCTGAACCATCCTCAGCGAAGCGTCGGTCACGCCCTGACGCCAGTTGGTTCTCTCGGGATGCGGGCCCTACCAGTTACTCGGCCGATGACGCAGGTCGGGCGGACATCGCGGCCAGTGAATTCACCCGCGACGGGCGAAGGTGGCTCTCCCACGGGCGATTAGCGTCGCGGTTGACCTGTTGATTCGAGAAGGGACGCCCGTGGCTGAGATCGTGACGCGAGACAACTTCGTCGAGGCTGAAACCGCGCACTACTTCCGGGAGCAGCTCACCAAGGCCCCGGTCAACGAGTACTTCCACTCCAGGGTGCCGGTGAACGTCGAAACCCAGGTCGTGATCCGGTCGAACGTGGACCTGATCTACTCCTTCGCCGTTGTCGACGTGACTGAGGAGGCCACCTTCTCGCTCGCGCCGTCCGCTGAATACCAGGTGGCGGAGATCATCGACGAGAACCACTACGTGGTCGGCGTCATCTACCCCGGTGAGACCTTGACGGTGCGCAACGCCGACCTGTCTGCCGGCACGCACGTGTATGTCGCGGGCCGCACCGCGACTGTCGGCGGGCTCGACCGCGCTCACGAGTTGCAGGACGCGCGCCGGATCACCGCCGCGACCGCCAACCCGTACCGAGGTCGGGAGTTCGACGAGGACACCCGCAAGTTGGTCGGCGCCGAGCTGGAAACTCATGCCGCCGAGGCGGACTTCTCCAAGGGCTTCGGTACCCCAGCCAGTACGGACCCTTACCAGCATCTGCTGGGCGCCCGCCTGGGCTGGGGTGGTCTGCCGCCCGAGGATGCCCAGTACTTCCAGTCGGTGGCCACATCCACCGGTGCTGATGTGTGGACCTTTGCTGTTCCGCCGCTGGACTACGAGCGCAACGGCTACTTCTCGGTGATCAAGTACGACGGGATGGGCTGGCTCGACGTCGACCGACCCGGCCTGTCCGACAGCGAACTGGTCCGCAACGACGACGGCACCATCAGCATCTGGTTCGGCGACGACCGCGTAGCGAACAAGCCGAACGTCATCCGCGCGACCGAGGGGCAGAAGTTCTATTACGGCATGCGTGTCTACCGTCCGCGCGACGTCGAGGAAACTCGTCAATTCATCGAACAGGTTCGGTCGACACCGATCACTCCAGCTGGCTGACAGCTGCACCGCCAGCCGCTCCACTGCAGCCTTGCGCAGCGCACGACCGCAGCATCGACCACCGACCCAGTCCTTCCGCGCCCGTTGGTACACAAGCGAAGCCGGCCAGCATCGATTGGACCGCCAGGCCAGGTCAGCAGGGACCGTTTCTGTATCGCACAGCGACAACAGCCACTCGAATCGCCGTGCGATCCGGAGCCGACCTTTGGCCAACTGTCCTGACCAATGGCCAACAATGTTGACGAAGTGGCCAACTAGGGTGACGAATGGCCAACTACGGTGACCATTCACAGGCGGTGTGAACCGTCATCGCAGTTGGCATTTGCCGGGGCTCTGATCTGCGGTGTGACAACTAGCGTGACGACAGTAGAGCGTGATCGTTGTCGGGACTGCCCCCACTTCGGTTGACGAGGGAGAGGTTCGGTCAAGATGTCAATGAGCTCTGCTTTGTTCACGGATCGCAACGATGCAACTCCGACGGGCGCGACGGCCGGCCACCTTCTCCCAAATTCGGGTAAGGCGCCAGCGTGCCCTTACACGCGACGAGGAGTCCAGATCGGTCCGCACCATCCACGCGTAGAATCAGCGGGAAGCCACCGATAGTGATGCGCGTCAGACCCGAGTGAAGGAACGACGGCCGCCATGTCTTCTGCTACCCAACAAGCGCCAACCAGCATCCTGACTGTCTCTATCAAAGCGGCGGACCTGCCAGATTTCGCCAGCGAAGGGCCGATCCTCGTCGAGGTGGACACCAGCGAACAATCCGGGCGGACATATCGCCGCAGCTACCTGGTCGAAACAACTGTTGAGCGTCGGCAAGACCGGGAACCCCACAATCCGGAAGTCCGCGTCACCTTCGCCGAACCGGGCATCGACGCCATCACCTTCGCGCCAGCTGACGATGTTGTCGTGCACCGCCCATTCCTCGCCAAGCATCGGTAACCGGTAGACCCGTCGGGGCTGAATCTCGTGTCCACACGGAGGCTGCTCGGCAGCAGACACGTATCGAGCCATGAACTGTCGCCGAAACCTCTCTAGTGCAGAGTATTTCAGGGATGAAGTGCCCCATGAAGGTTCTCGATGGTGCGCGCGCGGGTGGCGAGTTCTGCGCGCGCGGATTTCATCGCGGTGGCATGGCTGAGCGGGATCACCCGCCCCTGCACAGCCCCACCGCCGTCCGGCCACCGTCGATCTGTTCCGGCCACCCGTTCCCTGTCGTCTTTCACGCGCTGTCGATCCGCATATACGCGGCGCCTGAACGCAGCGTCGAGGGGTCACCGGCAGACTGACCGCAGCTCCGTGCCGAACACGTGACGGAATACCACCGAATGAGAGACAACCCGAAGCAGCGCATAACTATCCCGTGACTCGCGGCGATATGTGGCGGTGTTTTCGCGTAGTCAGGTGGCGTCGTGTCGGATCCTGTTGCGTCGAGGAGAACTCCGGCGCGTGCCTCGAGCACCGGCCTACTCCAGGCGTGCGAGGTACGAATCGAACAATATGGATACTCGATCGAAGTCGAATACATGTGGTCGAAGTACCGCGTTCATCGTCAGCCCATCTGTGAACGCGCGGATTTCCGCGCCGGTCGCGGCTAATTCTGAAGCTGGGGCGAGGACTGTGGCGGTCCACTGGCATAGGTGATCGAGTTCAGCGTCGATCGTGGCCAGGACCTCGGCAACCATCGAAGTCTTGATCGCGACCTGCGCTGCCAGCCACACCTCGGCCCGAGGCGAGACTCCTCGCTGAGCGGTAGCGCCTCTCTCCATAGTTGCTTCACCCGTTGTCGCGGTTCCGCGATGGTTCCCAGCAATTCGATGCGACGCTGTTGCTGCGCCCTGGCAAGCAGCAACGCTTCAGCGAGCATGTCCTCGGATCGTTCGGTCACCTTCGAGGCCGGCAACGTTGATGGGGCTATGCCAACTATCTGGCAGATTGCCAACTGCGATGACGACCGTGTCAACTACCTGGCAAATTGCCAACAACGGTGACCGTTCACAGCCGGTCCGGGGGCGCTGCTAGAGTGGCGGCCATGCAGCGCGCATATTTCTGGTTTAGCAGGCCGGCCCCGGGTGGGCCGGTCAGCGTAGACCTGCGCTGACTTCTTCCACCCCGAGCCGGACCTCACCGGCTCGCGAGTGTGCACGCATCCTCAGTGGGTCGGTCCTCACCGAACAGGACACTCACATGACGATCACCATCGAATCCGACGTCCGCGATCTCGACGACCAGCGGACGATCTCCATCAGCCCCCTGGCGCCGCCGTCAGAGGTGCGCGCCGAGCACCCGGTCGACGCCGCGGTGTCGGACACCGTGCGTGACGGCCGCGCCGCGACGGTCGGGATCCTCGACGGCAGCGACGACCGCCTGCTCGTCGTCGTCGGCCCGTGCTCGGTGCACGACACCGAGGCCGCGATGGACTACGCCCGCCGGCTCGCGCAGAAGGCGCAGGAGCACGGCGACGCGCTGCACGTGGTCATGCGCGTCTACTTCGAGAAGCCGCGCACCACGCTGGGCTGGAAGGGTCTGATCAACGACCCGCACCTGGACGGCAGCTTCGACGTCAACACCGGCCTGCGGGTGGGACGCAAACTGCTGCTCGACATCTCGGCGCTGGGCCTGCCGGTGGGCTGCGAGTTCCTGGACCCGATCACCCCGCAGTACATCGCGGACCTGGTCAGCTACGGTTCGATCGGCGCCCGCACGGCGGCCAGCCAGGTGCACCGGCAGCTGTGCAGCGCGCTGTCCATGCCGGTCGGCATCAAGAACTCCACCGAGGGCGACGTGCAGGTCGCGGTCGACGGCACCCGCGCCGCCGGCGCCAGCCACGTCTTCCCCGGAACCGACCTCAGCGGCCGCTCCGCGCTGATCCGGACCGCGGGCAACCCGGACTGCCACGTCATCCTGCGCGGCAGCGCCGCCGGTCCGAACTACGACCGGGAGTCGGTCGCGGACACCCTTGCGCGCCTTGCGAAGTCGGGCCTGCCGGAGCGCGTCGTCATCGACGCCAGCCACGGCAACAGCCAGAAGAACCACGAGCGTCAGGTCGACGTGGTGACCGACATCGCGGCCCGGATCGCGGGCGGCGAGAAGGGTGTCGTCGGCATCATGCTGGAGAGCTTCATCGAGGCCGGCCGTCAGGACCTGACCCTCGGCAAGGCGGACGAGCTCACCTACGGGCAGTCCATCACCGACGCGTGCCTGGACTGGGACACCACTTCCGAGCAGCTCGACCGGCTCGCCGGCGCGGTGGTCACCGCACGCCGCGGGTCCGGAACTGCACGCTGACCCGGGGGCCGGTGGGGCGGGAGCTCTTGGGGACGCAGTGTTCCCAGGAGCGCTGGCAGGACCCGCCCATCACCAGCAGGTCGCCGTGGCCCAGCGAGAACCGCACGGAGTCGCCGCCCCCGCGCGGGCGTAGTGCGAGGGTTCGGGCTGCGCCGAGCGAGAGGATCGCCACCATGGTGTCCTCGGTGGCGCTGCGGCCGATGGTGTCGCCGTGCCAGGCGACGCTGTCGGCGCCATCCCGGTAGTAGCAGAGCCCGGCGGAGACGAACGGTTCGCCCAGCTCGGGCAGGTAGTACCCGCTCAGCGCCGCCATCGCGTCGGCGAGCAGCGGGTCCGGCAGCGCGGCGCCGGCGTCGTAGAAGGCGACCAGGCGGGGGACCGGGACGACGCGGTCGTACATCCGCCGGCTCTCGGCCCGCCACGGCACCGTGCGCTCCGCCAGGTCGGCGAACAGCCGATCCGACCCGGACATCCAGCCGGGGCGCAGGTCCACCCAGGCGCCCCCGGTCAGGGTGCGCCTGCGCACCGAGCCGTCGAGCGGCCCGAGCCGCGCGCCCCCGGTCGGGTCGTCGAACAGCGACGCCTGCACCGCGATGTCCACGAGGGTGAGCCTACTCCCATGCGAACAGGTGTTCCCATGCGTCGGTTCAGCGGGCGGTCACCGAGTAGGCGCCGTCGGTGCGCGCGGTCAGGCGCCAGCCGCCGTCCACCTGCGTCAGGACCGGGTCCGATACGTTGGCGGTGTCCAGGGCCGGCCGGTCGGCGCCGGGGTACCACGCCTCCAGGCGTCCGGATCCCGTGCCCCTGAAGCCGGCCGCGGTGACCTCGGTCAGCGCTCCCGGGGCAGCGCGCGGGTAGGCCCGGGAGAGCGGCTTCGCAAAGCCCTCGACCAGGCCCAACTGCTCGCCGGACGGGCAGTCGATGCGGTTGAGGTTGCCCATCGGCTCGTCGGTGTGGCCGTCCCGGACGGCGTGCGGATCGCCGCACGCCTGGGACCACGACCACCAGGCGCCGCCCATCTTGTGGGCGTCCATCGCGTCCATGAATCGCTCGACCTGGTCGGCGTCGGCCTCGGGTTCGCCGAACCAGGCCCATTCGCCGGTCCACAGCGGCGCGTCGTAGACCGCGGCCGCACGCTTCGCCAGGTCGAAGCCCTCCTCGAGGGACGGGAGATCGCTGCTGACGGTGATCGACCCGGCGTAGAGGTGCGGCGAGAAGACCACCAGCGGGTCGGTTAGGTAGTGGCGCGGCGGCAGGGCGTCGACGCCGAAGGCCGACCACACCGCGCTCGGCTCGAAGAACACCAGATGCGGGAAGCCGCCCTGCTCGGCGCCGCGGATCGCGTTGACGGTCCGCTGGTAGAAGCGGCCGATCTGATCGGCGGCGGTGATCGGGTCGCGCAGGCCCGGGTTGGGCTCGTTGAGCAGGTCGTAGCCGGCGACCGCGGGTTCGTCCTTGAACTCGGCGGCCAGTCGCGCCCAGGTGTCGACGAGGTGTCCCTGGATGCCCTGGACGTCGTCGTAGAAGTTCTGGAACGCGGCGGCGACCGCCGGTGCGGTCTCCCGGACGCCGGCGATGTTGCAGGTGGTCCAGCCGTTCGTGAGGGTGGCCCAGGCGGGGGCGCCGTCCCAGCCGACACCCGCGCGCATCGGCTCGGGGCAGGTCTCGCCGGCGGGGGTGCCGACGGCCTTGCCCCAGGCGTCCTGATGCATGTCCAGCACGGTGTAGATGCCGTGGTCCTTCGCGTCCTGGACGGCCTCGCGGATCCGGGCCACGTAGGCCTGGTCGAAGGCGCCCGGGGTGGGCTCGAGGGCGGACCACGCGACGGTGAGCCGCACGACGTTGAAGCCGAGCGTCGCCATCCGGGTGAAGTCGGTGCGGTCGAGGGGCGCCGTGGCCGGGATCGCGGGGTCGTTCTGCGCATAGTCGTTGAGCTGGTTGATGTTTGCGCCGCGCAGCAGCACCGTCCGGCCCGTCACGTCCGTGATTGCGCGATCGTCGACCGTGAGCCGCGGCAGGGTCCAGCCGTCCGCGTTCGCGTTCGCCGCCGGTTCGGTGGTCGGTGCCGCGGTCGCGGTCGGCGCGACCTGCAGGGCCAGTGCGACCAACGGGATCAGTAGAAGGAGCTTGCGCAAGACACGGCCTCTCATTTGAACGTTTGTCCAGGATGCCGTGTGGGGCGGGGATCCGTGTGGCGTTCGGTGGATCTGCTGTGCACCCACCGGGTCAGTGGCGCGCCAAGTCGGCGACCACCTCCTCGAACTCCCGGGCCCCGGTGAACACCGCCGCGCACGCCTCGTCGAGAGGCTGGTCCCGCAGCCGTCGGGCAAAGGTCGACTCCGCCTCGCGCACGAGCTCTCGACGAAGTCGACGAACCGGCCCGTCGTCGCGGGCGGCCTTGCTCACGGCCTCGACGAGGTCCTCGACCCCCGTCTCGTCGACGGTRCTGGTGCTGATCACGGGAGGGCGGACGGAATCGGTACGCCTCAGCCGGAGCATGCGTTCGAGCTGGCGCGCGGTGGTGCTCGCGCCCGGGAGGTCGGCCTTGTTGACGACCAGGACATCCGCGACCTCGAGGACTCCGGCCTTGATCGCCTGGAGGTCGTCGCCCAGTCCGGGTACGGAGACGAGCACGGCGACATCGGAGAACTCCGTGATCTCCACATCGGACTGGCCGCTTCCGACCGTCTCGAGAATCACGACCTCCCAACCGGCAGCGTCGACGGCGTCGATCAGTGCCGGTACCGCCCTTGCCAGGCCGCCGGCGTAGCCCCGCGAAGCGATCGAACGGATGAACACGCCTGGGTCGCACGTGTGCGCCCCCATCCGGGTGCGGTCGCCCAGCACCGCGCCCCCGGAGACCGGGCTGGAGGGGTCGACCGCCAGCACGGCCACCCGGGTCCCGGCCCGCCGCAGCACCGCGACCATGGCGCCGATCAGTGATGACTTCCCGGCGCCGGGGGGCCCGGTGAGTCCCACGACCAACGACCGTCCCGTGTGCGGCCGGATCCGACGGCGCAGGCTCGCGGCGCCGGGCCCTCCCCGCTCCAGAACCGTCAGGACCCTGGCGAGGCTTGCTTCGTCCCCGGCCAGGAGCCCTTCCGTCAGGTCGGTCATGCGACGATCAGCGGGTCGCCGAAGCCGAGTTCGTCGCGGAGCGTGCCGACGATCTCGCCGTGCGTGACACCGCTGATCGCGGCGTCGACAACCTTCTCGAACACGTTCGCCTCCTCGTCCTGGGCCGCGCGGCGCAATCCGTCGACCGCCCGCCCGACATCGGTTTCGCTCCGATCACGCTTGAACTGCTTGAAGGCTTCGACATGCGCCGCCATGGCCTGCGGGTCGGGGCGGTACGGCGGTGGCTGGGTGCCCTCGGCACCCTCCGATCGGTAGCAGTTCACCCCGATGACCCGGTCCTCCCCGAGGTCGATTCGTTCTTGGGCAGCGAGTGCCGAGCGGCCGATCATGCCCTGTACCAGTCCGGAACCGACGGCCTCGTACATCCCGCCGGCATCCTCGACGACCTTCATCACACGGAGGATCTCCGCCTCCATCTGGTCGGTCAGTTGCTCGATGTAGTAGGAGCCGCCGAGTGGATCGATCACGTCACAGAGGTGAGCCTCCTCGCGCAGGATGTTCTGGGTGGCGATGGCGATGCGCGCCGATTCTTCTGTGGGGCAGGTGATTGCCTCGTCGTAGGCGTCGGTGTGCATCGACTGGAGCCCCGAGAAGATCCCGGCGATGGCCTGCGTTGTCACGCGGGCGATGTTGTTCAGGGGTTGCTGAGCGGTGAGGTCGACGCCCGACGTCTGACCGTGGAACTTGAACCGCCACGAGCGCGGATCCTTCGCGCCGAGCCGATCCTTGGTGATCCGGGCCCAAATCCTGCGGCCCGCACGGAACTTCGCAATCTCCTCGAAGAAGGAGATCGACACGTCGAAGAAGAACGTGAACCGCGGCAGGATGGCGTCCGGGTGCAGGCCGCGTGCCATGCAGTCCTCCGCGTACTGAATCGCTGTCGCGAGGGTGAAGCCCATGGTTTCCGCCGGGGTGGCCCCGGCCTGCTGCATGTGCTGGCCCACGACCGACACCGGATTCCATCCGGGCACCCGCTCCCGGCAGTACGCGACGTGGTCGACCAGGACCCGTCGTGATCCTGGCTGGGAGAGTCGGTAGAACATGTGGTTCGCGACGAAGTGCGAGATGTAGTCGGACTGGTTGGAGGTGCCGGTGATCCGGTCGAACGGCACGCCGCGGCGCTTCGCGGTGGCCAGCACGAAGGCGAGCAAGGTGAACGGCGTGGGGTCGTTCATGGCCGTGGAGATCGTGTCGAGCGGGACCCCGTCGAGTGCGGTACCCATGTGGTCGACGTTGTTGATGACCGTGCCGCAGGTGCCGAGCAGGGGAGTGGGGACCTCGTCGCAGTCGAGGCCTCGGAACCCGGAGTTGCAGGGCAGCAGGCTGATGGCGTTGGCGCCGAGATCCAGCAGCTGGCGGACTCGGGCGTTGTAGTCTTCCGGTGTGCCCAGTCCGATCAGTTGGCGTTGCGTCCACGTGCGCCCCCGGTACATGGACGGGTAGATGCCGCGGGTGTAGGGAGCCTGCCCGGGGTATCCGAGATCCGACGCGAATCTTTCGCCCGACCATTCGCCCGGTGTGTAGAGCGGTTCGATCGGGATGCCCGACCGATTCCGGACCACCCGGTCGTCGGGTACCTGACCGGCGTATTCGGCGGCCCAGCGTTCACTCGCGGTGAGGGGTTCCACCATGGTCATGCCGGCACCTCCGATGCGAGCTGCGCGGCCAGCACGGCCTCGCCGAGTTCTGTTACGGCACCGACGATCTCGTCGCGAGAGGACCCCGGCCCGAAGATCTGTGCCACGCCGGCGTCGTGGAGCATGGCGTGTTCGCTGTCAGGAACGATGCCACCGACCACGATCGCCACGTGGCCGAGCCCGGCCCTCCTGAGTTCGTCGAGCAGGTCGGGAATGATCAGGTGGTCCGTGGCCAGGGAAGAGATTCCGATGACGGCCACGTCTTCCTGGCGCGCGAGTCGGACCACCCCGTCGATCGTCTGCCACGGCGGTGTGTAGATCACCTCGTGTCCGGCGTCGCGTAGGTAGGCCGCGATGATGCGGCTGCCGCGGTCATGGCCGTCGAGACCGATCTTGGTGACCATGATCCTGATAGGTGCACCCATAGTGATGCCTCCGGGGGTCGCGCTGCTCGAATGCGAGCGAGTGCTCGCTCGCATTCGCAGTATGCTCACGGGTGCGGAACGCGTCAAGCCTCCACCGGGAGGATGAGCCCGGCCCGGCTCGGCGGTGGCTATGCTGACCCGGAGCCCCGGGGGCGCCCTGAGCCGCCCCGCTCGCGGGGCGCCCGACCTGACGAGGAATCGATGACCCCCTTGCGTGCTCGCGAATCGCTGACCAGTTCGTTCCGCTCCGCGGCAGCGGTCGGGTCGAGTCGATGAGGGTGAGTCGCGAGGAGCGGCGCAGTCAACTCCAGGCCGTGGCCACCCGGCACATCATCGAGCGTGGGTTCGACAGCGTCTCGGTGAACGAACTGGCCGAGGACCTCGGAATCAGTGTCGGCGGGCTGTATCGCTACATCCAGACGAAGTCCGACCTGCTGGTGATGGCCTGCGAGACCATTTACGGCGGCCTGCGGGAGACCCTCGCGGAGATCGCGACCAGCAGCGAGCGTGATCTTCCGGAGAAGCTGCGCCTCATGATCGAGGTGTACGTCCGCGAATGTGTACGGAACCAGGAGCAGATCCTGCTGATGTACCGCGAGTACCGCCACCTGCCCGAGGATGCGCACCGTCGCTACAAGGAGCGGGAACTCGGCATCACCGGCCTGTTTGCGGACCTGATCGGCGCGGGCGTTCGGCGCGGCCTGTTCGCCGACGTCCACGTGCAACTTCTCGCGCAGGACGTCGTCCTGCTGGGCCACCTGCCGGCGCTCAAGGGGTGGGCGGTGCGAGGCGTCGAAGCCGACGTTCTCGTCGCCGAGCACGTGGAACTGGTCATGGCTCGACTGGAGCCCGGGCGGCCGGAGCCGCGCTAGGGGAGCAGTCCGGCCCGGCGCGCGGTGTCGACGGCCTCCTGTCGGCCATGCGCGCCCAGCTTGGCGAGGGCTGACCGAAGATAGCTCTTGACCGTCTGGGGTGAGAGGTCCAGGGCGTCGGCGACCTCACCGTTCTGCAGGCCGGTCGCCACATGGGCCAGTACGTCGACCTCGCGTTCGGACAGCATGCCCTCGTGTTGCCCGGCGGGGGCGAGGCGCTGGCACAAGTCCCGCAGACGCGTCCTGTCGCTCGCCGCCTTCGCCCCCGCGGCCAGGGCTCTCAGCTCGGCAAACGTGCGGCGGATCGCCTCGGTCTCACTGGCCGTGAGCGGGGGGTTGCTCATCCTCGCCCCTTCCCGTCGTCGGTGGTCGCCTGGTGGCGACCCGCCCCGTCCGACCCTTTGTCCGTCGGCGGTCCTGTCGTATTATGCGAGCGAGTGCTCGCATGTTTCAACCCCTTCTGACGAATTGAGTTGTCATATGACGCCGGTCGCCGCAGTCTTGGACGCCAGCAGTGCCCTGGACCGTGCGCTCGCGCAGGCGCAGCGCCGCTCGGGACTGACCGTGGTCTTCGCGGGGCGCGTCCGTTCCGGAACGCTCCGGATCAGCAACCTCCGCGGTAACCGCTGCGAGGCGTTGCGCGGGCTCTCGCTCCCGCCCGGTGTGGGACTGGGCGGCCGAGCCACCACCCTGGGCCGGCCGGTGACCGTGCAGGACTACACCTGTGCGCGCGCCATCACCCATGAGTACGACAGTGCGGTGGAGCGGGAGGGCCTGCGTGCGCTCATCGCCGTCCCCGCACGCGTCAACGGACAGGTGAGTGCGGTTCTCTACGGGGCTGTTCGCGCGGCCGTGAGCATCGACGACCGTGCCATCGACGAGCTCGTGAGCGTGGGTCGGCAGCTGATTCGCGACCTGGAGGCGTCGTCCCGCGGCGCGGCGTCGTCCACCCCGGTGGGCGATGAGTCGCGCCCCGGCCACGGCGGCAAGGTGCCCGGCCGCACGCACTGGTGCGCTGTGGTGGAGGAGATGGTGGCAGACCTCGACGGGATGCCGGACGATCCGGTCCACGCACAGGTGCGCAGCACCTGTCGGGAACTGCTGGTCGTCCTGCGCGGGCAGGCGGACCGGGGCGCGTCGCCGGTCGTCGGACCGTCGGATCTGAAGGTGCTCGAGCTTGCCGCGGGAGGTTGCACCGACCGCGACATCGCCGATCGCCTCGGGATCGAACTCGCCGCCGTGCAACGTCGGATGCGCATACTGCGCAGGGCCTTCGGTGTGCACAACCGGCATGCTGCGGTGTCCGCGGCTCGGGTTGCAGGACTTCTCTCGTGAGCGCGGTTCTGCCGCCGCCGGCGGCGGCGGGGCTGCGTATGGCAGCCGCGATGTTCGATGCCGACCGGGCCTCCCGTCGGCACGGGATCGCGGTCACCGAGTTCGCCGACGGCGCCGCCGCGGGGACCATGACGGTCACCGAGGACATGCTCAACGGTCACGGAACCTGTCACGGAGGTCAGGTCTTCCTGTTCGCGGACACGGTGTTCTCCTGCGCATGCAACAGTCGTGGCACGGTGGCCGTTGCGGCGAAGGCCGACATCGTGTTCGTCTCCCCGGCCCACGCCGGCGACGTACTCCACGCGCGGGCCACGGAGCTGGTCACGTTCGGCCGCAACGGCGTCTTCGACGTCTCCGTGACGCGCGAGGACGGGACGGTCGTGGCACTGTTCCGAGGCCACAGCCGGGCGCTGCCCGCGGCACGGGACTGACCCGGCTTCCATCCTGGCGGTCAGGCGGTGAGTTTGGTCTTCAACGCGGCGATGGTGTCGGGCGAGAGTCCGAGTCCGGCGGTCAGGTAGTTGTCGAACGTGCCGAAGTTGGTGCCGATCTCGTCGAATCCGGCCTGGAGGAATTCGGGAGCGACGCCCAGGAGGACCTTCACAGCCGCGCCGGCCTGATCGCCCTTCGCGGCCGTGACCTTGGCGGCCGTCGCCTCGATCGAATCCTTCGAATACTCGTTGGTGAGTAGGTAGTTGCTCATAACGGTGGCGTCGTCGACGCCGGCGATCTTCAGCAGAACTGCGCTGGTCCAGCCGGCCCGGTCCTTGCCTGCGGTGCAGTGAAAGATCTGCGGCCCACCCGTTGTGGCGATGTCGGTCAGCAGGGTCGCGAACTGTGCGCGCATGGCCGGATCGGTCACGAACTGTCGATTGGCGGCGATCAGCACGGCCGCAGCACTTTCGGGGGTGGAAAGGTCCACCGACGACGTGACGGCGGCGCTCGCGGCGTCGCCGAGGATGTTGACGTGCACGTAGCGCGCCCCCGCCGGAACGCGATCGGGGCCCTTGTCGATCTCGGCCGTGGTGCGGAGGTCGTAAACCGCCTGTACACCAAGGCCGTCGAGCGTCGCGGCGTCCGCGTCGTCGGTGATCAGTGCATTGGACCGGTAGAGGACGCCCTCGCGGACCCGGCGTCCGTCGGATGTGGTGTATCCGCCATCGGGTCCGGCCAGGTCACGGAAGTTGTTGGCGGACAAGAGTCTTGGTGTCTGCGCCGGTGTGGTTGAACCCGTCTGCAGGGACGGCGCCGCCGGCAGGGAGGTGGCGGACGCTGCGGTGTCGTCGCTCGTCGACTGACTGCATCCAGCGAGGGCGACGGTCAGTGCCGCAGCGAAACCGACCATTCTGAAACGGGTGTTCAACGGTTCTCCTTCAGAGACTCACAACTGAAAACCGAATGCTGCTCGAAGAAACTGGCGCAATGGTGGCCGACACATTGACGGGCCGTGACTCCCGCCTGACAAGGGCACGACGACGGCCCCGGAACGCGCGGCAATTTCGGGGGTAGCAGTGCACGCTGCGCGGAGTCGATGATGTGGTACCAGCGAAGAGGAAGGTGGTCGTCAATGGCTCCCGAACGTGTCTACTGGAACGAGCAGATGGAGACCCGTCCACGCGCAGAGCGTGAGGTGGAGATCCTGGCTCTACTGCAACGACAGCTGCACCGCGCCTACGCCGAACTGCCGTTTTACCGGCGGCACTACGACGCTTACGGATTCCATCCCGATCAGGTTCGAAGTCTCGACGACTTCACCCGCCGGGTACCCGTGATCACCAAGCAGATGCTGCGCGACGATCAGGCCTCGAACCCGCCGTTCGGCAGCTACCTCGGCGTGCCGGAATCCGAGATCGCCCGTGTGCATGGTTCCTCCGGCACCACGGGCGCCCCGACGCTGTACGGAATCTCGCGGGCCGACTGGGAGCACGTGACTGACGTGATGGCCCAGGGCTTCTTCACCGCGGGAGTGCGTCCGACCGACAGGGTCCAGCTGGCCACAGTGTTCGGCATGTTCATCGGGGGCTGGGGCTCGCTGCAGGGCTGCGAGCGGATCGGCGCGACGGCGTTCCCGATCGGGGCTGGGGAGACTGAGCGCCAGCTCGAGTTGATGTACCGGGTCGGTTCGACCGTGCTGATCAGCACACCGACCTACGCGCTGCACATGCTCGAGCGTGCTCGTTCGCTCGGCTACGACACGGCGGCCTCCCCACTTCGCCTCGGCATCTTCATCGGGGAACCCGGTGCCGCCATCCCGGGCACCCGAGAGGTGCTCGAGCGGGGCTGGGGAATGACCGTGCGAGACCTGGCGACGACGTCGGAGATGACTCCGTTCGCGACCAATGCCGAGTGTGAACACGGGCGCGGCGTGCACGTCCTGCAGGATCAGGTCTGGACCGAGGTGGTCGACAAGGAAGACCCGAACCGGGCGGTCGAGGACGGTGTCAGCGGCGGCATCGTCTACACACACCTGCGACGGGAGTCGCAGCCCATGATCCGCTTCGCCTCGCGCGACGAGTCACACATGACCTACGAGCCCTGTCCGTGCGGCCGCACCTACCCGCGGCTGCCGCTCGGGGTGTACGGACGGCTCGACGACATGTTGATCATCCGCGGAGCCAACGTCTATCCGAGCCAGGTCCAGAGATCGTTGCTGTCTGTGCCGGGCACAGGCGTGGAGTTCGTGATCATCACCGACCGCGAGGGATCCATGGACACGGCCACCGTGCAGGTCGAGTACGACCCGACGATCGAGCCGGACGACGTGCCGGGTTTCAAGAAGGACCTCGAAGCCGCCGTACGGGCGCGGCTCAAGAACGACACGAACATCAACTTCACGGTTGAGATACTGGATCCGGAGACGCTCGAGCGGGCCGTCTCGAAGGCGAAGAGAGTGATCGACCGTCGCCAGTTGCTGCGCGTGGTCGGGACCGCCTGACCGTCGTGCCCGCGTGACATCGCACCAGCAGCGCACCTGTCCGGCACGTCGCCGGGCAGGTGCGCTGCGCCGTTCCGAGTGCGCGCCCGTGTCGGTGGCCGGTTGTACCGTCCGGACATGGGATACGAATTTCAGGTGACTGTCGATTCGAACGATCCGCACACGCTGGCCAAGTGGTGGGCCGCGGCGCTCGGCTGGCAGGTGGAACCGAGCGACGAGGACTTCATCCGCGGGCTGGTCGCCGCCGGCCAGGCCAGCGAGCAGGACACCACGCTGTTCGAGGGGGTGCTGGTGTGGAAGGCCGGGGCGGCGATCTCGGACCCCGAGCATCCGGAGCGGCCACGGGTGCTGTTCCAGACGGTGCCGGAACCGAAGACGGTGAAGAACCGGATGCACCTGGACCTGCGGGTCGGCGACGACAGGCAGGCCGTCGCGGACCGGCTGGTCGCGGCCGGGGCGACGGAGCTGCACCGCGGGCAGCAGGGGCCGTACCGGTGGATCACCATGGCGGACCCGGAGGGCAACGAGTTCTGCCTGTGCTGAGCCCGGGCCCTACCGGTAGGCGCCGGGGGTCTCGCCGGTCCAGCGCTTGAACGCCCGCCGGAACGCGCTGGGCTCGGAGAACCCGAGCCGGGCGGACAGCTCGTCGACGGACTCGCCGCGGCCGAGGCCGGAGATCGCCGCGTCGCGCAGCACCTCCTCGCGCAGCTGGTTGAGCGACGTGCCCTCCTGCCGGAGCAGCCGTCGCAGGTGCGGGACGCTGATCGAGAGCATCTCCGCGATGTCGTCGGCGGTCGAGGTGCGTCCCCGGACCCCGGCCTCGAGAACCTTGCGCACCTGCGTCGCCGCGGAGCTGTCGTAGTCGCGCTCGGAGAAGATCAGGTTCGGGGACTCGCGGAGGTAGGCGAGCAGCGTCTCCTCCGTCTGGACGATGGGGGCCCGTAGCAGCGCGCTGTCGAACTCCAGTGCGGCGACGTCCGCGCCGAAGGCGACGGGCACCCCGAAGATGGCGTCGTAGTTCTTTGCGAGTGCCGGATCCGGTGTGGGATAAGGCAATTCCATCGAGACGAGCTTCATTCTCCTGCCCACCAGCCAGGCCGCGAACCGGTGCAGCACCATCATCACGAAGTCGATGAGCAGTCGGTCGGCGGCGAGCGCGGAGGCCGGCGGCAGTGCCCGCGCGCGCTCGGGGACCTGCACCAGCAGTCGGGTGGTGGTCGCGCCGGTCTCCAGTCGCATCGGCGGCATGCCGGGCAGGGCGCGGGTCACGTCGGTGATCCGCTCGAGGGCGCTGCCGAGGTCGGGGGTGTGGATCAGGGCCAGACTGACCAGCTTGAAGGTGCCCCGCGGCACGGGCGCCGCGCCCAGGCCGAACAGTTCGTCGTCGGTGAGCTGCCACGCCGCCTGGGTGAACCGCGACAACTGGTCCGGGGTGATGCGGGCGGTGGCGTCGCGCAGGACCGCCGCGGACACCCCCGCCGCGTCCAGCGGGAAGCCCAGGTCGAAGCCGCCGCCGGCCGCGATCTCGGCGGCCCGGCGAACGAAGTCGGCGGGCACCGTGCGGGGGGCGCTCATCGTGCGGTCACCACCGCCCCGCCAGCGAGGCGAGCCGCTCGGCGGCCTCCGTCAGCACCTCGTCGCGTTTGCAGAACGCGAAGCGCACCACGTGATCCCACGCCGCCTTGTCGTCGGCGAACGCGCTCACCGGGACCGCGGCCACCCCGATCCGCCCCGGCAGCGCCCGGCAGAAGGCCGCACCGTCGGTGGTGCCGAACGGGGTGATGTCCGCGCACACGAAGTAGGTGCCGCCGCTGGCGTGCACCCCGAACCCCGCCGTGCGCAACGCGTCGCTGAGAGTGTCCCGCTTGCGCTGCAAGGTATCTCGCTGCTCGGCGACCCACCCCTGCTCGTGCCGCAGCGCGTACGCGACGGCCGGCTGGAACGGGCCGCCGGCGACGAAGGTGAGGAACTGCTTGGCGGTGCGGACCGCGTCCACCAGTTCCGCGGGCCCGCACACCCAGCCCGTCTTCCAGCCCGTCACCGCGAAGGTCTTCGCGGCGCTCGACACGGTGACGGTGCGCTCGGCCATCCCCGGCAGCGAGGCCAGCGGGGTGTGGGCGGCGCCGTCGAACACCAGGTGTTCGTAGACCTCGTCGCTGAGCACCAGCAGGTCCCGCTCGACGGCGAGCGCGGCGATCCCGGCCAGGTCCGCGGCGCCGAGCACGGTGCCGGTCGGGTTGTGCGGGGTGTTGACCACCAGCATCGCGGTGTTCGGCCCGACCGCCGCACGCAACGCGTCGAGGTCCAGCGCGAAGCCCGCGCCGTCCGGCACCAGCGGCACCGTCCGGCGCACCCCGCCGGCCAGCGCGACGGCGGCGGCGTAGGAGTCGTAGTACGGCTCGATCAGCACCACCTCCTGGCCAGGTTCGACCAGCCCGAGCAGGGTGGCGCTGATCGCCTCGGTGGCGCCGACGGTCACCAGCACCTCGGTGTCCGGGTCGTAGGACATCCCGTACCGGGCGGCCTGGTCCGCGGCGATGGCCTCGCGCAGCACCGGCATGCCCGGGCCGGGCGGGTACTGGTTCAGCCCGTCGGCGATCGCGGCGCGGGCGACGTCCAGCATGGCCCGCGGACCGTCGGTGTCCGGGAACCCCTGGCCGAGGTTGATCGCACCCGTCGCGGTGGCGAGCGCCGTCATCTCCGCGAAGATCGTCGAGGCGAAGGGCCGGAGGCGAGCGACCGTCTGCGAATGGCGTGCTGCGGGCATTGTCACAGCTTAGGCGGGGGTGCATTGGGCCGGGAAACGCCTACTGTCACGTTTGTCCGGGCCGTCTCGTCCAGGGAGTAGACGGCCGCACACGGGCCGTCGATACCGCGAACAGGAGAGTGTCATGACTCGAATTCCCCCGGTTCCGCCGCAGGAGGCAGGTCCGCTGGTCAAGCTCGCATACCGGATCGCCGGACGCCGGTTCGGCGCGGTCCCCGAACCCTTCGCCGTGCTCGCACACCACCGCAAGCTGTTTCTGGCCTCGGCCGGGCACGAGATGGCCGTGGAGAAGGCGTCGACCGTGCTGCCGGCAAACGTCCGCGAGATCGCGGTCTACCGGGTGGCCTGGACGGTCGGCTGCTCCTGGTGTGTGGACTTCGGGACCATGCTCACCCGTCTGGAAGGCCTGGACGTCGAGCGCCTCCAGCAGATCGGCGACTACGAGAACTCGTCGCGGTACAGCGACGACGAGCGGGCCGCGATCGCCTACGCGGACGCCATGACCGCCACGCCCACCGCCGTCACCGACGAGCAGGTCGCGGACCTCGAACGCCGGTTCGGCCGCGACGGTGTGGTGGAGCTGACCTACCAGATCGCACTGGAGAACCAGCGCTCGCGGATGTACTCGGCGCTCGGCATCGTGGACCAGGGGTTCAGTTCCGGCGACGCGTGCCGGGTTCCGTGGGCGGCGGATCAGGCCGGTGCCAGCCGGGAATCCGGACGCGCGTGAGCTTGGCCGGGTTCGCGATGTCGTAGACCGCGCAGACCTTGCCCTCGCGCACGGTGAACCCGCCGACGCGGCCGGGGAAGGCCGGGTGTGTCTCGTCGCCGGGCGAGCCGTACGAGAGGAAGCCGAGCTGGCCGTTGACCATGGCCGATTCGATGGCCAGGAGGGCCTGCGGTCCGTAGCGCTGGGCCAGGCCGAGGAAGAACCGGGCGAAGTGGTCGGCGCCGTGGAGCACGTTGACGGCGGTGCGGGTGGTGCCGCCCGCGTCGCCGATCACCAGTGCGTCCGGGTGCAGGGCGTCGAGCACCTGCTGCAGGTCGCCGCTGGCCATCGCCGCGAGCAACGCGCCCACCGCCTCGGCGTGCTCGGGGTCCGGCGTCGGCGACTCCACACCCGCGACCGCCCGCCGCGCCCGGGACGCGAGCTGACGCGCCGCCGGGGTGGAGGTGTCGAGCAGTGTGGCGATCTCGTCGAACGGCACACCGAATCCGTCGTGCAGGACGAAGGCGGTTCGCTGGTCCGGGCCGAGGGTGTCGAGCACGATCATCGCCGCGAGCCGGGTGTCCTCGTCCCGGACCACCGCGTCCAACGGGTCCGGTGGGCTGTGTCCCCCGAGCGGGCTCACGATCGGCTCCGGAAGCCACTGCCCCACATAGCTTTCCCGGCGGACGGCCGCGCTGCGCAGGTGGTCGAGGCAGATCCGCCCGACCACCGTCGTCAGCCAGGCCCGCAGGTCGCGGATGTCGTCGGCGTCGCGCTCGCTCAGCCGCAGCCAGGCCTCCTGGACGGCGTCCTCGGCGTCGGCGACGCTGCCGGTCATCCGGTAGCCCACGGCGAGCAGGTGCTGGCGGTGCGACTCGAATGTCTCGGCCAGCGCGGTAACGGCCATGCGGTCGAGTCTACGAGGACGGTGCCTACGAGACCCGGGTCTGCGCGTCCGGTGCCGTGTCCAGCGAGAGCCCGACCCGCAGCGCGCCGACGGCCTCACGCAGCGCGTCGCTGCCGGCGCGGCCGTAACCGGTCATGTTGACGAAGGCATGCACCAGGTCGTGGTGGGTGCGCAGCGTCGTCGTGACGCCGGCCTCGCGCAGCCGCGTCGCGTACGCCTGCCCCTCGTCGCGCAGCACGTCGAAGCCGGCGACCGCGATGTACGCCGGCGGCAGCCCGGCCAGGTCGTCGGCCAGCAACGGTGACGCCTGCGGGTCGGTGCGGGCGCCGCGGTCGGGCAGGTACTGCTCGGTGTACCAGTCCATCTGCGCCTCGGTGAGGAAGTACCCGTCCGTGAACAGCTGGTACGACCGGTGTTTGGTCGACATGTCGACCCATGGGAAGAAGAGCAGCTGGAACGCCGGCCGTGGTCCGCCGGCGGCCGCGGTCACCTGGGCGAGCACCGTGGCGAGGTTGCCGCCGGCACTGTCGCCGGCGACGGCGATGCGGCGGGGGTCGATGCCCAGCTCGTCCGCGTTCAGGGCGACATGGCGGAAGGCGGCCAGCCCGTCCTCGACGGCCGCGGGGTACGGGTGCTCGGGGGCCAGCCGGTAGTCGACGGCCAGCACCGCCACCTCGGCATGTGCGGCGAGGAAGCGGCAGACGCTGTCGTGACTGTCCAGGCTGCCCAGCGCGAACCCGCCGCCGTGGAAGTAGACCACCGCCGGGGCCTGCGCCGTCAGGCCCTTCGGCCGGTACAGCCGAACCGGGATCGGGCCGGCCGGGCCCGGCACGGTGAGGTCCCGGACCGCTTCCATCGGGATCGGGGCGCCGGCCACCAACCGCGCCTCCGAGTCGATCTGCGCCCGCGACGTCGCGACCGGTTGTGCCGCGTAGTCGGAGCCGGGCAGCAGCGTCAGCATGCGCAGCATCAGCTGGATCTCGAGGTTGAGTTCGTTGCCGTCGACTCGGACCGGCCGGCCGGCGAGCAGGCGCTGCACGGGTCGGGGGAGGGCGCCCGCGGCCACGACGACGGCGCGGGTGACGCGCTCGAGTGCGGTGTCGATCAGCGTGCTCTGCATGACGGGGGTCCTCTTCCGCTGGGCCGGGTCGTCTTCTTGCCGTGCATCTTCCATCACGCAGCGGGCCTCCGGGTGAGTTTGTCTGCCGAACCCGATGCCGACCGTCGTAGGCTCGACCGATGCGATTCGGGATGTTCGTACCTCAGGGCTGGCGGCTGGACCTGGTGGGCATCGAGCCCGCCGACCACTGGCAGGTGATGAAGGGGCTGACCCTGCGCGCGGAGGCGGGACCGTGGGAGTCGGCGTGGGTGTACGACCACTTCCACACGGTGCCCGCACCCACCGAGGAGGCCACCCACGAGGCGTGGTCGCTGATGTCGGCGCTGGCCGCGGTGACCTCGCAGATCCGCCTCGGGCAGATGTGCACGGCGATGAGCTACCGCAACCCGGCCTACCTCGCGAAGATCGCCGCGACCGCGGACCTCATCTCCGGAGGCCGCATCGAGATGGGCATCGGCGCAGGCTGGTACGAGCACGAGTGGCGCGCCTACGGCTACGGCTTCCCGCGGGCGGGTGAGCGGTTGGCCCGCCTCGACGAGGGCGTGCAGATCCTGCAGCAGRCCTGGCGCACCGGGGCCGCGACCCTCGACGGCAAGCACTACCAGGTCGACGGCGCGATCTGCCGGCCGCTGCCGCTGCAGGAGGGCGGACCGCCGCTGTGGATCGCCGGCGGCGGGGAGAAGGTCACGCTGAAGATCGCCGCGAAGTACGCGCAGTACACCAACTTCGACGGCACCCCGGAGGGCTTCACGCACAAGTCCGCGGTGCTGCGTGAGCACTGCGCGGCCGTAGGCACCGACTTCGGCGCGATCGTGCGCTCCGCCAACTACAACGTCGCGATCGGTGCGACGCAGGCCGACGTCGACGACCGGCTCGCGCAGACGAAGGACCGGATGGCTCGCTACGTGGGCGAGGACCTGGCGGAGGCGTCGATGGCCGCGTTCACCGGCATGCCCGCAGTCGGGACACCCGAGCAGATCGTCGAGAACCTCACCGCGCTGCGGGCGCAGGGGCTCGACTACGCCATCTGCTACTTCCCGGAGGCGGCGTACGACAGGTCCGGGATCGAACTGTTCGAACGCGAGGTCATCCCCGCGCTCGCCTAACGCAGGTAGTCGGGCAGGTCCGCGGTCGCGACGGGCAGCTGCTGGTTGTCCGCCCGGCGCACCTGCGCGGCGAGCGGGATGCTCTTGGCGAGCAGCTTCCACTCCTCGCCGCCGATCGCATCCGCCGCGCGTCGCAGCACGCGCGCGTCCCGGGTGCCCCACGCGATCGGCATCGGGCTGACCATCTGCCAGGTGTCGCCCTTGGCCCGGGTGTTGCGGTCCGAGAGCACCGAGATCGACGGCACCCGCTCGCCCACGTGGTTGAGCGTGTGGCCGGGCAGGGACTGCACGTTGCGGGTGACGAGCACGTAGTGCGGGCCGTCCGCGGTCGGCTTGGCGACGTCGATCAGCGCGAGCAGGGTGGCGCCGCGCGGCCGGGTCTCGGCCACCACCGCCGGCACCAGCGCGCCCTTGGCGTACAGGTCCTCGATGGACCCGACCTTGCGCGGGGCCCAGAACGCGACCCACAACGAGGTCGCCCCGACCAGGGCCAGCACCACGCCGAGGATGTACGACCACGGGTGCGCGAGGGTGAACAACCACACCGCGAGCGCGACGAACAGGACGGCGGTGACGATCGACGAGACCCGCAGTCGGCGGACGTCGCCGACCGTCTCGTTCACGGACCGGGCATGGGCATTGTCGACGGGGAACTCGAAGCGGCGCACGGACCTATTCCTACCCGATCGCCGGTCCGAGCAGGTCGTCCGCGTCGGTGATCCGGTACGCGTAGCCCTGCTCGGCGAGGAACCGCTGCCGGTGCGCGGCGTACTCCGCGTCGAGTGTGTCCCGAGACACCACCGAGTAGAAGTGCGCCTGGCCGCCGTCGTGTTTGGGCCGCAGCAGGCGCCCGAGCCGCTGGGCCTCCTCCTGCCTCGACCCGAAGGTGCCCGAGACCTGCACCGCGACCGACGCCTCCGGCAGGTCGATCGAGAAGTTGGCGACCTTGCTCACCACCAGCGTCTGGATCTCGCCGTTGCGGAACTGGTCGAAGAGGATCTCGCGTTCCTTGGTCTTGGTCGAGCCCTTGATGACCGGCGCATCCAACGCCTCGCCCAGCTCGTCGAGTTGGTCGATGTAGGCGCCGATGACCAGGGTGGGGGAGTCCGGGTGCTTGGCCAGGATCGACTTCACCACCGCGATCTTGGTGTGCGCCGTCGAGCAGAGCTTGTAGCGCTCCTCCGGCTCGGCAGTCGCGTACGCCATCCGCTCCGCGTCGGTCATCGTCACCCGGACCTCGACGCAGTCCGCCGGCGCGATCCAGCCCTGGGCCTCGATGTCCTTCCACGGCGCGTCGTAGCGCTTCGGACCGATCAGGGAGAACACGTCGCCCTCACGGCCGTCCTCACGGACCAGCGTCGCGGTCAGGCCGAGGCGACGTCTCGACTGCAGGTCCGCGGTCATCCGGAACACCGGCGCGGGCAGCAGGTGCACCTCGTCGTAGATCACCAGGCCCCAGTCGCGGGAGTCGAACAGCTCCAGGTGCTTGTACTCGCCCTTGGTGCGGCGGGTGATCACCTGGTAGGTGGCGATGGTGACGGGCCGGATCTCCTTGCGCTCGCCCGAGTACTCGCCGATCTCGTCCTCGGTCAGGGAGGTCCGGGCGATCAGTTCCCGCTTCCACTGCCGGCCGGCGACCGTGTTGGTCACCAGGATCAGGGTGGTGGCCTTGGCCTTGGCCATGGCGGCCGCGCCGACCATGGTCTTGCCGGCGCCGCAGGGGAGCACCACCACGCCGGACCCGCCGGCCCAGAACGACTCGGCCGCCATCTCCTGGTAGTCGCGAAGCTGCCAGTGGCCCTCCTCGAAGGCCAGGTCGATCGGGTGCGCCTCGCCGTCCACGTACCCGGCCAGGTCCTCGGCCGGCCAGCCGATCTTGAGCAGCATCTGCTTGAGGTGCCCGCGCTCGGACGGGTGCACCACGACGGTGTCCTCGTCGACCATGGCGCCGAGCATCGGGGCGATCTTCTTGTGCCGCATCACCTCGGTGAGCACGGCGCGGTCCAGGCTGACCAGGGTCAGCCCGTGCGCGGGGTTCTTCACCAGCTGCAGCCGGCCGTAGCGGGCCATGGTGTCGACGACGTCGACCAGCAGCGGTTGCGGGACCGCGAATCGCGAGTAGGTCACGAGGGCGTCGACCACTTGCTCGGCGTCGTGCCCGGCCGCGCGCGCGTTCCACAGCGCCAGCGGGGTGACCCGGTAGGTGTGCACGTGCTCGGGGGCGCGTTCGAGTTCGGCGAACGGGGCGATGGCCTGCCTGGCCTGGCCGGCCAGCTCGTGGTCGACCTCCAGGAGCAGGGTCTTGTCGGACTGGACGATCAAGGGTCCGTCGGTCACGCGTCCTCCTTTTGACGGTCGTAGCCCCACCATTGTCCACGTTGTCCGGGTGGGCGGCCGCCGCCGAGGCCGCACGCGAGAAAAGGAAGGGATTCGGCGGAAACGCCGAATCCCTTCCTTTGTAACCGTTTTTCGCCGCGCGAATTTCTAGCGTTGCGCGGTGAGTGAATTTCTCGTGTCCATCACCTGGACCAGTGCCTCGGAAATTCCGGAACGGTACCCGGACTGGCGTTCACCGTTTCCGGTGGCGGCGTCCAGTTCGTTCTCCAGCCTTTCCTTGATCTGGTCCAGTGCGAGCAGTGTCCGTTTCACAGTGACGGTCCTTCCGTGTCCTGTCGGGTGTAGCACCGGGAGGCCGGACTGTTTGGCCTGCTCGTCCAGTACGAAGATCCTGGCGGTGGCGTTGCCGCTGTTCGAGAACTGTTCGTACAGTGCGTCGAGGGCGCCGGCATGCGGGGGCATGAAGTCAGCTGCGTTTCCGCTTCCGGATGAACTCCGTGGACTCGACTGACTTTTCCCGTTTTTCCGCCCGCTTTTCCTTGATGGACTGGGCGGGCTTTTTCAGGGTTTTACCAGAGTTTCGATCGGCCATTGTCTCTCCTGAATACGAAGTGGCAATCACTTGACCGAGACCATACGTCATTCCGTAGGAAAAGCCAGTCGCGCTGATCAGGAGCTTTCGGGGYCCGTGAATTCCGGTCAGTCGACCAGGTTCACCGAGGTGATCCGGTGCAATGTGAACCGGCGCACTGCGCCCGCCGCCGGGTCGAAGGCGTCGAGCTGACCGCCGCCGACGCTGACCGGGTCCACGATCCGCTCGGTGGCCACGCCCTGCGCGTCCACGTACCCGATCGACACGCTGCGGTGCACCCGGGCGGCCAGCTGCAGCAGCGCGACGGTGGCGGCGCCGCTGGCCCGGCTGCCGTCCGAGCGGACGCCGTCGCCGCGGGTCGCCGATGCGGCCCGCTGGCCGGCCCGGAGCTGGCGGACCAGGGTCTCGAGCTGCTCGGCGGTGGGGACGGCCGGCATCCGCGGCGCCGGCCGGGCCCGGCGCCGCATCACCCGGGACCCGCGCGGGCGGAGGTCCACGATGGCGCCGGACGAGTCCTCGCCCGCGGGCACGAAACCGGCGGTGCGCAGTTGGTCGAGCACCTCGGCCAGCGGTGCCTGGGAGATCGCGACGGTGGGGGCGAGAGCCCGCAGGGCCAGTGGTTCGGCCACCGGTGACGCCAGTACCTCCGCGAGCAGCGCGGGGTCCTCGCATCGGACGAACGACGCGGCCACGCCCGCCCGGAGCCGGCCGTGGCGCCGGGCCACGTCGTCGATCAGGTAGGTCAGTGACTGCGGGACCGGTGTCCGGGAGCGGGTGGCGAAGAGCGTGTGCAGTTCGGACGCGCTCAGGCCCGCGTCGAGGGCGCGGCGCACGCTGGACTCGCCGATCCGGTAGGTGGTGGCGGTCCCGGCGGACTCGAGGTCCGCCACGAGCGCGATCTGTTCCTGCAGTTCCGGGGTCAGTGGCCCGGGTGCGACAACCGTGAGGTCCGCCTGCAGCAGGACGTAGTCGATCGGCGCGGGCAGGCTCGCGGCCATCTCGGCGACGGCGGACTCGGCGGGGGCGTCGTGCAGCAGGCTGCGGCCGGGGGAGCTGAGGGCGCCGCGGCCGACCAGTCCGAGGGTCGCGGCCTCGGTCAGGGTGTGCCGGACCGCGTCGGCGCCGAAGCGGGCCGACCACCGGGGCCGGCGCCAGGCCACCGTGGCGGCCACCTCGGTCGCGGTCGCGCCCTGCCCGGTGCCCAGCTCGGCGAGCAGCCCCAGCACGAACCGGCGGTCCCTGGGGGCGCCGGTGGCGCGCACCTCCTCCGACAGGGCCGCAATCGGCTTGCCGTGCTCGTCGCGCATGCCGACCACCCACGGCCGCCGCGGCAGGTCGAGCCAGGCCTGCGCGAGCACGTGCCAGCGCTGTGCGGGCGTGGCGGTCTGCCACGAGTCCACCGCCACCGTCGGCGCCCAGTAGTCGTCGCCGGTGTCGGCGGCGGGCAGCGGGTCCGGTGTCCCGCGGCCGATCAGGTCGGCCGCGGCGAGGACCTCGGCGAGCAGGCCCAGCCGGGCCTCGTCGACGCCGACGGCCTTCGCCAGCCGCTTGGTCTCCCGGACCCCCAGCCCGCCCGCCTTGAGGGTCGCGGCCGGCTGTGCGCCGAGGGCGGCGATCAGGTCCTCGCAGTGCCGGACCAGTTCGAGCACCTCACCGCCCGCGGCGGCGTTGACGTCGGCGACCTTCAACTTGGTCGCCCGGATCGGCGGCGGGGTCAGTGCGGCGGGGTCGCTGACCGTTTCCCCGCGCAGGGCCTGGCCCACCTGGTACGGCAGCTCCACGGTCTGCTCGTCGATCCAGTTCAGCAGGTGCCGGGCCAGCAGCCGCTGCACGGGCCGCTCCGGGTCGGTGCCGGGGGCGGCGTCGCGGGTGCGGCCGATCGGCGAACTGGTGGCCAGCGTGGTCAGCAGCCGGCGTTCGGTGTCGCTGAGTTCGGCGAGGGCGGACTCGATCTCCGAGGCCGTCAGCGCGTCCCGTGGGGCGTCGACCCGCCAGGTGACGGCGTCCTGCGCGGCGGGAGTCACCCGCAGCACCTTCGACCCCCACACCAGGGCTCGATCGCGGAGCGCCTTCAGCGCCTTGTCGACGGAGCGCACCGGCGCGCGGCCCGCGACTGCCGCGGTGAGCGCCGCCCGGGGCACGCCGCGCTCACGGCCCCCCTCCTGCGAGAGGATCCCGATCACGGTGAGCTCGAGCACGGTCAGCTCGTCGGCGGCGCGCAGCACCGACGCCCGTTGCTCTGCGCGGGCGGCGAGCACCGCGAGGTGGGCGGGAGGCGGGACCGCGAGGTCGGGACGCAGACGCAGCAACTCGGCCAGCTCGGCGTCGGTTCTCGCGGTCAGCCAGGCGGCCAGGCTCTCGGTGTCGGCGGCCGGGTCAACGCCTTCGGTGTCGGTCATCGCGTATCAGATTAGATACCTGGGCTGTACGGCGACGCGACCTCCTGCCAAAATGACCCCGTGGCTAACAAATCGAGCAAGCGATACGTTGATCCAGGCTGGCCGTCGGCGGAGATCCAGGACGGCGACTACGCCGTGACGGAGCTTTCGTCGTCGCGTTCCGGGGGGCTTTCCCCCTTCGGGGAGGAGATCGAGTTCCCGCTCCCCGTCTCGGAGCTGCCGTACACCCATCCGCACACCGTCGTGAACCGCTGACGACCGCGCCGAACGAAGAAGGGCCCCACACCGTGAGGTGTGGGGCCCTTCTTCGTAAGTGGGGGGTGTTACTTCGCCAGCATTGCCGCGCCGGACTCGAGGAGCTGGGCGATCTGCGGGTCGACGCCGAGGCCCTTGGCCTTCGCGTCCTGGAAGATGGACTCGACCTGCGGGTCGAGGACGACGCCGCTGGCCTTGACCGCGCTGAGGATGCTGTCGAGCGACTCGAAGACGTCGGCGGTGCCCTCGGTGGTCGGGACGCTGGTGACGGACGGCAGGACCTCGGCCGCGGGCGCCGCCTGCGCGGGGGCCGGCGTGCTGCGCGGGGTGGAGCCGCTGGTCAGGCCGAGGCTCGAGGAGCAGGACGGCCATGCGCCCCAGCCCTGGTTCGCGAGCACCTTCTCGGCGACCGCGATCTGCTCTTCACGGGTGGCCTGGTTCGCGGTCGCGGCGTACTCGCCGCCGCCGTGTGCGGTCCAGGTGCTGGGCGAGAACTGGAGTCCGCCCTGGTAGCCGTTGCCGGTGTTGATTCCCCAGTTACCGCCGGCCTCGCACTGCGCGAGACGGTCCCAGTCGGAATCGGGCGCTGCACTGGCGGGGGCCGCGAAGGCCGCGCTCGCCGCTCCGAGGACTGCGCCGGTCACGACGACCTTGGCGGCAGTGCGGCGGGTGGTAGTCGGTTTGCGATGGCGTCCAGCACTCATTGAAGCATTCCTCTCCACACGCGCCTGCGAGGTCAGCTGTCGGGTTCGGGCTGAGAGGTCGCCCGGCCTCGCCGCTCCTGGATTGGTGCGGGTCTGGCTTCACCCCAAGGAGGTCGCTTTCGCATCCTCCGGTGTCCACTGGGGACATTGGGTCCCCCGTCCTTGTCCCTGGGTAATCCGTTGGAATCTGGTCCGCGGGACAAGGTTTGGCGCGGCGGACCGGATCTGGCCGAACTTCCGGCCGCTGATGACCGTACGTGGATCGGGACTGTGCGTCATCTGTTACCCAAATTGTGGAATATTCGGCGTTTCGCCTGGAATTGCGCAAGTTTCCGCAGGTAGAAGCACTCGGTCGGTTCCGAGACCGCCCTGTTATCTCACCGTTATGTGAGGTAGATCACAGAAGTTCTCGGGGCTGACCAGGGGGTTCGGTGGCGGGGAGCGGCGCAGTGCGACCACGACCGTGGTGGCGGTCGCGACGAACGTCAACGGGTAGACCGCGGCGAAGATCGGGGCAAGGTAGGTCGTGGTCGGGATCATGAACAGCCCGATCGCGTACACCCCGTCGGGGAACCGGTGGCTCCAGATCAGCAGTGGCAGGGCGAGCGCCGCCGGCACCAGCCAGGCGGTTGCGCGACCGTTGCGCAGCGCCCAGTCCGCCGCGAGGACCAGCATCGGCACGAACCACACCCAGTGGTGCCCCCAGGAGAAGGGGGAGACGGCGCCCGTCGTCAGGCCGCACACGGTCACCGACAGCAGCGCGTGCCCGTGGCGGTGGGCCAGGTAGGACGCGCCCATGCCCAGTGCGGTGAGGGCGCCGACGACCGCCAGCCACAGCAGCCGCGGCGGCTCCGCGACGTCCAGCCACCGGGCCAGCACCCCGGAGGCCGACTGGTTGGCCGGCCAGGCCGTCTCGCCGATCCGCGTGGAGTGCACGATCACGCCGGTCCAGTAGTCCTTGGAGTCGGAGAAGATCACCACGAACCCGACGGCCACGGTCGCCAGCAGTGTGGTGGCCGCGACGACGGCCGCGCGCCACTGCCGGGTGATCAGCAGTTGCACGAGGAACAGCCCCGGCGTCAGCTTGATCCCGGTGGCGACGCCGACGCCGAACCCGCGCAGACGGCTGCCTTCCGGCCGCCCGAGGTCCCAGATCACCAGCAGCATCAGCATCAGGTTGACCTGCCCGAGCCACACGGTGGTGCGGACCGGCTCGAGCGCGCTGAAGATCACCGTGAGCAGGGCGCTGACGATGTAGAGGTGCCGGCCGGTCCGATAGCCGAGCTGTCGCCAGCACAGCAGCACCACCAGGTAGAGGGTGACGAAGTTGGCGAGGTAGCCGAGCAGGCCGGCCATGTCGGCGCCGACCAGGTTCAGCGGCGCGAACAGCACCGCCGAGAACGGCGGATAGGTGAACCACATGCCGCCGTACAGGGCGTGGTCGTAGAGGCCCGCGGAGCTGAGGACGGTGGCACCGCCGCTGCGGTACACCAGCAGGTCGAGGCCGTTGCTGAACAGGCCCCACAGTGGGTGGCCGAGCGGGACCGCCCGGTCGTGCGCGACGACCACCGCCACGGCGAGGGCGGCCAGCGCGCCGGTGAAGAACGGGGAGGACGGCAGCGAGCGCCCCTCCGCCGTGACTGGACCGGTGTCCGGCGCGGGGCCGGGAGCACGGACGGTGGGGGGCAGCAGGCTCATCCCTGGGCGCCCCCTGGGTAGGCGGGTACCGCGTCGACGTCGACGATGTCCTTGCCCAGCGGCATCAACGAGATCGGCACCATCTTCAGGTTCGCGACAGCGAGCGGGATGCCGATGATCGTGATGGCCATCGCGATCGCGCTGACCACGTGTCCGATGGCCAGCCAGACGCCGGCCAGCACCAGCCAGATCACGTTGCCGATCAGTGAGCCCATCCCGGAGGTGGGCTTGTTGACGACTGTCTTGCCGAACGGCCACAGCGCGTACACGCCGATCCGGAACGCCGCGATGCCGAACGGGATGGTGATGATGAGGATGCACATGATCACGCCGGCCAGGAAGTAGCCGAGCGCCAGCCAGAGGCCGCCGAAGACCAGCCAGATGATGTTCAGGACGATTCTCATTGTTGCGCCCCTCCCCGGACGCGACGCCCGGACCTCAGTGCGAAGACGATTGCCAGCAGGAAGCCGACGGGGCAGGCGCCTGCCAGCAGGTACAGGGCGAGCGGGGGTTCATGCCCGAGCGCGAAGACCACGAAGGCCGCGATGATCGCGAGCACGCCGACGGAGAAGCAGACGAGCGCGACACGCAAGAGCGCGGTGCCGCGGGGGGACTGTTGACTTGCCACCGTCCAACGGTATCGCCTCAAACCGTGGGTCGGTCCGGCGGCGCGCGGGGGTAGACTGCGGTCGTCGCGTCCCGCATCCGTGGGGCGCGTTCCTTTATATGTGGATGAGCAGGTGAACGCAGTGCCTACCGGCAAGGTGAAGTGGTACGACGCGGATAAGGGCTTCGGCTTCCTTTCCCAGGAGTCGGGCGAGGACGTCTACGTCCGGTCCGCCGCGCTGCCCGCGGGTGTCGAGGCACTGAAGCCGGGCCAGCGTGTGGAGTTCGGGATGGCCGCCGGCCGTCGTGGCCCGCAGGCCCTGAGCGTGACCGTGCTCGAACCGACCCCGACCATCCGGCAGGGCGGCGGCGCCCGCAAGGACGACGCCGCCCGTAAGCACACCCCCGACGAGCTGCACGGGATGGTCGAGGACATGATCACCCTGCTCGAGGCCAAGGTGCAGCCGGACCTGCGCCGGGGCAAGTACCCCGACCGCAAGACCGCGCAGCGGATCTCCGAGGTCGTGCGCGCCGTCGCCCGGGAGCTCGACAGCTAGGTCGGGTCTCAGTAGGTCTGGATCGCCCACACCGGTGCGAGGCCGCCATCGGCGGGCAGCTGGATGATCACGCCGAGGAGCTGCTCGTTCTCGCCGGACGGCACCGTCACGGCGGACGCCTCGCCCGGTGTGTAGTCGCGGTACCCGTTGAACACCTCGCCGGTCTCGGGGTTGCCGATCTGCACGTTCAGCCGCCAGTCGGAGCTCGACACGTCCTTGGGCAGCGACAACTGCAGCGGCTGGCCCGCCGGAACGCTCAGGTTCGCGACCTCGAGCCCCGCGCACGCGAGGTCGGCGTCGCACACACCGGCGTGTGCGTCGACGGTCTTGTAGTGCGCGTACGCGGTGACCGTCGGCAGGGTCTCCGGGGCGTTCTGGACGAGCACGGTGACCACGGCGGCGAGGCCGCCGGCGGCCACCAGCGCGACCACCGAGAGGGCCGCAATGGTCTTTTTCGTCCGGGCTTGCAGAGTCATTGGGTTCCGTTTCTAGTTGGGCGTCAGTCGGCGGTCGAGATCGGCTTGGTGATCTCCTGGTTTGCCACGTCGGGGCGTTTGCCGCCGAGCCCGGGGAGCAGTGACGACCCCCGGTTGCTGAGGACGGTCTGCACGAGACCGAAGGTGAGCAGCACCGACACCACCGAGAACCCGATCCAGTACTGCGTCGGCAGCAGCACTCCGAGCGCGCCGCCGATCACCCAGCTCAGCTGCAGCACCGTCTCGGAGCGGCCGAAGCCGGACGCGATGGATTCCTCGGGCAGGTCGTCCTGCAGCGAGGCGTCCAGCGAGACCTTCGCCAGGGCGCTCGCGCCGGACGCGACGAGGGCGGCCAGTGCCGCGGTGAGGAGGCTGTCGGTGAGGGCGACGAGGATCGCGACCGCCGTCACGGCGGCGGTGCACCGGAGCACCACCACGGTGGGTCGGCCGAGCTTGATCCGGGCGCCCGCCGCGTTGCCCGCGAAGTTTCCGATGCCGGCGGCGGCACCGACCAGGCCGAGCATCGCGGCCTGCTCCAGGGGCTCGTGCCCGGTCCGGGACTTGGCGACGAACGCGATGTAGAGGGTGAGGAAGCCGGTCATCACGCGGATGGTGCTGTTGCCCCAGAGCCCCGTGATGACGGTGCGGCCCAGCGGTTGTCGCCGCTTGCTGGCCTTGACCGTCTCCTTGCGGTCCGCCCCGATCACCTCGGTGTGGGCGTCGTTGCCGTGGTAGGTCAGGGTCGCGGGCACCTCGCCCTCGGTGACCTCCACCCACGCCGGGATGCRCATGCTCAGGTAGGCGCCCAGGGTGGTGAGGAGCGCGGCGAACCAGAGCACCCCGGTGGAGCCGGTCGCGAAGGCGATGATGCCGGCCACCGCGCCCGCACCGATGGTGCCGCCGATCAGGCCGAACACGGTCAGTCGCGAGTTGACCCGCACCAGGTCGATCTCGGGTGGCAGCACCCGCGGCGTCACCGCGCTCTTGAGCACCGAGAACGACTTGCTCAGCACCATCATGCCCAGTGCGGCCGGGTACAGCGCCCAGCTGTCGAAGTTGAAGACCAGCAGCACCGCCAGCACCGTCCGCAGGGCGAACGACGACGCCAGTGCGAGCCGGCGGCCGTGCTGCAACCGGTCCAGCATCGGACCGATCAGCGGCGCGATCACCGCGAACGGCGCGATGGTGATCAGCAGGTACAGCGCGACCTTGGTCTTGTCCTCGCCCGTCGCCGCGGAGAAGAACAGCGTGTTGGCCAGGGCGACGGCGATCGCGGCGTCGGTGGCGAAGTTCGCCATCACCGCATAGGTGAGTGCGGTGAGGCCGGACTTGTCGGCGCCGTCGGCCTTGGCGGCGCGGTGGAAGGTGGCGATGCCCTTGTTCGTCAGCTCGCGACTGCGCATCGCGGCGACCCGGGTGACGGTGAGCTTGCGGGGGATCGGCGGCGGCTTCGGTGCGCCGGGGCCGGGCTGCCGGATCTCCTCGGTGGGTCCGCTGTCGACGGGGTGCAACGGCGGCAGGGGCTGCCGACGCCCGCCCACCCGCCGCGTGGTCGGCGGATAGTTCGCGAATCCGGGGTGGTTCTCGTGCCGTGGGTGGTCGCCGGTCGACCGACCCCGGTCGGGGTCGTGGGGCTCGCGGGGTCCGGTCACTCCCCAATTCTGTCCTAGATCACCGACAGTGGGCCACGCACCCTAGGGCTCCGCGCGTCACGGCACGAACCGCACCTCGAACAGGTGTGGGTAGTACTTGCCGGTGATCAGGAATCGGTCGGTCCCGGGTACCTGCGCGATCCCGTTGAGGACGTCCACGGACCGTCGTTCGTCATGGGTGAGCAGGCCCGACGCGTCGACCACCGCGGTGACGTCGCCGGTGCCCGGATCGATCCGGAGGATGACGTCGGACTGCCAGACGTTGGCGTAGACGCTTCCGTCGCTTGCGCATTCGAGTTCGTTCAGCTGGGACTGCGGCTTGCCGTCGAGGGTGACCACCACCGTGCCGAGCCCGTCGAAGGTGGCCGGGTCGCGGAACGTGAGCGTGTCGGAGCCGTCGCTCGTCACCAGGCGACCGTCCTGCGCGCACACCCCCCAGCCCTCGCCCTCGTAGTTCACCCGACGGAGCTCGGTGAGCGTGTCCCGGTCGTACGCGACCGCCACGCCGTCGCGCCAGGTGAGTTGCCATACGGTGTCGCCCGCGACCGTGATGCCCTCGCCGAACAGCGGGTCCGCCAGCGGCACCCGGACCCGCTCCGTGCCGGTGCCGAGGTCCCGCGCGCTCAGGTACGACCGGCCGCTGAGCCCGGTGCCCTCGAGCAGTTCGCCGTCGGAGATCTCGAGTCCCTGGGTGAAGGCGGTGGGGTCGTGCGGTCGGGTGTCGAGCACCTCGACGCGGAGCCGTTCGACGGCCGGGGACGTGGTCGACGAGGCGTCCGGCGCACAGCCGGAGAGGGCCAGTGCGGCCGCCGCGACGGCAGTCGTGAGGAGTGGGCGCCAGGTCATTACGACAGCATGACAGCCCGTCCTGCCACGGATTTGCTGCGATACGGCAAAATGGACCGCGTGAGTCCCCAGCCTGCCTCCGAGCTTGCCCCCGTGCGCCCCGTTCTGGCCGATGCGGTCGACCTGGCGCGTCAGGCGTTGGTAGACCTCGGCGAGGGTGAGGTCGGGGAACATCTCGGCGTCACGTTCGAGGACGAGAGCGCCGCCACCCACCGGTTCACGGCCCAGCTGCCGGGGTATCGCGGCTGGCAGTGGGCGGTGGTCCTGGCCGCCGCACCGGACTCCGACCACGTCACCGTGAGCGAGTTGGTCCTGCTCCCCGGCCCGGACGCGCTGACCGCTCCGGACTGGCTGCCGTGGGACGAGCGCGTCCGAGCAGGCGATCTCACGCCCGGCGGGCTGCTGCCGCCGCGGGCGGGAGACCCCCGGCTGGTGCCGGGTTACGTGGCGACGGGCGACCCGGTCGTCGACGACCTGGCCTTCGAGGTCGGCCTCGGCCGCAAGCAGGTGATGAGCCTGGAGGGTCGGCTGGACGCGGCCGAGCGTTGGCGCGAAGGCGAGTACGGGCCGGACACCGAGATGGCCAAGGCCGCGCCGTCCACCTGTGAGCTGTGCGGCTTCTACCTCCCGCTGGCCGGGTCGCTGCGGGTGGCGTTCGGGGTGTGCGGCAACGAGATGGCGGCCGACGGTCGGGTGGTCTACGCCGAGTACGGCTGCGGCGCGCACTCTGACACCGAGTTGCCCACCGGCGCCGGCAGCCCGCAGTTCGACGCCTACGACGACGGTGCCGTGGAGATCGTCGCGAATCCCGTGCCCGCACCGGTGGACACCGCCGAGGGCTCCGAGAACGCCGAAGGTTCCGAGGGCTCCGAGAACGCCGAAGCCTCCGAGAACGCCGCGAACACCGAAGAAGACGCGGCATCGACGAACTGACGGTGGCCGACCCCCTCGGCGCGAACGCGCTGAGGGAGTCCACGCTGTTGGCGTGGACGTCCTCGCCGACCAGGCTCCGCGAGGACGCGACCACCGAGGCCGACCTGGTCCATGCGGGGTACCGCGACCGGCTGCTGACCGAACTCGCGCAGAACGCCGCCGACGCCGCGGCCCGGGCCGGGGTGCCCGGTCGGCTGCGGGTCAAGCTCGACGGCATGATGCTGCGGGTTGCGAATGTCGGCACCGCACTGGATCCGACGGGCCTGCAGGCGCTCTCGGCGTTGCGTGTGTCGGGCAAGACCGACCCGGCCGCCGGCGTCGGCCGGTTCGGCGTCGGCTTCACCGCGGTCCTTGCCGTGAGCGAGGAGATCGAGCTGCGCTCGACCACCGGGTCGGTGCTGTTCTCCGCCGCCCGTACCCGCGCCGAACTGGCCGTGGCGGGTCTCGAGGCGCCGGCCGCCGGCGTGCCGGTGCTGCGCCTGCCGTGGCCGACCGCGGCCGAGCCGGCAGACGGCTACGACACCGAGGTGGTGCTGGCGCTGCGCCCTGGCGTCGACGGCGCCGCGCTGGTGCAGCGGCTGGCCGGCGAGGCCGCCGACCTGCTGCTGGAACTGCCTGCGCTGCAGTCGATTCAGGTCGACGGACACGAGTTCGCACGCGCCGAGCGTGTCCTCGACGGCGGGCTGGTCGAGGTGACCGTCGGCGAGCGCTGCTGGTGGCAGTTCGAAACCGCGGCCGCGCGCTGGCTGGTGCCGGTCACCGGCGGTCGCGTCCGCCCGGTCGGCGAGGACGTGCTGCGCGCCCCGACCCGCTCCGACGAGGAGCTGTCGCTGCCCGCGATCCTGATCGCCCAGACGGCGCTGCAGCCGGACCGGCGCCGGCTGATGCCCGGCGCCGCGCTCGCGCACCTGGCCGACGGCTATGCGGATTTCGTTGCGGCGCTTCCCGTTTCGCAACGGCTGGCGATGGTCCCGGTGCCCGGTTTCGCGCGCGGCGAGGTGGACGCGATGCTGCGCGAGTCGGTGCTGCGTGAGCTGACCACCCGGCCGTGGCTGCCCGGCGTCGCGGGGGACCAGCTGACGCCGACGTCCGCGACGGTGCTGCCCGGGCTGAGCGCGGAGCTGGCCGAGTTGCTCGGCGACGCCGTCCCCGGACTGGTCGTCCCGGAACTGTCCGCCGCCGCCGGCGCGCCGGCGCTGTCCGCGGTGGGCGCGCACCGGATCGGGCTGGCTCGGCTGGCCGAGCTGCTCTCCGGGCTGCACCGCGAACCCGACTGGTGGGGAAGGCTGTACGCGGCGCTCGATCCCCTCGTCGTGGACACCGTCGCCGTCGAGGAGCTGGCGGCGATCCCCGTGCCGCTCGCCGACGGGCGCACGGTGACGGGCCCGCGGACCGTCGTCCTCGGCCACGACCTCGGGTCCGACCTGGGCGGCGTCGACTGGATCCGGCTGGTGCACCCGGCGGCCGCCGATCCGCTGCTGGCCCGGCTGGGAGCGGGCTCGGCGGGCGTGTTCGAGATCCTGGCCGATCCGGCGCTGCGTGCGGAGATCCAGGACACGGACTTCGACGACGTGCCGGCGGCAACGGAACTCGCGGACACGGTGCTGTCGCTGGCGGCGGCCGCGGCCGGCCGCGGCGAGCTGCCTGGGTGGCTCGGGCAGTTGCTGCTGCCGGACTCGGACGGCGACCTGCGAGGTGCGGACGAGATGCTGCTGCCCGGCGCCCCGCTGGCCGCCGTGCTCGCCGGGGACGCACCGTTCGGGGTGGTCGCCGCGGACGTGGTGGAGCGCCACGGCGCGGACGCGCTGCGGGCGGTCGGTGTCGGCTGGGGATTCTCGGTGCTGCGCACGGAGTTGCCGACCGGACCCGAACAGGACCTCGACGACGAGGGGTCGTGGTGGGCCACGCTCCCCGAGGACCCGGAGGAGCTGGTCGCGGTGCGCGACCTGGACCTGGTGGACGAGGCGGCGTGGCCCACCGCGCTGAGCCTGCTGGCCGCGGAGCCGGACACCCGGGTGCTGCTGGCGGACCGGGACGGGTACACGGCCTGGTGGCTGCGCCGTCACGCCCGGGTCGGGGGAGTGCGGCTCGGCTCGCTGCGCGCGCCCGACAACCGCACCTACGAGGGATTGCTGGACGTGCTCGACCACCCGGACGTCGCCGCGCTCACCGGTGCGCTGGCCGCCGACCGGGTGGACTCGGTGGCGACGGCCGAACTGCTGATCGACCGGCTGGCCGACCCGGAGCGGGCGCCCGGCCCGGCCGTGGTGGTGCGGGCGCACCGGCTGCTTGCCGCGGCGACCGCGGCCGGGACCCTGGACCTGGACGAACTCTCGCCGCCCGCGCGGGTCCGGGCAATGTCCGGCGCAGCCGTCGATCCGGCCGCGGCGGTGGTGCTGGACCGGCCCTGGTTCGCGGCCGCGATCCCCGCCGACCGGCTGGTGGTCGGCGACCTCGCCGGCGCCGCCGCGCTGGCCGAACTGCTGGACCTACCGCTCGCCTCCGAGGCGGTGCACGCCGAGGTGCTCGGCGCGGGCCGCGTCAGCACCTGGGACCGGGAGCCCGGCGCCGTGCTGGCGCACGTGGCCTCCGGTCGGGAGCTGCCCGAGGGCACGGTGGTGGTGCACGAGGGTCTCACCGTCCGGCTCAGCGGCGCGGTCGAGGCCGACGTTGCGGTGCCCCGGTGGGTCGACGAGCAGGGCACAGCGCACTGGGACAGCAGGCAGTAGCGGCGGCGGTTGCCTTTCGGGCCGAGTCCCGGCAGCTGCCGACCGGCTCGGATCAGCAGTAGTGCTGCTCCGCGGTGACGACGTACGCCTCGGCGACCTGTCCTGGGGAGAGCGGGGTGAACTTCGAGTACGCCTGGCCGACGGCGTCGAACTCGCGCAGCAGCTCGGCGCGGGAGGCGCCCTCGGCGCGCGCCCGGCACAGGCCCTGGGCGTAGAGGATCTCCTGCGCGTCCATGCCTGCCGGTGGGATCCCGGCTGCGCGCAGGGCGCCGAGATAGCGCTGCCCCTGGTCGCCGGACTCGGCGACCACCTGCTCCGGTGACCGGGCGTCGACCGGGTCTGCCACGACCGCAACGGGTTCCGGCGCGGCCGGCGCGGGGGCCGGGACCTCCGCTGACGGCATCGGCGGAGCCTCGGGGCCGGCGGGAACGGGCGCGGCGATCGGCGCCGGCTCGACGGCGGGCGCCTCTGTCACCGAGCTGACCTGGCTGCTGGTGCCGGGCGCCGCTGCGCTGCTGGTGGTGGTGTCGCCGGTGCCGGTCGACTCCCCGCCGCACGCCGTGAGGGCACAGCACGCAACCACGGCTGCGGACACGGAGATCGTTCGCCAAAGTGTCATGGCGCGAAGTGTGGCACAGCTCCAGCGTGTCCCCGGGGGCATCGTTGCCTATCGAAACTAGTATTCCCAAATATCCCTTTTGGTGACTATGTCTGTGATATCTATTCACAGTTATCACCCAATGTGATGCGGGCACAAGCACTCTGATCGGCTCGGTCGATTCTGAGGCCGGGCTGGACCATTTCAGGAGGACCTATGGCCAACCGAACACTCAGCCGCCGACATCGTTGGTCCCGACGTGCGGTCGTCGGCCTCGCGCTGGGCGCGACCGCGGTGATGACCGCGCCGACCGCGGCGGCCACGACGCTCGACAACATCCCCGGCGCCGAGCACTGCGACACCGAGGGCGACCCGCAGGGCGCCTGTGTCGGCGTCGCCATCAACGGCGGAACCTTCGACAACAACGGATTCCAGCTGCCCGTCAAGGAGGGCGACATGGTGCTCAGCGTCGGCTTCCCGGCCGACGGCTCCACCTTCACGAGCACCGACACCGAGAACTTCGGCGTCTACGCCAAGCCCATGACGGTGCCGGGAGGCGTGCTGGGCGTGGACCTGCCGTTCGACAACCTCTTCGGCCTCGCCGCGGTGACCGCGGAGGTCCAGGCGGTCGCGGTGCCGGTCATGCACGACGAGATCTTCGACTTCAACATCGACATGCCGGTCCGGATGAAGCTCAACAACGCATTCCTCGGCGACAACTGCTACCTCGGATCCGCCGAGAGCCCGGTGACATTCGAGCTCCGTGGAGTGCGAGGTGGGGCCCTCGACCCCGTGTACAACGTGGTCGGCGGGCCGGACTACCCGGAGGGCACGCTGCAGGTCACCAACGTGCACACGGCGGCGAAGGACTTCGCGCTGCCCGGCGCCACCGGGTGCGGGCCGTTCGGTGCGCTCAACCCGATCGTGAACTGGCGTGCCAAGACGCCGGCGACCACGGGCACCTCGCTGGCGGTGCAGGCGACCGCGTACATGTACGCGCCGGGCGACCTCGTCGCGACGCCGTCGCCGGAGGAGCCGGGCGGCTCTGGCAGTGCCGGCAGTTCGGGGAGTTCGGGCAGCTCGGGCAGCTGACGCCCGGTTCGGTCGGTGTTCGTGGCGGCGACGATGATCGTGACATGAACATCGACCGGAACGTGCTCGACTGGATGCTGGAGGTGCGGACGCCCTGGCTCACCGACGTCGTCACGGTGATCACCAATCTCGGCGGCACCGCCGCCTCCTGGGCCATCGCCGCCGCGATCACGATCGCGCTGGTGGTGCGCCGGCACCGGGTCGAGGCGGTCATGGTGGCCGGCGCGATGCTCACCGGGCTGTTCGTGATGTCCGGGCTCAAGCTGATGTTCGGGCGGGCCAGGCCGCCGTTCCCGGAGCGGCTGGTCGACGAGGCAACGCATTCGTTCCCCTCCGGGCACGCGATGATGTCCGCGATCCTGGTCTGCGTGGTCGCCGCGGTGATCGTGCGCCTGGCCGCGCCCCGGTGGCGCGCGCCGTGGGTGTTCGCGCTGCTCGCGTGCTGGACACTGCTGATCGGGCTCTCGCGCGTGTACCTGGGCGCGCACTGGCTCACCGACGTCCTCGCGGGCTGGCTCTTCGGGGCGGCCTGGGCGGCCCTGTGGATCTGGGGTGCTGTCTGGTTCGAGCGAAAACGGCAACAGGTGGGCCAGACTTCTCTATCCTGACCAACTTGGACGCGTGTCCAGCAGGATTGAGGGAAAGGGCCCCCACATGGAGCCAGGATCCACAGCCGTCGAGTCTGGTGTGTCGCCACGTCGGACGCATCTGATCCGGACGGCCCTGGCCGTATTGGTCATCGCGCCGCTGGCGCTGATGGGCTTCTACATGTGGGCGCTGTGGGATCCGGGCGACACCGTTTCCCAGATGCCGGTCGCCATCGTGAACAGCGACGCGGGCGCGGACCTGGACGGCACCCGCCTGGACGCGGGCACCGAGGTGGCGACGGCGCTGCTCGACGGCGGCGACGTGAACTGGCAGGAGGTCACCCTCGACGAGGCCAAGGCGGGGGTCGAGGACGGCCGCTACTACTTCTCCGTGGTGATCCCGGAGGACTTCAGCAAGAACATCGCCAGCGCGGCCAGCGGTAACGGCAGCAAGGCGACGCTCGACGTGGTCTACAACGACCACAACAGCCTGGTGGCCGGCCCGGTCGGGGAGAGCGTCATGGCGCAGGTGCGCTCGGCGGTCTCGGAGAGCATCGGCGAGCAGTCCGTCGACCAGGTTCTCGTCGGACTCGGCGACGTGGGCAAGGGTCTCGACGAGGCGGCCGCAGGTGCGCGTCTGCTCTCGGACGGCACGGGCGAGGCCCTGGACGGCGTCACCCAGCTCTCCGACGGCAGTGTCGAGCTCTCCGCGGGCCTGCACGAGGCCTACGCGGGCAGCGGCGAGCTGGCCTCCGGCACCGGCCAGTTGGCCGCCGGCGCGGACGAGGCCAAGGCGGGGTCCGGCGAACTCGCCGCCGGCCTGTCGCAGCTGGAGGACGGCACCGACCAGCTCGGCGCCGGGGCGACGCAGATCAGCGAGGTCATCGACACGGTGGTCACGCCGTTGCTCGAGGCCGCGGTCGCCGCGGGCCTGCCCACCGGCGAGGAGGACGTCGCCGGTCAGCTGCAGCAGCTGCGCGACGGCGCCCGGCAGCTGGCCCACGAGCTGTCCGACCCGACCGCCGAGTACCGCGGCGGTATCGCCTCGGCGGCCTCCGGCGCGGCGGAACTGAACTCGGGCCTCGGTGAACTGGCGGCGGGCGCGCACGAGCTCGACGCCGGCGCCAACGAACTCAACACCGGTCTCGGCCAGCTCGACGCGGGCGGCACCGAGCTCAGCGCCGGTCTCGGTCAGCTCAAGGACGGCGTCGGCCAGCTCGACGCCGGCAGCAACGAACTGGCGACCGGTCTGGCGGACGGCGCCAAGCAGGTCCCGCACTTCACGGAGGCGGAGCGGGAGTCCACGGCCGGCCTGCTCTCGTCGCCGGTGGCGGTCAGCGAGCGCAACCTGAACGTGGCGGCGGGCTTCGGTCCCGGCGCCGTGCCCGTGGTGATGTCGGTGCTGCTGTTCCTCTGCGGGATCCTGACGTGGTTCGTGCTGCGGCCGCGAGGCGGTCGACGGGACGACGAGGACCCGGACGAGGGTGTGGTGCGGGGCGGACTGCGCCGGTACCGCGCGCCCGCCGCGATCACCCTCGTCGCGGCCCTGCTGCTCTCGGTGGTCACGTTGACGGTCGCGAAGGCGGAGCCGCCGAGCGTGCTGGCGATGGTCGCCGTGATGATCCTGATCGGTGCGGCCGGGGTCGCGCTGGGCCGGGTGTTCACCGTGGTGTTCGGGGCGGTCAACGGCACGTTCATCGCGCTGGGCGCCCTGATGATCCAGATCTTCGCGTTCGGCGGCGTGTACCCGATCGAGCAGATGCCCGCCCCGATCCGCCTGCTGCACGACCTGATGCCGCTGACCTACGCACGCAACGCCCTGCGGATGGTCCTCATCGGGTACGACGGCCCGCGGTTCTGGCTGTCGATCGCGGTACTGGCCGGAATCGTGGTCGCCTCCGTCGCCGTGACCGTCTGGTGGCGTCGCCGGCAGCGGGCGGCCGAGGTCGCCCCTGCCGACGAGAACCACGGCGACGAGAACCACGGCGACGAGAACCACGGCGACGAGAACCACGGCGACGAGAATCCCGACGACGTCTACATCGGTGACACGGACGGGCGGGACGGCGACACCGAGGTGCTGCACCCGGTCCCGGTGCGCTGATCGCCGGCCGGCCGGACCGGGAACTACACCTAGCCCAGGCCGCGCTGCGCGACTTTGCTGCCGCGCCGCGCGGCCGCGCGCTGGGCCAGGAACAACGTGAAACCGAGCACACCGACGGCGAGGCCCGCGTAGCAGATCGGCAGGGCCTCGCGCCACGGTTCGCCGGCGAGTAACACTGTCGCAGTTGCGACGAACCACGCGAGGACGCCGATCGCGACCACCGGCCGGGGGTCGGTGAGCCGGGTCGGGACGAGCGGATCGTTGCGTTTGGCGGTCACCGAAATAACGCTACCTGCCTGGTGGTGCCTTAACCTCCCAGGTGCGATGCGCATCTTCGGCGATTGAGACAGGGACGACATGGCTGGGACCTCGAGGCTCCTCGACAACTACTTCAAGATCACGGAACGCGGTTCCACGGTCAGCAACGAGGTCCGTGGCGGCCTCGTCACCTTCGTGGCGATGGCCTACATCGTGGTCCTCAATCCGCTGATCCTCGGCAGCTTCTCCGCCGACGACGCGGCAGCCAAGACGGACGTGCTCGGGAACATCCTGCCGATCTCGCAGGTCGCGGCGGTCACCGCCCTGGTGGCCGGCGTGATGAGCATCGCGTTCGGCATCATCGCGAACTATCCGTTCGGCATCGCGGCGGGCCTGGGCATCAACGCCCTGCTGGCCGTGACGATCGCCCCCCAGGTCACCTGGCCGGAGGCCATGGGCCTGGTGGTGATCGACGGCATCATCATTGTGGTGCTGGCGATCTCGGGCTTCCGGACCGCCGTGTTCAACGCGGTGCCCGACGAGCTCAAGTCCGCGATCGTCGCGGGCATCGGCATGTTCATCGCGTTCATCGGCTTCGTCGACGCCGGCTTCGTGCGCCGGATCCCCGACGAGGCGGGCACCTCGGTTCCGGTGGGCCTGGGCATCGGCGGCTCCATCTCGTCGTGGCCGACGGTCATCTTCGCGTTCGGTGTGCTGCTGATGGGAATCCTGGTGGCGCGCAAGGTTCGTGGCGGCCTGCTCATCGGCATCGTGGTCACCACGGTGCTGGCCGCGATCGTCGAGGCGATCTGGCAGGTCGGCCCCTCCAAGGGTGTGAACCCCAGCGGCTGGAACCTCAGCGTGCCCGCCATGCCCGACGTGCTCGCGCAGCTTCCGGACCTCAGCCTGGTCGGCGACGTCAACCTGTTCGGCGCCTTCACCCGGATCGGTGTCCTGGCCGCCAGCCTCCTGGTCTTCACCCTGGTGCTGGCCAACTTCTTCGACGCCATGGGCACGATGACCGGCCTCGGCAAGGAGGCCGGGCTCGCCGACGAGCACGGCAACCTGCCGGGTATCGGCAAGGCCTTCGTCGTGGAGGGCGCGGGCGCGATCGTGGGCGGCGGCGCGTCCGCGTCGTCCAACACGGTGTTCGTGGAGTCGGCGTCGGGCATCGCCGAGGGCGCCCGCACCGGCCTGGCCAACGTGGTCACCGGCCTGCTGTTCCTCGCCGCGATGTTCCTGACCCCGCTGTACGAGGTGGTGCCGATCGAGGCCGCCGCGCCCGCGCTGGTGGTGGTCGGCGCGATGATGATCGGCCAGGTCCGCGACATCGACTTCAGCAAGTTCCAGGTGGCCCTGCCGGCGTTCCTCACGATGGTCGTCATGCCCTTCACGTACTCGATCGCGAACGGCATCGGTGTCGGCTTCATCGCGTGGGTCGTGATCGGCGCTTCGAGCGGTCGGGCCAAGCAGATTCACCCGTTGTTGTGGATGGTTGCGGCCCTGTTCGTGGCCTATTTTGCGGTGGGCCCCATCACTGAGGCAATTACCTGAACCTGTGTCACAAGGTGCCGTATCCTCCGAAGGTGACCATGGATACTCGGGCCCTCGCCGGTGACTTGTCCCTGGCGGTCGTACGACTCGCCCGCCATCTGCGCGGTCGGCGCTCTGACTCCCAGGTTTCGTTGACTCAGCTCTCCGCGATGTCGAGCCTGTACGAGCACGGCCCGATGACACCCGGTGGACTGGCGGCGCGGGAACGGGTGCAGCCGCCGTCGATGACGCGGGTGATCGCCTCGCTCGCCGAGGCCGGACTGGTGGTGCGGGCGCCGCACCCGACCGACGGCCGCCAGATCATCGTCTCGCTCACCGACGCGGGCCGCGCGCTGCTCGCCGACGAGACCAGCGCMCGGGAGAAGTGGATGACGGATCGACTGGCGGCGCTGGACCCGGAACAGCGGGACCTGCTCCGGCGGTCCGTCGACATCATCGGCGGCATGGTCAACACCACGGAGTAGCGCTCGGCCGGCGTGCGGCAAGATGGTCCGAGTGGTTCACGTTATCGACATCGACGACCCGGCCGATCCCAGGCTGGACGACTTCCGCGACCTCAACTCCTCGGACCGGCGTCCGGACCTGCCGGAGGGCAAGGGCCTGGTGATCGCCGAGGGGGTCCTTGTCGCGCAGCGGTTGCTCTCGTCGCGCTTCCCCCCGATCAGCCTGCTGGGGGTGGACCGGCGACTCGGCGAGCTGTCCGCGGACCTCGAGGGTGTCGACGTGCCCTTTTACCGGACCTCGGCAGAGGTGATGGCGGAGGTGGTCGGCTTCCACCTCAACCGCGGCGTGCTCGCCGCCGCGCATCGTCCGACCGAACTCGACCTCGACGAGGTGCTGGCCGGTGCCCGCACCGTCGCGGTTCTCGAGGGCGTCAACGACCACGAGAACATCGGGTCGATGTTCCGCAACGCCGCCGGCCTCGGCGTGGACGCGGTGCTGTTCGGGGATCGCTGCGCAGACCCGCTGTACCGGCGCTCGGTGCGGGTGTCGATGGGCCACGTGCTGCGGGTGCCGTTCGCCCGGGTCCCGGAATGGCCGAGGGGCCTTCAGAGGCTGCGGGACAAGGGTTTTCAGATCATTTCACTTACCCCGAATCCGGCGGCCGTGACGCTGGCGGAGGCCATGACCGGCGAGCGGGTGGCGCTGCTGCTCGGCGCCGAGGGGCCGGGCCTGTCCGAGTACGCGATGCGCAACACCGACGTCCGGGCTCGCATCCCGATGGCGCCCGGAACCGATTCGCTGAACGTGGCGACGGCGGCCGCGATGGCGTTCTACGAACGGGTGAGGACCCAGGGGTGACCGACCCCGTGGGATCCGGGACGCCGTGGGGGACGGGCCTGGTGGTCGCGGGCTTCGCGGCGGTGGTCGCCGTGGTCGCGGTGATCGCGTGCGGCGCGGCGATGATCGAGGTGCACCCGCTGCTGGCAGTGGTGGTCAACCTGGTGGTCGCCGCGGGGGTCGCGCCGACCCTGTGGCAGTGGCGCGCCACACCGGTGTGGCGTTGGCTGGTGTACGGCACGGTGGCCGGCGTGGCGGCCGGCTGGTTGGCGTTAGCGCTCGGCGCCCGCTGAGTCGCGGCGGCCGAACCAGCGCCGCAGTCCTCGGGACAGTGGCCCGGGCCCGGCGGCGCGGGTGCTGGCCAGCACTACGGGCGGTTCCTCGCCGTCCCGGTAGACGGCGAACCCGCACAGCCCGACGGTGGCCGGATCGAGTTCTCCGTCGCGGACCGGCGGGGTGTACCGGTAGCCGAGCCACTCCGCGTTGGCCGCCTCTGCGAACTCGCTGGGGTGGAACGGGAGTGACTGCGGGTCGGGGAACACCCCCGGCGGGAACGGCAGCGGGTGCTCGCCCGCCCAGAACGGCCGCTCCCAGAGCAGCGGCAGGCCGAGGTTCTCGTGGATCTCGACCGGGGTGGCGCTGAACGAGCGCCGCAGCTCCCCGCGTTCCCAGTAGGCGAACGAGCCCCACGCGGCGCCGGGGTCGGTGCACACCAGGTAGGTCTGCTCGGAAGCCAGTGGCCGAGTCCAGGTTTCGTCGATCGTGGAAGGTTTGCGGAGGTTGAGGTTGGTGCCGCACACCACGGTCAGGCCGGGATAGCTGCCCACGTACACCTCGCCCGGTGCCACGCCGGTCGAGTCGGCCAGCGTGCCGGATCCGAGCGGGAAGACGTTCATCTCGGGAAACAGCGCGCCGACCAGGGCGCGGGCCGCGTCCGCGTCGGGCTCCGGGTTCTCGCGTAGCACGTTTGCCGGGTCTGGGGCGTCGACATACCAGATGGTTGATGCTTTCGCCCCCACGTCCGGTACCTGCCTCTCAGTCCCTTTCCTAGCAGGGTACGACCTCGGTGCGGATAAGCGCGGTGGCGCACCGGGGCGCGCAGCATCTTCCCGGCCGGTCAGCCGACGAGAGCCGGTTCCGCGAGAAAATCGTCGAGGTATGCCCAGGTGGTGGCGGCTGCGTCGGGTCCTGCGATCAGCCCGAGGTGACTTCCGGTGGTGGTCTAAAAGCGGACGCTCGGCGCGCCGGTCGCCGCGGTGGTGATCGCCCGTGCCGAGGCGGCCGGTGCGATGACGTCGGTGGTGCTGCCGACCGCGAGCACCGGGACGGACACCCCCGACAGCCCGACGGCGCGCCCACCGATCCGCAATTCCCCTGTGGCCAAGGAATTTCCGAGGATCAGCTGCGAACAGACCTGATGGAAGAACCGGGCCGGGTAGCCGGGCATGGCGGACATGAACCGGTCGACGGTCTGCATCCGGGCCATGGCCTCGGTGTCGTGCAGGTTCCGCGCGATGAACCAGGTCCTGAGCAGTTCCGGCGCGGGGCGGTCACCCGGTAGCCGGCCTGGACGCGGGACTGTCAGCCGCGGCCGCTGCTCCTGATTCCGAGCAGTACGTCGTCCCAGGACGGCAGCGCCGGTCGGCCCTTCTTGTCCCGTCCGCTCTGGTGCTGCGGCGCCACCTTGGGCAGCGGTTCCGGCACCGAGGTCTCGGCGGCGGGTGAGCTCGGTTCGTCGCCGAGGGGCTGGTCGTCGGTCGGTTCGGCCGCGGGGCCGACGTCGGCGCCGGCTTCTGCCTCGTCGAAGTCGTCCGGGTCGTCGAATGCGTCGAACGAGTCGAACTCGTCGTCGCGGGCGATCTCGGTCACCGGCGCCAGTCCGCGCAGCGGCCGCCCGAAGTCGGGGTCGAGCAGGTCGGTCGCGGCCGCGTCCAGGGCGACGACCGTGCCGCCGTGCGCGTCGTACTGGAAGTGCCAGTGCGCGGCATTGGTGGTGCGTCCGGCCTGCCACTGCAGCTGGGCGACCCAGTGTCCGTCCTCGCCTCGCCAGGCGTCCCAGTCCGCGTCCTCGAGGTTGTGGCCGCGGGCCCGGAAGGCCAGCGAGACGATTTCCTCGAGCGTCTGCAGAGCCGGGCCGTTCTCGCGGACGGGGTGACCGCCCTGTGCCTTCTGGGCGGCCAGTGCACGTTCGAGGAGGACGGGGTGGGCGAAGCGCTCGACCTTCTTCATGGAGACGCCGGCCTCGGCGGCCACCTGCTCGATGGTCGCGCCCGCGCGGATCCGGGCCTGGATGTCCTTGGGGCGCAGCTGGCTCTCGGTCTCGATCTCTATCTGTCCGAACCGCGCGATGTCGCCGCGCGCGGCCGCACGCAGCTTGTCGTCGGCGGGGAGGCGGAAGCGTTCGCCGCTCTCGGTGTCGGCGCACACGACATGCGTGCCCCCGGGCTCGAGTCCGATCACTCGAAGCTCTCGCACCATGACCTCCTCATCGCACCACTCGCGATACTCCGCGGAGGGACTGTAACCGACCCGTGATCGGTGGGACGGGATGACACGCCACATCCGGCGGTGGTCTTTGATTTGCGGCGCGCTACTCTCTCTGGTTCCCAACTCGCACCCGGTCCGCGAGAATGGATCCGACGGGCGTTTCGGGTGAGGCGACAGCGGTCGAGGCGAACTGAGGAGGATCGTCGAGATGTCGGATCGAGGCAGCATTGACAGGGTCGACCGGGCACACCTGAGGCGGGCGATCGAGCTGGCGGTCGAGACGGGCGATGCCGGGAACCGCCCCTTCGGCGCGGTGGTCGTGGGCGCGGACGGCACGGTGGTGGCCGAGGGCGCCAATTCCGTGACCACGTCGGGCGACGTCACCGAGCACGCCGAACTCGACGCCGTCACCACCGCATGCGGCGAGGGCAATGCCGGCCAACTCGTCGGGGCCACGGTCTACGCGAGCGGAGAGCCCTGTCCGATGTGTGCGGCGGCCATGGTGTGGGCGGGGGTGCGCCGGGTGGTGTTCGGTGCCGCGGCCGCACAGTTCGGCGGAATCCTCAGCGGCGGACCGCGGTTCACGCTGGGCTGCGCGGAGGTGATCGCGTCGGCGAACGAGGGGACGGTGGTCAGCGGTCCGCATCTCGGGGACGAGGCGCTCGCGCCCTTCCATCGGTTCGTGGCGGAGAACCAGACGTTGCCTGCGGAGGCGGTGGGGGAGCCCTGACAGAATCTCCCCATGTCGAATCGAAACAACATCTCGTCCGGCTCCGACTGGGAGTCGAAGATCGGTTACTCGCGGGCCGTCCGCATCGGCCAGCAGGTGTCGGTGTCCGGAACCACCGCGTCGGGCCCCGACGGCCCGGTCGGCGGCGACAGCCTCTCCGAGCAGACCCGTGAGGCCGTCAGCCGGGTCGTCGCGGCCCTCGCCGAGGCGGGCGCGAAGCCCGAGGACGTGATCCGCACCCGGATCTACCTCACCGACATGAGCCGGTGGGAGGAGGCCGGGCTCGCGCACGGTGAGGTCTTCGGCGACATCCGTCCCGCGACGACGATCCTCGAGGTCAGCGCGCTCATCGACCCCGCGCTGCTGGTCGAGATCGAGGCCGACGCCCTGATCGTCGAGTAGCACCGCCTCGGCAGCGAGTCAGCCCCCGGCATCACGTGCCGGGGGCTGACCCGTCTGAGTCGCCCCGCGTTGTGCCGGTCGTCACATGAGTTGACTTCGAGTGTGGAATCTCATTAATTTTAGCCTGTCCTAATGTAGGGCAGGCTAAACATATGTGCGGTTCGTCCTCCGGGATCGGACGCAGACCGAAGGGACAACTCTCGTGGCTACCTCCATGAAGCGGCACTTGGCCGCCGTCGGCGCCGTTGCCGGCCTCTCCGTGCTCGGCCTCGTCGCCAACCCGGCCATCGGCTCCGCCGCCGTCACCAGCGCCGCGACCGTCACCGCCGACGAGGGCAAGGGCACCATCTCCATCGCGATGACCGGCCTGAACACCACCAAGGCGTTCGTCAAGTGCGAGGGCACCGTCTACCAGCCCGACGCCACCGTCCTCGACAAGACCACGAAGGTCGGCGAGAGCTTCCTCATCGAGGGCGAGAAGATGGTTGCCGGCCAGATCCTGGTCGACGCGTCGGGCACCGGCACCTCGGCGACCTTCGCGGACGGCGAGTACCAGGTCCGCACCAAGTGCAAGGAAGACGGCGACACCGACTACCAGGACCCGATCCCCGTGTCCAAGGTCACCGTGACCGGCGGCAAGGGCACCGCCCCCGCCGGCGGCTCCGCAGAAGACCCGCTGGGCGCCGTCGCGGGCCTGATCAACGGCGTGCTGAGCACCTTCGGCAGCTGACACCCGCCCGAGACGAGAGCAGCCCCCGACCTCGAGGTCGGGGGCTGCTCTCGTGTGCAGTGGTCAGAGCTGGCCGACAACCCAGTCGATGCTCTTGGTCAGCTGCGTGATGTCCTCGGGGTCGATGGCCGGGAACATGCCGACGCGCAGCTGGTTGCGGCCCAGCTTGCGGTACGGCTCGGTGTCGACGATCCCGTTGGCGCGCAGGATCTTTGCGACCTCGGCGGCGTCCACCTTGTCGTCGAAGTCGATGGTGCCGACCACCTGCGACCGGTGCGCCGGATCTGCGACGAACGGCGTCGCGTACTCGCTGGCCTCGGCCCAGTTGTACAGGCGCGAGGAGGAGTCGGCGGTGCGCTTGGTGGTCCAGTCCAGGCCGCCGTTGCCGTTCATCCACTCGATCTGGTCGGCGAACATCAGCAGGGTGGCCAGGGCCGGGGTGTTGTAGGTCTGGTCCTTGGAGCTGTTGTCCACCGCGATGGGCAGCGACAGGAACTCGGGGGTCCAGCGGCCGGACGCCTTGATCTCGGCGACGCGCTCGAGCGCGGCCGGGCTCATCAGCGCCACCCAGAGGCCGCCGTCGGCCGCGAAGCACTTCTGCGGCGCGAAGTAGTAGACGTCCGCGTCGGCCATGTTCACGGGCAGGCCGCCGGCGCCGGAGGTGGCGTCGATGGCGATGAGGGCGTTCTCCGAACCCGCGGGGCGGGAGACGGGGATCGCGACACCGGTCGAGGTCTCGTTGTGGGCCCAGCCGATGAGGTCGACGGACGGATCGGAGACCGGCACCGGCGCGCTGCCCGGCTCGGCCGAGACGACGATCGGGTCGCCGATGAACGGGTTGCCCTTCGCCACCGAGGCGAACTTGGAGCTGAACTCGCCGTTGGTCAGGTGCAGCGACTTCTCGCGGATCAGGCCGAATGCGGCCGCGTCCCAGAACGCGGTGGTGCCGCCGTTGCCGAGGACGACCTCGTAGCCCTCGGGCAGCGAGAACAGGTCGGCCAGGCCGGACCGGACGCGGGCCACGACGTTCTTGACCGGCTTCTGGCGGTGGCTGGTGCCGAACACCGACGCCCCGACGTCCACCAGCGACTGGAGCTGTTCGGGGCGGACCTTCGAGGGCCCGCAACCGAAACGGCCGTCAACGGGCTTGAGGTCGGCGGGGATGATCGGTGTAGTTGCGTCAGCCATTGGTCAATGTGTCCTAAGCGTTGATGGGCCCTGTGTACGGGTAGTTTAGACGCCCACGTGGAACGGCCGGGCGGCTCGGTGTGAGCTCGCCCGGCCGTTCGCTGTGGTGCGGTGTAGCAGCGGAGCCTGTGAACTAGACCTTGCCGACCAGGTCCCAGCCGGCGACGGTGTCCGGGGTGCGGGGCTCGGGGCCGGTGTAGATGGCGGCCGGGCGGACCAGCTTGCCCAGGCGCTTCTGCTCCATGATGTGCGCACACCAGCCGGCGGTACGGCCACAGGTGAACATCGCGGGCATCATGTGCGCGGGCACCTCGGCGAAGTCCAGGATGACCGCGGCCCAGAACTCGACGTTGGTCTCGATGGCGCGGTCCGGGCGACGCTCGCGCAGCTCGGCGAGCGCGGCCTGCTCCAGCGCGGCGGCCGCCTCGAAGCGCGGCGCGTCCAGGCGCTTGGCGGTGGCGCGGAGCACGCGGGCCCGGGGGTCCTCCGCGCGGTACACGCGGTGCCCGAAGCCCATCAGCTTCTCCTTGCGGTCGAGGATGCCCTTGACCAGCGCGCGGGCGTCGCCCGTCCGCTCGGTCTCCTCGATCATCGGCAGCACGCGGGCCGGGGCGCCGCCGTGCAGCGGGCCGGACATCGCGCCGATGGCGCCGGACAGCGAGGCCGCGACGTCGGCGCCGGTGGAGGCGATGACGCGGGCGGTGAAGGTGGACGCGTTCATGCCGTGCTCGGCGGCGGACACCCAGTAGGCGTCGATGGCCTCGGTGTGCCGCGGGTCCGGGTCACCCTTCCAGCGGGTCATGAAACGTGCAGTGACGGTGGAGCACTCGTCGATGACCTTCTGCGGCACGGCGGGCTGGTAGATGCCGCGGGCCGACTGGGCGACGTAGGACAGCGCCATGACGGAGGCGCGGGCCAGCTGGTCGCGGGCCGTCTCGTCGTCGATGTCGAGCAGCGGCTGGTAGCCCCAGATCGGTGCCAGCATGGCCAGGCCGGCCTGCACGTCGACGCGGACGTCGCCGGTGTGGATCGGGAGCGGGAACGGCTCGGCGGGCGGCAGGCCCTGGCCGAACTGGCCGTCCACGAGCAGGGCCCACACATCGCCGAAGGTGACACCGCGACCGACCAGGTCCTCGATGTCGACGCCGCGGTAGCGGAGCGCGCCACCGTCCTTGTCGGGCTCGGCAATGTCGGTGGTGAAGGCGACGACGCCCTCGAGTCCACTCACAAAATCCTCGGGTACTACCGCGCTCGCTGCCATGCTCGTGGACTCTCCTCATCTTCAGTGCCGCCGGTCCGGGCTGCACCACTGACTTAAGCTTCGACCGTCTTGCGGGCGCATGCATGGTTCACAGGCACGAGCCGCCGCGCAAACTGCTGACCCTGCCGGGTGCGAATCGCGGGTGCGAATCCCCATTCGGCGGGTCCGGTTGTCTCGAAACTCTATCCCCTAACACGCGCCGGTCGGGGAGTGCGTACCCGGTAGTAACGTGTTCACCCGTGTCACCCGATTCCGACAACCTGCCCGCGGTACCCGCCGACCTGGCCGCGATGCGCGTGGGATATGCGGCCCAGGCGATGAATTCGCCTGCCCCGGAATCGAATCTGGATGTCGCGGCCCTCGAAGACGGCTGGTTGCCGCTGCTGCGCCGGTGGCTCGACCAGGCCCGTTCCGCCGGCGTGGTCGAGCCGAACGCGATGGTGCTGGCGACCGTCGACGAGGCGGGTCGGCCGGCCTCGCGCACGGTCCTGTGCAAGGGGTTGTCCGAGGAAGGGCTGGTCTTCTACACCAACTACGGCTCCACCAAGGCCAGGCAACTCGCGGCCGTCCCGTACGCCTCGGCGACCTTCGCCTGGACCGCGTTCGCACACCAGGTCACGGTCCGCGGCCCGGTCGAACGGGTGGCCGCCGAGGTCACCGCCGCCTACTGGCACACCCGCCCGCGGGGTTCGCAGCTCGGCGCCTGGGCCTCGCAGCAGTCTCAGCCGATCGAGTCCCGGAGCGCCCTCGACGCGAGGCTCGCGGAGGTCACCGCGCGGTTCGCAGACACGGAACAGGTTCCGGTGCTGCCGGACTGGGGCGGACTCCTGCTCCGGCCGGAGACCGTCGAGTTCTGGCAGGGCCGCGCCAACCGCATGCACAATCGGGTGCTCGTCACCCGAGCCGAGGGCGGCTGGACCGCGACGCGACTGCAACCGTGACCGGGAAACCCCGTCGGCGGCTGCTGGCCGACACCACCCCGCTGCGCGAGCCGCACTACCGGCGGTTGTGGGTGTCGGGCGTCGTCACCGTCATCGGTGCGCAGCTCAGCGTGGTCGCGGTGCCGCAGCAGGTCTACGAGATCACCCGGAGTTCGGCCTACGTCGGGCTGACGGGGGTGTTCGGGCTGGTCCCGCTGGTGCTTTTCGGCCTGTGGGGCGGCGCGCTCGCCGACGTGATGGACCGGCGGCGGCTGATGACGATCACCACGATCGGGCTGTCGGTGACCTCGCTGCTGTTCTGGGCGCAGGCCGCGGCCGGCATGGCCAACGTCTGGGTGGTACTCGGGCTGTTCTCGCTGCAGCAGGCGTTCTTCGCGGTCAACCAGCCGACCCGCGCCGCGATCATCCCGAGGCTGATCCCCGGCGAGCAGTTGCCGGCGGCCAACTCCCTGAACATGACGGTCGTGCAGTTCGGCGCGATCGCCGGGCCGCTGCTGGCCGGCGTGCTGATCCCGACGATCGGGCTGGCCAGCCTGTACCTGATCGACACGGTGCTGCTGATGGCGACGCTGTGGGCGGTGCTGGCGCTGCCCGCGCTGCCGCCGACCGGGCACACCACGAAGGCCGGGCTGCGTGCGGTGCTGGACGGGTTCCGGTACCTGTCGACGCAGAAGGTGCTGCTGGCCTCGTTCGTGGTGGACATCGTCGCGATGGTGTTCGGCATGCCGCGGGCGCTGTTCCCGCAGATCGCCAACGAGACGTTCGGGGACCCGGTGACCGGCGGCGTCGCGCTGGGCCTGCTGTTCGCGGCGATGTCCGCGGGCGCGGTGCTCGGCGGCGTCTTCTCCGGCTGGTTGCCGGGGGTGCGGTACCAGGGCCGTGCGGTGGTGGCGTGCATCGTGCTCTGGGGGCTGGCGATGGTGGGCTTCGGCGTCACGGTCGGCCTGGCCAGTCCCGGTGACAGCGCGATCTTCCTCTGGGTGGCGCTGGGGTTCCTGGCGTTCGGCGGCGCGGTCGACATGGTCTCCGCGGCGTTCCGCAGCACCATGCTCCAGCAGGTGGCGACCGACGAGATGCGCGGCCGACTGCAGGGCGTGTTCATCGTGGTGGTCGCGGGCGGCCCCCGGATGGGCGACGTGCTGCACGGGGCGGCCGCCGCATCGGTCGGCACCGCGGTCGCCGCGGCCGGCGGCGGCATCCTGGTAGTGGTCGGGGTGGCCCTCGCCTGCCTGGCGTTCCCGATGTTCCTCCGATACCGCGTCGGGGAGGGTCGAGCGTCGGATTCGGTGGCAAGGTGAGGCGATTCGTGGACACTGGGATCCATGCCTGAGTCCGTGTCCCGCGTGATCGAGTCCGCCGGCGTGCGCGCCTACCCGCTCAGCTTCGGTGGTTACCGCGCCGAGGTGGTCTCCCGCGGCGCCGCGTTGCGACTGCTCGAGTGCGACGGCCGGGCCCTCACCGAGACGTGGTCCGCCCAGGAGCGGCCGCCGCTGTCGGCGGGCCTGGTGCTGGCGCCGTGGCCCAACCGGCTCCGGGACGGGCACTTCGTCTTCGACGGCGTCGAGCACCAGTTGTCGATCACGGAACCGGACCGGCACAACGCCATCCACGGCCTCGTGCGACGGGACGAGTGGCAGCTCGTCGGACGTACCGAGAGCAGTGTCGAGCAGACGATCCGGGTGGGCCTGCACAAGGGCTGGCCGTACCCGCTGCAGGTCGGGGTGCGTCACGAGCTGGGCCCGGACGGTCTCACCGTCACCCACACGGCCACCAACATCGGCGCGATGCCGGCTCCGTTCGGGCTCGGCGTGCACACCTACGTCCGCGTCGGGGACACCCCGCTCGACGACTGCACGCTGCAGCTGACCGCGGGCACCCGGCTGCCGCTCGACCCGGACCGGATGCTGCCCGAGGGCAACTCGCAGTCCGTCTACGGCACCGAGTTCGACTTCACCTCGCCACGCGACCTCGCGGGCGTGCGGTTGGACACCCCGTTCAGCTCGATCGTGCCGGACCCCGACGGCCGGGCCCGGCACGTGCTGCGCGCACCGGACGGCGTCGGCACGGTGTTGTGGACGGACCGCCGGTTCGGCTGGATCCAGGTGTTCACCGCGGATCCCGCAATCGGGAAGGGCTACCCGGGCCGCGGCCGGGCGCTGGCAGTCGAGCCGATGACCTGCCCGCCGGACGCCTTCAACTCGGGCATCGACCAACTTGTTCTCGCGCCCGGGCAAACCTGGAGCGGAAGCTGGGGGCTGGGCATATGCTGATCGGATAACCACAGCTCACGGCACTTTGACTGTGGCGCACAGAGCGCCACAGCGACCCTCGCTGGGCAGCCGAAGCTGACTGCGACTAGGTTCTACTCGACTGATATTGCTACTCGCAAGGTTCGAGTTTGAGAGGGGTCATCCGTGCCCGCTGCCGAAGAAACCAAGCCCACGCTCAGCTACCCCGGTGGCGAACATGCGATGACAATCGCGAGGGCCACCGAGGGTAATGACGGGATCGAGCTCGGCAAGCTCCTGTCCGCGACGGGGTACACCACCCTCGATCCGGGCTTCGTCAACACCGCATCCACCAAGTCTGCGATCACCTACATCGACGGCGACGCCGGCATCCTGCGTTACCGCGGGTACCCGATCGAGGAGCTGGCGGAGCGTTCGAGCTTCCTCGAGGTCAGCTACCTGCTGATCTACGGCGAGCTGCCCTCGGCCGACGAGCTGGCGGCCTTCGCCACCCGCATCCAGCGCCACACCATGCTGCACGAGGACCTCAAGCGGTTCTTCGACGGCTTCCCGCGCAACGCGCACCCGATGCCGGTGCTCTCCTCCGCGGTGAACGCGCTGTCCGCGTACTACCAGGACTCGCTGGACCCCGACGACCCGGAGCAGGTCGAGCTGTCGACCACCCGCCTGCTGGCGAAGATGCCGACCATCGCGGCCTACGCGTACAAGAAGTCCGTCGGGCAGCCGTTCCTGTACCCGGACAACTCGCTCTCCCTGGTCGAGAACTTCCTCCGGATGACGTTCGGCTTCCCGGCCGAGCCGTACGCGGTCGACCCCGAGGTCGCCAAGGCGCTCGACATGCTGCTGATCCTGCACGCCGACCACGAGCAGAACTGCTCGACGTCGACGGTGCGGATGGTCGGCTCGTCCGACGCCAACTTGTTCACCTCGGTCTCGGCCGGCATCAACGCGCTGTGGGGCCCGCTGCACGGCGGCGCCAACCAGGCCGTGCTCGAGATGCTCGACGAGATCAAGGCCAGCGGCGGCGACGTCAAGGAGTTCGTCCGCAAGGTCAAGAACAAGGAAGACGGCGTGAAGCTCATGGGCTTCGGGCACCGCGTCTACCGCAACTACGACCCGCGCGCGGCGATCGCGAAGAAGGCCGCGGACACCATCCTGGCCAAGCTCGGCGGCGACGACGAGCTGCTCCAGATCGCGAAGGCGCTCGAGGAGGCCGCGCTCACCGACGAGTACTTCATCGAGCGCAAGCTGTACCCGAACGTCGACTTCTACACCGGCCTGATCTACCGCGCGATGGGCTTCCCGACGCGGATGTTCACCGTGCTGTTCGCTATGGGCCGGCTGCCCGGCTGGATCGCGCACTGGCGCGAGATGCACGAGGACCCGGCCACCAAGATCGGCCGCCCGCGTCAGATCTACACCGGCTACACCGAACGCAACTACACCGACCTGGAAAGCAGGTGACCCGCATGAGCAACGAGCCGGTAATCGAGTTTCAGGAGGGCCCCCCGCCCACCGAGCTCGTGATCAAGGACATCACCGTCGGTGACGGCGCCGAGGCCACTCCCGGCGCCAAGGTCGAGGTCCACTACCTCGGCGTCGAGTTCGAGTCCGGCGAGGAGTTCGACTCCTCCTGGAGCCGCGGCGAGTCCATCAAGTTCCCGCTCGCGGGCCTGATCGCCGGCTGGCAGGAGGGCATCCCCGGCATGAAGGTCGGGGGACGCCGCCAGCTGACCATCCCGCCGGAGCTGGCCTACGGCCCGGCCGGCGGTGGGCACCAGCTCTCCGGCAAGACCCTGGTCTTCGTGATCGACCTGCTCGACGTCGTGGTTCCGCCGGCGGCGCCGGTGATCGAGCCGGCCGCCGGCCCGGCACCCGCAGAGCTCGTGATCGAGGACATCGAGGTCGGTGACGGCGCGGAGGCGCAGCCCGGCGCCGTCGTCGACGTCCACTACCACGGTGTCGAGTTCGACACCAACGAGGTGTTCGACTCCTCGTTCCTGCGTGGCGATTCCGTGAAGTTCCCTCTCGCCCAGCTGATTCCGGGCTGGCAGAAGGGTATCCCCGGCATGAAGGTCGGCGGCCGCCGCAAGCTCACGGTTCCGCCGGAGCTGGCCTACGGTCCGGCCGGTGGCGGGCACCAGCTCTCCGGCAAGACGCTGGTCTTCGTGATCGACCTGCTCGGCACGAGGTAGTCACACAGCCAAGACGCATCGCAGACAGGGCCCCGCATCGACACCGATGCGGGGCCCTGTTTCCGATCCGGGTCCGAAGACCGGTCTGAGTGGGGTCTGCGGGCGATACCACCGGCACCTAGTGATATGTCCCGTAAAGGGGAGTGCACGGCGGTGGTGTCGCCGTAGCGCTCGGTGAGCTCGCGTGCCTCGATCATGACCGGACCTTTCTGGGGGATCGGGTGGGACGGAGTTCTCAGCAGCGAACGCTGAGTCAGGTGACCGTGCCCGCGGGTGGGGCGAGCGAAGGATGGTCGGGCGCGGGGCGGGCAGTCACGTCTGCTGCGGCGTGCGGAGTGGCTCGCTGTCGAGGCTGGCTGCCAGGGTCGCCGGTGATGCGGTGCGGCGTGGCCAGGTCCAGGCGGAGCGCAGGATGAAGGCCAGGAGCAGCACCTCGAGTCCGATGGAGAGGCCGTAGAAGTAGAAGTAGGTCCAGGACTCCCCTGCCGCGTTGAACATCGAGACGGGGATGTAGAGCGTTGCTACGACGAGGTTGATGGTGCGGTTGACACGGGCGGGCAGTGTCGCGGAGAGCAGGATCATGAGGATCGGGATGGCCATGAGCGTGAGCGCAATGGCGACAAAGGTTGGACCGATGTCGAACTCGTGGACGATGCCGGCCAGGAGGTCGTCGAGGAAGCCGGGCTTGTACAGGGCGAGGTAGTCGACGTAGATGTAGAGGAACATGAAGCTGGTCCATGCTGCTGCGAGTTTGGCCTGCACGGGCATGCGCAGATCTTCCAGCGTGTTCTGGGACGGTGGATTCTCTGGTGCAGTGTGGGATTGAGGCGTTCTCATCAATGCTCCTTGGCTTGATCGGGTGGGTGCTTTCACCTTCACGGATGCCGGCGGCTGGCACATTAGCCCCGGAGCCTGATTCGACCTGGCCGTTGGCACAGCCGAGCTCTTGTACTTTCGGCGGAGGCACCGAGCACGCGGGCTGCCTAGGCTGATCAGATGGCCACCAACGCGCTCCGCTCGCTGTGGGCCGAACCTCGACCCACGAATGCCCCGGGCCGGGGGCCGCGGGACTGGGCCTTGGTCGCAGTACTGATCTGCTGGTCGGTGGTGGAAGTGGTGCTTCGCCAGGACCTGGCGCCACGCCCGCTGCAGCTACTCGCGGTGCTCGCGGTCCTCGGCCCCCTGCTGTGGCGACGCACGCACCCGCTCGTCGCGGTTGCGGTCTCCTGCGGCACGTTGACGATCGTCGACATCGTCAGAATTCTCACCGGGTCGCAAGGCGCCGTGCTGAACAGCACCCTCGCGGTGCTGATCCTGGCCTACGCCCTGTTCCGGTGGGGCTCCGGTCGGGAAGCCGCAAGCGGCCTCGGCGTCATCCTGCTCTGGCTGGCCATCATCACCACCCACGGCGCCGACCCCACCACCCTGGCAGAGGCGGTCGCAGGATATGCGTTCTTCCTGTTCGCCGCCGCGCTCGGCGCCGCGATCCGCTATCGCGCGAAGATCCGCATCCGCGACATCGACCAAGTCAAGGCCCGCGAACGCGAACAGCTCGCTCGCGAGCTCCACGACACCGTCGCCCACCACGTCTCGGGCATCGCCATCCAGGCCCAAGCAGGACGTGCCATCGCGGCCTCCCACCCCGAGCGCGCCATCGAGGCCTTGGCCGTCATCGAGGACGCAGCGACCCGCACCCTCACCGAGCTGCGCGCCATCGTCGGCGTGCTCCGCGCCTCACAGGACACCGAGTTCGCGCCGCAGCCCGGCGTGGCCGAGGTCGAGCAGCTCGCCACCGATGGCCGGACGCGTCCCTGCGTCGAGGTGACGCTATTCGGCGAGTTCGACGACCTCAGCCCGGCGGTCGGGGCCGCGATCTACCGCCTGGCCCAGGAGTCCATCACCAACGCTCGACGGCACGCCCGTCACGCGACCCGGGTCACCGTCGCCGTCACAGGCGACGCCGACCGGGTACGGCTGACCATCGACGACGACGGCTCCGCCGCTGGCGGCCGCACCCCAGCAGGCTACGGCCTGGTGGGCATGCGGGAACGTGCCTCACTGCTCGGCGGCACCTTCCACGCAGGCCCCGCAGCCGAGCGGGGCTGGCGGGTAGAGGCGGTCCTGCCCCGAACCGGGACGCCACGATGAGCATCAGGGTCCTCATCGCCGACGACCAGCCCATCGTGCGCACCGGGCTGACGATGCTGCTCGACGCCCAACCCGACATCGAAGTGGTCGGCGCGGCTGCCGACGGGCGCGAGGCAGTCCGCCTGGCGCTCCAACTGCGTCCCGACGTCGGCCTGTTCGACATCCGAATGCCGCTGATGGACGGCATCGAAGCCACCCGCCGCCTCGCCGGCCCCGACGTCACCGACCCCCTRCCGATCGTGGTCATCACCACCTTCGACCTCGACGAGTATGTCCACGGGGCGCTCAGAGCCGGCGCCCGCGGGTTCCTGCTCAAGGACGCCGGACCCGCCCTGCTGACCCAGGCCATCCACGCCGCCGCCGACGGAGACGCACTGATCGCCCCCAGCGTGACTGTCCGACTGCTCGCAGCGTTCGCCCACGCACAGCCCTCACCACCGAGGCAGCCGATAGAACCGCTCACCGCCCGCGAGGAGGAAGTCCTCGTGCCTGTAGCCCAAGGCCGCACCAACAATGAGATCGCCAGCGAGCTCTACATCACCCCAAGCACCGTCAAAGCCCACCTCGCCAGCCTCATGCGAAAGCTCGGCGCCCGAAACCGCGTCGAGGTCGCGATGTGGGCCCACGAGACCGGCCGCATCTGACGCCGCAAAGGCTCCCGCCGCCGTTACTAACCGACAAGGCCCTACGCCGCGGCATCTTCCACTCCGTACCCGACCTGATCGAAGCCATCGAAACCTACCTCGCAGTCCACAACGAGGACTCCAAACCCCTGATCTGGACCGCGACCGCCGAATCCGTCCTCGAGAAAGTCGCCCGCGGGCGCGTCGCCCTCAACCAGGCAACCAAAACCGGGACACGCCACTAGCCTCGCGGCTGGTTTCGCGGCGCCGCGAACTCGAGCACCAGGCGGGCGCCGCCCAGTTCGCTGTCCTCGAAGTAGGTCCGGCCGCCGTGCAACTGGGCCTGCTGTGCCACCAGCGCCAGGCCCAGTCCCGACCCGCCACGCGCGGCCCCGGAGCCTCGGATGAAGCGCTCGAACACCGCTTCACGCTCGGTCACCGGCACGCCGGTGCCGTTGTCGTCGACGGTGACCGTCACCGTGTCCGGCCCGGTGCGCCGGGCCGTCAGCACCACCGTCGACGCCCCGCCGTGCCGGACCGCGTTGGCGATCGCGTTGTCCAGCGCGAGCCGCAGGCCGGCGGGCAGGCCGTTGATGACCAGTGAGGGGTCGGACTCCACCCGCACCGCGAGGCCGGGCCGTTGGCGCATGGCTTCCTGGGCGGCGATGTCGCACAGCTCGGCCAGGTCGGTGGGCACGTGGTCGCGTTCGCTGGACAGCTCGCCCGACGCGAGCCGTTCGAGCGCGGACAGGGTCGCCTCGACGCGGCCCTGGGTACGTGCCAGGTCTCCGAGGATCTCGGCGCGTTGAGCGTCGTCGAGTTGGAGGGTGCTGAGGACCTCGATGTCGGTGCGCATCGCGGTCAGCGGGGTCCGCAGCTCGTGCGCCGACGCGGCGGCGAAGTCGCGGGCGGTGTCCAGAGACGCCGCGGACTGCGCCTGCGCCTCGGCGATCCGCGCGAGCATCAGTTCCAGCTCGTCCGCCAGCTCCTCGGCCTCCCGGACGCCGGAGACCTTCGGCGGCGGGCCGGGCTGCGGCGTGCCGGCACCGATGTGCCGCGTCAACGCGGTGATCGGCCGGACCGCCCGGCCCCCGAAGATCCAGCCGAGACCGCCGGCGGCGGCGATCGCGAGCACACCGGAGACCGCCACCCAGCGTTGCTGTTCGGCGGTGACGTCGCGGGCCTCCGCCGCGGGTACGGCAAGCGAGATCAGGTTGTCGCTGTCGGCGATTCGGCTGGTGTTCACCCGGTAGGCGGTGCCGTCCACGTGCACGGTCGCTGCGCCGGGGTCGAGTTCGGGAAGCCGGGTGGGGGTGCTCACGATGACGTCGGTTCCCGCCCGGATGGTCACGGCGAACGCGCCGCCGTCGCCGAAGGTGGGCAGGAACGACGCGGCGGTCGCGGCGTTCGCGATCAGCACGCGCGTCGCGGTCTCCAGCCGCCGGTCCAGTTGGTTCATGTTGTTGCGTGAGATCGCGAACGCGACAAAGACTCCCAGCAGGGCGACGATGACGGTGGCGCCGAGCGCGGTGGCGGCGGCGACGCGGGCTCGCAGCGAGTAGGACCGGCGGGCCCTCACTGGGCGTCCCGCAGCACGAACCCCACCCCGCGCACGGTCTGCAGGATGCGGGGGCGGCCGTCGGCCTCGAGCTTGCGCCTCAGGTAGCCGACGAACACGTCGACGACGTTGGTGTCGGCGACGAAGTCGTACCCCCAGACGAGTTCGAGCAGCCGTTCACGGCTCAGGACCACGCCGCTGTTGCGCGTCAGGACGGCGAGCAGCTCGAATTCCCTTTTGGTGAGCTCGATCTCGTGGCCACCGACGACCGCGCGCCGGCCCAGCAGGTCGACGGTCAGCGCGCCGACGGTCAGCGTGCCCTGCGGCGCGGGCGCCGGTGGCGGCGTCGCGCGACGGCGCAGCATGGCGCGGATACGGGCGACGAGCTCGGCCAGGACGAACGGTTTGACGAGGTAGTCGTCCGCGCCCGCCTCGAGTCCCGCCACCCGGTCGTCCACCGAGGAACGGGCACTCAGCACGCAGATCGGGATGTCGTTGCCCATCGCGCGCAGCGCGGTCACCACGCTGGCGCCGTCGAGGACGGGCATGTTCATGTCCAGGACGATCGCGTCGGGGTTCCGGTCCGCGACCACCCTCAGGGCCTCCGCGCCGTTGGCCGCGGTGAGGATGGTGAATCCGGACAGCTGCAGGCCGCGACGCAGGGAGAGCAGGACGTCCTGGTCGTCGTCGACGACCAGGACCGTGGCGGCGGCGGGTTCGGTCACCCCTGCATTGTGCCCGCACCCGCCGGGCGGGTGTAGAAAGACGGGCATGCCCGCCTCCGTCATGTGGTTTCGCCGTGACCTGCGCACCGGGGACCTGCCGGCGCTGTCCGCGGCGGCCGAGGCCGGCGCCGCGGGGGTGCTCGGGCTCTTCGTCCTGGACGAGTCGATTCTCGGGCCGTCCGGTGCTGTCCGGCGGGACCACCTGTTCCGCAGCCTGTCCGCACTCGACGAGCAGCTGGGCGGCCGCCTGTGCGTCGTGCGGGGCGATCCCGTGTCGGTCGTCCCCGCGGTCGCGGCGGCGGTCGGCGCGAGCGAGGTCCACGTCAGCGCGGACTACGGGCCGTACGGGCGTCGGCGCGACGACGCGGTCGCCGAGCGGGTGCWGCTGGTGCGGACGGGCTCGCCCTATGCCGTCGCGCCGGGCCGGGTGACGAAGGCCGACGGCGGTCCCTACCGGGTGTTCACGCCGTACTTCCGTCGGTGGCTCGACCACGGCTGGCGCGCACCCGCCGGCTCGGGCGTCGCGGTGGACTGGCTCGATCCGGAACTGCCTGCGCGGGTGCCGGTCCCGCGGCCCGCGGCATCGGGCGGACCCGCGGCGGGGGAGCGGGCCGCGCTCGAGCGGTGGGCGCGGTTCCGTGACGGCGACCTCGCCGACTACCACAGGATTCGGGACCGGCCCGACCTCGACGGGACCAGCCGGCTGTCGGTGGATCTCAAGTACGGGTCCGTCCACCCGCGCACCGTGCTCGCGGATCTCGCCGGTCTGCGCGGTGCCGGGCCGGAGGCCTTCCTGCGCCAGCTGGCGTGGCGTGAGTTCTACGCCGACGTGCTCTACCACCGCCCGGACAGTGCCCGGCACAACTACGACAGCCGGTTCGACGCGATCCGGTACGACACCGGCCCGGACGCCGAGTTGTCCTGGGCCGCATGGTGCGAGGGGCGCACGGGGTTCCCGATTGTCGACGCCGGGATGCGTCAGCTGCTCGCCGAGGGCTGGATGCACAACCGGGTCCGGATGATCGTCGCGTCCTTCCTGGTGAAGGACCTGCACCTGCCCTGGTGGCGTGGGGCCAGGTACTTCATGGCCCACCTGCTCGACGGGGACCTGGCCTCGAACCAGCACGGCTGGCAGTGGACCGCGGGCTGCGGAACCGATGCGGCGCCGTACTTTCGGGTGTTCAACCCGACTACTCAGGGCGAGAAGTTCGACCCGGACGGCGACTACGTGCGCCGCTGGGTACCGGAGCTGCGCGGGGTCCCGGGCGGCGCCGTGCACGCGCTGAAGGCCGGCCGCCCGTCCGGATACCCGGACCCCGTCGTCGACCACGCCGTCGAGCGTCGAGAGTCGTTGGCGCGCCTCGGAGAACTCGGGCGCTGAGGCAGGGCTATCGTCGAGTGATGGGCGACCTGCGCGTGCTGGTCACGGGTGCGACCGGCTACATCGGTGGCCGGGTGACACCACGACTGCTCGCAGCCGGGTACTCGGTTCGGGTGCTGGTGCGTTCCCCGGACAAGCTCCGGGACGTGCCGTGGGCGCGTGACGTCGAGATCTGCCGCGGCGACCTGGACGACACCGACTCGCTGACAGCGGCGTTCAGGGACATCGACGTCGTCTACTACCTCGTCCACTCCATGGGCGGCGGCGAGGCGTTCGCCGACGCCGAGCGCCGTGGCGCACAGCACGTGGTCGCCGCGGCGCGGTCCGCGGGCGTGTCGCGCATCGTCTACCTGGGTGGGCTGCACCCGGCGGGGGTGGAACTGTCTGCGCACCTGCGTTCCCGGACCCAGGTCGGGCGGATCCTGATCGACTCGGGAATCCCGACCATGGCGTTGCAGGCAGGGGTGGTCATCGGATCCGGTTCGGCATCGTTCGAGATGATCCGGCACCTGACCAATCGGCTGCCGGTGATGACCACGCCGCGGTGGGTGAACAACCGGATCCAACCGATCGCGGTCCGGGACGTCCTGCACTACCTGGTCGCCGCGGCGGAGGCCCCGTTGCCGCGCAGTCGTACCTACGACATCGGTGGACCGGACGTGATGGGCTACGGCGACATGATGAGGACCTACGCGCAGGTCGCGGGTCTGGCCAACCGTCGCATCCTGGTCCTTCCGGTGCTGACGCCGCGGCTGGCCGGCCTGTGGATCGGGCTGGTGACCCCGATCCCGTCTCGTCTGGGGCGGGCGCTGATCGAGTCGCTGCAGAACGACGCGGTGATGACCGAACACGGCATCGACGACGTCATTGCGCCGCCTGCGGGCGGGCTCACCCCGTACCGGGAGGCGGTGCGTTTGGCCCTGGGCCGCATCGAGCGGGGCGAGGTGGAGACGACGTGGGCGAACGCCGCACCGGTTGGAACGCCCTCGGATCCGCTCCCGTCTGACCCGGTCTGGGCCGGCGAGGTGGTGTTCACCGACGAACGCAGCAAGACCTGTGAGGCGGACGCGCAGACGCTGTGGCAGGTGGTCGAGAGCATCGGCGGCGAGAACGGCTGGTATTCCTTCCCGCTGGCGTGGGCGGTCCGCGGCTGGCTGGACCGGCTGGTCGGCGGGGTGGGCCTGCGTCGCGGCCGTCGTGATGCGCGACGGCTCCAGACCGGGGACGCGCTCGACTTCTGGCGGGTGGAGAAGATCGAACGCGGCGCCCTACTGCGACTGCGGGCGGAGATGCGCGCGCCGGGTGGCGCCTGGCTCGAGTGGCGGGTCCACGCCGCGCCGAGCGGTTCCCGCCTCGACCAGCGGGCAACCTTCTTCCCACGCGGAATCGCCGGCCGCGCCTACTGGTACGCGCTCCTGCCGTTTCACGGGGTCATCTTCAAGGGCATGGTCAACAACATCACCGGAACCGCTGCCCGTCGGCATCAGAGCGCATCCTGAGGCCGTCAGAGCGTGCAGAGCGGACGGATGTCGTCGCGTCCGCCGGAGGTAGGCGTGGTGAGAAGCAGGCACGAGTTGTACCCGCGTGACTCGACCACCGCACGGATCTGCCGCCACTGCTCGGCGGTGACGGCCGGGACCCGCGACAGCACGAAGCCGGAGAAACGGGCCGGGTCCCCGACCAACGCCCACGAGTAGTCCTCGGCGAGGTAGGTCACGACGTAGTTGGTCGGTCCGTCCGGCGAGTCCTGGGACCGCACGGCGGGGAAGCTCACGTGCAACTGCGCGTTCGTGACCGGGTCGTTGACTCGTGCATTGCCGACGATCTCGTTGCGGGTCCCGGACCAGGTCTCGCAGCTGTTCTGGACCCGGACGTTCCGGGCGTCTACCAGCGAGTACGTCGCACGGGTGTCGCGCGCACAGTCGAGGCTGAACGGTTGTGGCACCGCGGCGAGCTGCAGCCAGGTCCCGGTGTACCGCCCGATGTCGACGGCGGCCACCGGTGCCAACGGTGCAGACTGGGCTTGGGCAGGGACCGCCAGGACAAGGGCGGATCCCGCGGCGAGCAGTGCTCCGACGGCGTTTCTCACAATCAACCTCCGCTGCCTGGTGTTCGTGTCAGTGGTGATTCGGCGCCGCGCGCCGGGCGGATTGGTCTACCGGTGTCTTCGATTGTCCGCCTAGGCTGCCTGGATGACCTCGCAAGCCGCGAACAAGTCAGACCTGATCGGGCGACTGCAGGTGCTGCGTGAATCGGTCCTGTGGAAGCTGGAGGGTCTCTCGGAGTACGACCTCCGCCGTCCGTTGACACCGACCGGTACCAACCTTCTCGGTCTCGTCAAACACCTGGCCGCATGCGAATTCGGCTACTTCGGAGATGTTTTCGGACGGCCCGCCCCCCTGGAGCTGCCCTGGGACCGGCCCGGTGCCGCCGAGAACGTCGACCTGTGGGCGACTCCGGACGAGTCGACGGAGTTCATTGTGGACGGTCTATACCGACGTTCGTGGGCGCACGCCGGTGAGACGTTCGACGCCCTCGATCTCGACTCTCCCGGATGCGCGCCGGGGTGGCCCGATGAAAATGTCACCCTGCACCAGATCCTGCTGCACATGAACATCGAGACGGCGCGCCATGCCGGGCACGCCGACATCGTTCGGGAGCTGATAGACGGCATCGCGGGAATGACGAAGGGCAACGACAACCTGCCCTACACGGACGCCGACCGTCGTCTCGCGCACCACCGACGGGTCCAGGCCGCAGCCGAGCCGTTCGCTGAGGGCCGGTCGCGAACGGCTGGGTAATTGCCCCTGACCGGCGGTGATCGGCGGATTCGGAGAGTTGTCGGGCCCCAGGCGTAGCGTCGCATCCATGTTCGAAACCAGGTGTGGTGGAGCGAACTCGAGGGTCGAGGCGGAGACCTCGGCGGTGCTGGTCGATGCGATCGACCTGACCGAGGCGACCGAGACGGCGCGCGGTGAGAACACGTGCGCGGCGCTCAAGGTGCTCGCGGCGGGCCGGTTCTGGGAATCGTGGATCGAGCGGGATGTGCGGCTGGGGTCGGGAGACATCACCGACTGCGGCAACAACGCGATCGCGGAGTTGGCGGTGCGCTGGGGATGTTCCCGAACGGTCGCGCAGGGCCACGCGGAGTTGGGGATGGATCTGCGACTGCGACTGCCCCGGGTGCGGGCGGCCTTCGAGGCGGGCGACCTCGACTGCGCACGGGTGCGGGTGATCGCGCGGGACACGGCCGGATTGCGACTCGAGACGGTGGCGGCGCTTGAGTCGGAGATCGTTGCTGCCGCACGGCAGTTGACGCCGGGACCGTTGGCGGGGGAGATCTTTCGCCTGATCTGCGAGTACTCGCCGCAGGAGGCGGCCGAGCAGCGGGAGTTCGAGCAGCGCGGTCGGCGGGTGGTGCGGCGGTCGCGGGGGAGCTCGTCGGTGATCGAGGTGACGGTCTCGCCCGAGGAGGGCGCGCAGTTCATGCAGCTGGTCGCGGAGATGACGGCGACGGTGTGTCCGCACGATCCGCGGGGAGCGCAGGAACGGATGGCCGATGCGGTGATGGCGATCATGCACGGTGAGCCGCACCTGGCGTGCCGGTGCGAGTGGGAGGACTGTACTGCGTCGGGGCGGGCGTCGATGCCGGGTCGGCGGACGCCGTTGACGCAGATCACGGTAGATGTCGCGACCCTGGTCGGGTTGTTGTCGCAGCCGGCGTACCTGCACGGGCACGGCTTCATCGATCCCGAACTGGCGAGGCGGTTGGCGGCGGACGGGACCTGGCAGGTGCTGCTGGCGGAGGCGCTGGACATTGCGGAGAAGCGTGGCTTGGTCACCGACGTAGGCGATATTCTCGAGGTGGCCACGGCCGGAGTCGGTGGAGATGGCCCACCGGATGTTGTGGTGGGTCAGAATGATTCGGATTCGGATTTGCCCACTGAGGCTGCGCGTGCTGAGCCGACTGTGGTCGACGGTACGACCGCCGATGCGATGACTGCCGATGTCGGAACTGATGGTGCCGTGACCGGTGCTGCTGCCGTCGACGGTGCAGTGGCCGATGCTGCTGCCGTGACCGATACTGCAACAACCACCGGCGCTCGAAATACCGACGCTGCAAACACCGACGCCGCAACCACCGACGCCGCAACCACCGACGCTCCAGCCGCAGCCGACACAGCTGACCTTGCGACGCAACCCGATACGCGGGGCACTGCTCCGGCGGTCGGGCAGGCGCCCGTGTCGGCGTCAGGTCCCACGTCATCGGACACTCCACCTGCAGGCTCGGACATCGAGGCGCCGCCAGCGCTACGGTCGCGGTACCGAGTGCGTTCGTTCCTTGCCCGCGGTGGCCGCCGCAGGGCCGGATACGTGCCCGACTACGGACCGCGACCACCCGGCAAACCGTGCTCGGCAGCCTCGGTGCGGTCTGCGAGGTCGGGAGCCCGAGCAGGCAAACGGACCAGGGGTGAGCCTCCGATGCGACCGGTACCGCTCAGTCTCGGCACAGTTGCCGAGGCGATCCTGGCCGCGGTGCGAGCCGATCCGACTCTCGCGCTGGGGCAGTACCCAAACGGGCACGGCGGATTGCCGGCGCCCCCGGACGGGGCGCTGAGCTACCGCCCGGACGCGGCAACGGTGGCGATGGTCCGTGCCCGGGACGGGCACTGCCGGTTCCCGGGCTGCGCCCGTGCTGCCGACGCATGCCAGGTCGACCACATCGTCGAATTCCGAATATGGAACCCGGCCGCGGGTGGGTGGACGATTGTCTCCAACCTGGAGTGCCTGTGCGCTTTTCATCATCAGCTCAAGACGTTGCGGCTGTGGAACGTGGTCGCGCTGCGCGGTCACGCGCTGTTGTGGACTTCGAGTCTCGGTACGAGCGAGGTGACGCTGCCGGCGGGTGCGCAGGGCAGCGACACGCTGACGGTCCCCGGCCCGCGGATCATCGGCAGTCACGGCCACCACAGATCGGCGAATCCCGAGGAACCGCCACCGTTCTGAGCAGCAGGCCCGGTGCGATGGCCGGTCCCGAACCGGCCCGGGTATCGCGCCAGCCACTCGACCGTCCGATCCGATCGATGGTGACGGCGTGGGCCACCACCGCGACGGCCACGACGGTGAGGGCCGTGACGGCAAGGGCCGCGACCGGGCGGGTCGCTGCCCTCGCCGAACCGTGGGCGCGCCCCGTCAGGCGTCCGGACCGAGCAGCTTGGCCAACGCGTCGAGCACCGCCGGGTCCTCGATCGTGGACGGCACCGTGTACTCGTCGTGGTCGGCGATCTGACGCATCGTCTTGCGCAGGATCTTGCCGGACCGGGTCTTCGGCAGGGCCTGCACCACGGTCACGTCACGGAAGGTCGCGACGGCACCGATCTGGTCGCGGACCATCGCGACCAGGTCCTTGCGCAGCTGCTCGGGATCGATCTCGGAACCGGACTTGAGCACCACGTAGCCGCTGGGCCGCTGGCCCTTGAGCTCGTCCCGGATCCCGATCACCGCGCACTCGGCGACCTCGGGGTGCTCGGCCACCACGGCCTCCATGCTGCCGGTCGAGAGCCGGTGCCCGGCAACGTTGATCACGTCGTCGCTGCGGCCGAGCACGAACACGTACCCGTCCTCGTCGATGTACCCGGAGTCGCCGGTCAGGTAGTAGCCGTCGAAGGTGGACAGGTACGACCTGACGTACCGGTCCTCGTCGCGCCAGAGCCCTGCGAGCGTGCCGGGCGGCATCGGCAGCGCGATGACGATGTTGCCCTCGGTGCCGGCCTCGACCGGCGCACCCTCGCCGTCCAGGATCTCGACGCGGTAGCCCGGCACCGGGACGGTGGGGGATCCGGCCTTGATCGGCATCGGCTCGAGGCCCCTCAGGTTCGCACAGATCGCCCAACCGGTCTCGGTCTGCCACCAGTGGTCGACGACCGGCACGCCGAGCACCCTGCCGGCCCACTCGTAGGTGTCGGGGTCGAGCCGCTCGCCCGCGGCGAAGAGTGTCTTCAGCGACGAGATATCGTACTTGGCAAGTTCTTTCGCCTCCGGGTCCTCCTTGCGGATCGCGCGGATCGCGGTCGGTGCGGTGAACAGCGCCCGCACTTGGTGGTCCTGAACCACCCGCCAGAATGCGCCGGCGTCGGGCGTGCCCACCGGCTTGCCCTCGTACATCACGGTGGTGGCGCCGGCGAGAAGTGGGCCGTACACGATGTACGAGTGCCCGACCACCCAGCCGACGTCGGAGGCCGTCCACATCACCTGTCCGGCGCCGATGTCGTAGAGGTTGCGCATCGACCAGGTCAACGACACCGCGTGCCCGCCGTTGTCGCGGACCACACCCTTCGGCTTCCCGGTGGTGCCCGAGGTGTACAGGATGTAGAGCGGATCGGTCGCGGCCACGGACACGCAGTCCGCGGGAGCGGCCGCGGCGACCTCGGCGTCCCAGTCCAGCCAGCCCGCGACGTCGGCAGCGGAGCCGGGGATGCTCGGACGGTCCTTGACGATCACGACGGCCGGCGCCTTGTCGGTCAGCCCGAGCGCCCGCTCGACCATCGGCAGGTACTCGATGGTGCGGCCCGGCTCGAGCCCGCCGGACGCGGTCACCAGCGCCTTCGGCTCCGCGTCGTCGATACGGGCGGCCAGCTCGGCGGCAGCGAACCCGCCGAACACCACCGAGTGCACCGCGCCGATGCGCGCGCAGGCGAGCATCGCGACCGCCGCCTCCGGGATCATCGGCATGTACACGATGACGCGGTCGCCGGCCGAGATGCCCTGCGCGGTCAGTACTCCGGCGAACCGGGACACCTCGTCGAGCAGCTGCGCGTAGCTGTAGGTGCGGGTGGTGCCGAGCATGGCGGAGTCGTAGATCAGCGCGGCCTGTTCACCCCGGCCCGCCGCGACGTGCCGGTCGAGCGCGTTGTGGCAGGTGTTCATCGTCGCGTCCGGGTACCAGCGGTACATCGGGGCGGATGACGAGTCCAGCGCACGAGTCGGGGCGACGTCCCAGTCGACGGCTTCCGCGGCCTCGAGCCAGAACTGTTCCGGCTGCTCGACGCTCTGACGGAAGGCCTCGGCGTACGAGCCCGTGGCCCGCTCGACTGCACTCATCGGCTGTCCTCTCCCAGTACTTGTGTGCTTGTGACGTGCACTGAACACTAGGGGACACCGGCGTGCACACAGCGCGAATACGAGGTCTGCGACGCCTGTCCGTCGGTGGTTGGCGCCGAACCGTCGGTGAACGGTCGTCACCGTCGCCCGGGGCGGCCGCCGACGAGGTCGTGCTCGGGCGGCACAACTCGAATAGGACACCTCGAAACTTGACTCTCGATTCGTAGCGTCTTGTACTTGCGGCATGGCACGAGCGAGCGGAACCCGCGCTGACGAGAAGCTCGGCTTCCCGGGAGCCGCCGGGGTGGCCGCGTGATCGGGCTCGGTGACCTCGAGACCGCGGTGATGGACGTGCTGTGGAGCGTGGACGAATCGGTCCGCGTGCGAGACGTGATGGATCGACTGCAACCCCCGCGGCCGCTTGCGTACACGACCGTGATGACCGTGCTCGACAATCTGCACACCAAGGGCATGGTGTCCCGGCAACGCGTCGGACGGGCCTATCGGTACCGAGCCACACGCAGCCGGGAGGAGACCGCGGCCGATCTGCTTCGTCAGGTGCTCCGCTCGAGCGGGGACGCCGAACAGGTCATGCTGCACTTCGCGAACTCGGCCTCGGAGGACGAGTCGAGGATTCTGCGTCGGGCCGCACGTCGTACGCAGACGCGCCGACGCGGCGGTCTCGAGTGATCGCCGCGATCGGCCTGCTGGTCGCCACGGTGGTTCTCGGGTTCGCGGCGCCGCACTGGCTCGGCCTGCTCGCGGCGCCGCACCGGCACCCGCGGGTGGCCCTCGCGGCCTGGCTGACGTCGCAGGCACTGTTCGTCGGTGCGGTGGCGGCCGTGCCACTCGTCCTGTGGGTGCGGCCTGGAGATCGCTGGCACCTCCTGCCCTCGTCGACGCTCTCGTGTGTCAGCTCCCTGCGCCAGAACGGCACTGTTCCTTGGTTTCTCGCAGTCGAGGCGACGCTCTGGGCTGTCGGCTTGCTGCTGGTCGGAAGGATCGCGCTGGTCGTCTCGCGGGGTCTGCTCCGCCATCGCCGGGTCACCGAGGAGCACGCGTCGGTGCTGCGCCTGGTGGGACGGCGGAACTCGACCGACGGCGACGTCTTCCACGTCGTCGGGCCGGGGGTCGCGGCGTACAGCATCGGCGGCCGCTCCCCGGCGATCGTGCTGGGAACGGGTGTGATCGATCTCGAGCCGCCGGCCAGGGAGGCGATCCTGGCCCACGAACGCGCCCACCTGAGAGGCCGCCATCACCTGTTGGTGGCGTGGTCCGACGCATTGAGCGCCGCCGTCCCGGTGGTCCCGCTGGCGCGGGTGGGCGCGACGTGGGTTCGGGTGCTGGTGGAGTTGTCCGCGGACCGTCAGGCCGCCGCGTCGTGTGGTCCTTCAGCGGTGTGCGCGGCGCTGGAGCGATGGCGCGACGAACCGCGGGACTCCCGGCCGGCGGCGATGTCGGCCGCGGGCTTCGTCGAGGATCGTGTGGTGTGGCTGTCGGGGCAGCGCGCGTCGCGCCGTGGGGCGCAGGTCCTGCACTATCCGCTCGCGCTCACCCTGTCGGCGCTTCCGGTGTTGGGGACCGTCGTGGTCGTGGTCGCGGCGCTCGCGGCGTACTGCGCGATGCTCGGCGCCTGATCGGCGGCGTCGCGGTCCGCGGCGGTGCGCTCGGCGGGGACGGCGCAGTCGGGACCGCACAGGCTCTGACGACGGCGCAGCACGACGGCGACGGTCAGCATCGCGAGCGAGATGACCGCGAGCACCGGTTGCAGGGGTGCCCAGAACCCGAGGGCGCCGCTCGTGCCGATCGCGAGCAGGACGATCTTGTTGCAGACCGGGCAGCCCACGGCGAACACCGCGAGCACCACCCCGGCCATCGCGCCGGTCGGTCGGCGTTCCTGGGCTCCGGGGCGGATGTCGAACCACAGAGCCGTCAGGATCGCGGTGGCCACGAGGACCGGGTACTCCCACCAGCGCACGGGCACCTCGCGTCCGAAGAACGGGGTGTCGATGATGTCCGTCGGGACGCCGACCGCGATCACGGTCACGAGACCCGCCGTGAGCGCGCGCACCAAATACGTTCCACTGCCGGATTTTTCGACCACAATGCTCAGAGCCCTTCGTCGGTGCAGCCTGATGAACTACTAAGAAGGGTAGTAGTTCCATGTACCATCGCCGACAGTAGTGGTGGGTCGACGTGCTGGAACGAATGGAGTTCGGATGAAGTCGCAGGGCAGGCCGTTCGGGCGCAGGTGGGACGTGTGGCTGCTCGGAGGGCTCGGCCTTGTCGCTCTGGTGCTGGCGGGTCTTCTCGTGCTGGACCGGACGGGCGCCCCGGACAAATCGACGGCATCGGCGACGGCGACGGCGGACCCGGATCCGGGCATCGGGCCGGTCGGGGACCTGGCCCGCCGGACTGAGGCGGATCCGCTGGCCCGGGGGGCGGTCGACGCGCCGGTGGTGATGGTCGTTTACTCGGACTACCGCTGCCCGTTCTGCGCGAAGTTCAGTCGCGACACCGAGCCCCAGCTCGTCGACAAGTACGTCGAGGCCGGGAAGCTACGGATCGAGTGGCGTGACCTGCCGATCTTCGGGGAAGAGTCGATGGTCGCCGCGCGAGCCGGTCGGGCGGCGGCCGCACAGGGCAGGTTCTGGGAGTTCAACTCGGCTCTGTACGCCGCGGCGCCGGATCGCGGACACCCGACCTTCGACCAGGCGGCACTGCGGGGATTCGCGCAGCAGGCCGGCGTGCCGGACCTGGATCGCTTCGCTCGTGACGCCGCAGACACCTCGGTGGACTCGGACATCGCCGCAGATGCACTGGAGGCCAACATGATCGGAGTGGCGAGCACGCCGTCGTTCGTGATCGACGGCTATCCCGTGCTCGGTGCCCAGCCGCTGTCGGCCTTCGAGCAGTTGATCGAGAAGACCGGTGGGCAACTGCCGTGACCGACGTCGGACTGCTCGGTGCGCTGTTGGGCGGTCTGCTCTCACTGGTCAGTCCCTGTTCGGCATTGCTGCTGCCGTCCTTCTTCGCGTACGCCTTCGACGGTGTCGGGCGTCTCGCCGCCCGGACCGCGGTGTTCTACCTCGGCCTCGCGGTGGTGCTCGTGCCGCTCGGCGCCGGTCTCGGTGCGATGGGATCGCTGCTGACCCAGCACCGTGAGACGGTGACGACGATCAGTGGTCTGGTGCTGATCGGACTCGGTGTCATGACGGTGTTCGGCCGGGGATTCGCGTTCGCTCCCGCGCAACGCGCGGCCGGGTCGGTGCGTATCTCCGGGACCGTGTCGGTGTTCGCGCTCGGAGGCGTGTACGGGTTCGCCGGGTTCTGTTCGGGGCCTCTGCTCGGCAGCGTCCTCACGATCGCGGTGGCCGGCGGCGGTGCCGGCTACGGCGGACTGCTGATGGCCGTCTACGCGTTGGGGATGACCGTCCCGCTCTTCGTGCTGGCGTTGCTCTGGGACCGATTCGATCTGGGACGGCGGCCGTGGTTGCGGGGCAGGCCGATCGCGCTCGGGCCGGTGCGCACACACACGACGTCGCTGGTGTCGGGTCTGCTGTTCGTGGCGCTCGGGGCCTTCTTCCTCGCCACGGACGGGACTGCGAACCTCGGCGGCGTGATGGGGGTGGACGACCAGTTCTCGCTCCAGGTGACATTGAGTGACTGGGCGCAGCGGGTTTCCGATGCGGGGATCCTGCTGGCGGTCGTGCTGGTGCTGTTCGCGCTGGTGGCGGTGCGGGTCGTGCGCCGGCGGCGGTCCGAGTCCAAGGTGTCGGAGCCGGCGCCGGGCAACGACCGCTGAACACCGTCGAACTGCTCCACCGGCCGGTCCGCCGTACCGTGGGAGGCATGACGCTGCTCGCCGAAGACCTGTTGCTGCTGCTCCTGGACRACGAGACCGGAAAGCCCGTCGTGGACGGCGCCAAGCTGCCGCGCGTGCTCGCCGGCGCCGTGCTGCTCGAACTCGCGATCGACGGCGTGGTCGAGCCGGCCGGGGAGGGCGAGGAGGTGCGCAAGGGGCGGTTGGTGCTGCGTCACGAGTCCACCCCGGACGACGCGATCCTCGCACGGGCGGTCGCCCAGTTGCGCGAGTCCAAGCCGATGAAGCCGGAACGGGCCATCGAGAAGCTGGACAAGGGCCTGCGCGAGGCGATGCTCGAACGGATCGTGGCGAAGGGCTGGGTGCGCGAGGCCAAGGCGAAGCTGCTCGGCATCTTCCCGACCGCGGTGTGGCCCGCCGTCGACGACACCCACGAAAGTCGGCTCCGCGCCGAGCTGCGCGACGCGGTGATCGGCGGCGCCGACCCGTCGCCCCGGACCTCCGCGCTGGTCTCGCTGCTCGCCGCGGTGGACGCGACGCCGAGGGTGTTTCCCGACGGCGACCGGCGCGCGATCAACAAGCGCGCCAAGGAGATCGCCGAAGGGGAGTGGGCGGGCGCCGCGGTACGCAAGGCGGTCGAGGCCGTCAATGCGGCGGTGATGGTCGCGGTCATCGTGCCGTCGATCGCCGCGGGCGGCACGTCCTAGGCCGGGGCGTCCGCGCTGCTCGCCGAGGACTCCGGCGCTACGGCGGACGCGGTGCCCTCCTCGGTTCGGATGGCAATGCGCAGGACGGCGAGCAGGAACAGCGAGAGGGCGAACCCGGTCAGCGCGCCGAGCTGGTTCTCGGCGAACAGGAACACCTGCGTCACCAGCAGGTTTACCACGATGGACGCCCGCAGCAGCCGCAGGGACCGCAGGTAGGGGCCACGGAACAGGAACCACACGCCGGCCACGATCAGGACGACGGTCACCGTGCTCGACAACTGCACCATCAGGTCGGCCACGTCGTCGGTCTCGTAGGTGCTGTCGACGACCAGCGAGACGACCACCCCGACGACGGACGCCGCCGCCTGTAACACGAACAGCGCCAGGACCGTTCGGCGCACAAGCCAGTGCGACAGGACCGCCGTCGAACGTCGGTTGAGCGTGTCGCGTGCGTGAGTGATCCTCGATTCGAGACCCCGCGTCGGCGGAGTCTGCGAGGTCAGCCCGGCGTGGACGAGGCCCGCGAGGTCCGTGAACTTCGGGTCCCGCACCCCGTCGACGACGCGCAGCGCGGACCGGTACCGGACCTCGTCGAGCTGGCCGAGCGCGAGATCGGCGAGGGCGCCGAAGCCGACCGCCAGGCGGTTGCCGTCGGTCAGCGGCCGCCGCAGCAGCAGTTCCCGCACCACCAGGTAGAACAGCACGAAGACGACGTACATGATGGCGATGGCGGGCTGGAAGAAGTAGTCGACGTCGGCGGTGACGAACTTGCCGATCTCGTCGATGAACAGGCCGAAACCGATGCCGCCGACCAGGGCGGCGCGGACCCGGACCCGGCTGCCCTGGCTGATCTGCACCCCGACGAGCGCCCCGGCCATCAACAGCCCGCCCCACAGCACGTGCGCGATGTGCAGGGCGCCGCCGCCGATCTGCGGGTAGCCGGTGGCCGCGAGGTACGCGCGGGTGATCAGCACGGTGGCCACCGCCGCGAACAGGAACAGCTCGAACCGGGCCAGCGCGGCGTGGTCGTAGTCGTGCTCGCTCGCGGCGGGACTCATCGGGGCAGCCCGAGGTTGCGGTAGCGCGCGATGCGGGAGGTGTGGCGGTCCGCGGCGGGTTCGGCGGCGAGCGTGACCAGTTCCCGGGCGATCGCCGCGCCCACCCGTTTGGAGAACTCGACCGGTTCGTCGGCGGCGTCCGGCAGTTCGGGGATGATCGCGTCGACGATGCCGTCGCGCAGCAGGTCCAGCGACCGGATGCCCTGGGCGGCCGCCATCCGGGGGGCGTGCGTGGTGTCGCGGTGCACGATGGCGCTGGCGCCTTCCGGGGGCAGCGGGGCCAGCCACCCGTTCTGCGCGGTGAGCACCCGGTCCGCGGGCAGCAGGGCCAGCGCGCCGCCGCCGGTGCCCTGGCCGAGCAGCACCGAGACCGTCGGGGTGTCGAGGGTGACCAGGTCGGCGAGGCAGCGCGCGATCTCCGGGGCGAGTCCGCGTTCCTCCGCCTCCTTCGACAGCGACGCACCGAGGGTGTCGATGACGAGCACCAGCGGGATCCGCAGCTCCTCGGCCAGCTTCATCGCCCGACGCGCCTCGCGGAGGGCACCGGGGCCCATGGTGTGCTGCGCGGACTGGCCGCTGCGGTCCTGTCCGAACAGCACACAGGGGGCGCCGCGGAACCGGGCCAGCGAGACCAGCACCGTCTTGTCGGCCTCACCCTGCCCGGTGCCGCTGAGCGGCACCTGCTCGGTGGCGGCGTACCGCAGCAGCGCCCGGATGCCGGGCCGGTCGGCCCGCCGCGAGAGCATCACCGACTGCCAGGCCGGCACGTCCGGGATGTGTGCGGGCTCGGGCAGCGGGTCCATTACCGCGTCGGACTCGCCGGTCAGCACCCGGAGGGCACGGATCACGAGGTGCCGCAGCCATTTCGGTGGCACCACACCGTCGATCACGCCGTTGCGGTAGAGGTTCTCGGCGGTCTGCACGCCCTCGGGGAACTTCTCGCCGTACAGCGCCTGGTACACCCGCGGCCCGAGGAATCCGACCAGCGCGCCCGGCTCAGCGACGGTCACGTGCCCGAGCGAACCCCACGACGCGAACACCCCGCCGGTGGTGGGGTTGCGCAGGTACACCAGGTAGGGCAGGTGCGCGGCCTTGTGCACGGTGATGGCCGCGGCGATCTTCACCATCTGCACGAACGCGAGGGTGCCCTCCTGCATGCGGGTGCCGCCGGAGGTCGGCGAGGCAAGCAGCGGCAGCGACTGCGCGGTCGCGCGTTCGACGGCGGCGACGATCCGCTCGGCCGCCGCGACGCCGATCGACCCGGCGAGGAAGCCGAACTCGCAGGCGATCACGGCCACCCGCCGGCCGTGGACGGTGCCCTCGCCGGTGATCACGGACTCGTCCAGGCCGGTCTTCGTGGCCGCCGCGTCGAGGTCGGCGCGGTAGGACTCGTCGGTGTCGACCGCGATCGGGGCGGTGTCCCAGGACACGAAGCTGCCGGCGTCGAGCACCAGGTCGAGGATCTCGTGGGCGGACAGGCGCTGACTCATGGCCAGACCATAACCCCGCTCAGCGGCCGAACGCCTCCCGCCAGGACACGGTCTTGCCCACCCGCAGCACCGAACGCTGGTAGATCTTCGCCGCGCCCACCGACAGCGCCGCGGTGACCGCGAGCATGATCGCGACGGTCCCGACCACCTGCGTCGTGCTCGCCACCCCGGCCGCGATCCGCAGCGGCATCAGGATCGCGGAGAACGGCGGGATCCAGCTCAGCACGTTGCTCAGCGTGCCGTCCGGGTCGCTCACCACCGAGAACGCGGTGAAGAACATCGCCATGATCAGTACCGTCAGCGGCATCGCGGTGGAGTTGACGTCCTCCTGGCGCGAGACCATCGACCCGGCCGCCGCGTAGAGCACCGCGAAGAAGGTGAAACCGAGCACGAACCAGCCGAGGGTGCCCGCGAACACGCCCAGGGCGGTGCCGGTGACGGTGAGGACACCCGTCGCCAGTCCCGCGCCGAGGCCGGCCACGCCGTACGCGGCCAGCTGCGTCAACCCCACCGTTCCGATGCCGATGACCTTGCCCCACAACAACTGCAGCGGCCGCAGCGTCGAGAGCAGCAACTCGACCACCCGGCTCGACTTCTCCTCGACGACGCCCATCGCGACGTACATGCCGAACATCAGGATCTGCATGTACAGCAGCGCCACCGCGGCGATCGACAGGGTGAGGCGTTGGCCCCGTTCGGGATCCGGTGCGTCCAGGGTGTCGACGGTGACCACCGCGCGGCCGGTCGCCGCGGTCAGCGCGGCGGTGTCGACGCCCTGTGCACTGAGCTCGGTCGCGCGGGCCTGCTCGGCGACCGCCACGTCCAGGACCATGCGAAGGCCGGCGTCGATCTCCGATTCCGTTACAGCCGTGACGGATCCGTCCGCGGCGGGGATCACCGCCACCTCGATGTCGCCGGCCTCGACGCCGTCGCGGGCCTGTGCTTCGTCGCCGAACTCGCGGACCTCGACCGGCGTCCCCGCGGCGTCGCCGACGGACACGAGTACCGCGGTCAACGACTGGTCACCGACCAGCCCGACGGTGGTGCGGCTGGGCTCGCTGGTGCCGGAGAACAGCGCATACGCGGCGATGCCGCCGACGATCGCGATCAGGATGATCAGGTTGCTGATCAGGAAGCTCTTCTTGCGGACCTGGGTGAGGAACTCGCGGCGGGCGACCAGGCCGACGGCGCGGGCCGGGCTCAGCGCGGGTGACGTCGGGGCGCTCATGCGGCGACAACCTCTCGGAACAGTTCGGTCAGGGAGGGGCGTTGCAACGAGAACTCGTGTACCGGGCCGGTTCTCAGGGCGGCGGCGAGGACGGCCTGGTCGTCGGCACCCGGGTCGAGGGCGAGCACGGTGTGACCGTCCTGGTGGCTCAGCGTCCGCACGCCGTCGATCGGGTCGGCCCAGCCGTCGGGGGCGGACGGGGCATGCACCACCAGTTGGGTCTGGCCGGCGCCGCGCAACTCCTCGACCGTGCCGACRGCGCGCATCCGTCCCGCGGCGATGATGCCGACCCGGTGGCACAGGCGCTGCACCAGGTCGAGCTGGTGACTCGAGAAGATCACCGGCACACCGGCGTCCGCCTTCTCGACCAGCACCTCGCTCATCACGTCCACCGCGACCGGGTCGAGTCCGGAGAACGGCTCGTCGAGCACCAGCACCGCGGGGTCGTGCACCAGTGCGGCCGCCAACTGCACCCGCTGCTGGTTGCCGAGGCTGAGCGCGTCGACGGTGTCGTCGACGCGGGTGTCGATGCCGAGGCGTTCGGTCCAGCGGGCCACCGCGCTGCGGGCATCGCGGCGCGAGAGGCCGTGCAGCTCAGCGAGATACGCGAGCTGTGCGCCGACCTTCATCTTCGGGTACAGCCCGCGTTCCTMCGGCATGTAGCCGATGGTGCGGCGCACGTCGAGGTCGACTGGCCGCCCGCCGAGGCGGACCTCGCCCGAGTCGGCGGACAGCACGCCGAGGGTGATCCGCATGGTGGTCGTCTTGCCCGCGCCGTTGCTGCCGACGAAGCCGAAGATCTCGCCGGGGCGCACCTCGAAGCTGAGGTCGTCGAGCGCCACGACGTCGCCGTAGCGTTTGGAGATCCGGTCGATGGTCAGGGTGTTGCCGGCGTGCATGCCGCCTCCTCTGGGTGGTCCGCAACGGGGTCGGGCTCGGGGTCGGGCTGGCTCCAGGCCAGGATCATCGTGGGCAGGCAGCCGCCGACCATCAGCATGGTGAGGGTGAGCAGTCCGCCGGTATAGGCCATGGTGGTGTGGGAGCCGCCGGTGACGACGCTGCCGATGATCAGGTACGCCACCGGGATCGTCATCAGCCACTGGGTGATGCTCAGGGCGATCGAGCGGGCGCTGTTCTGCTGCTGGACCTCCCACTCGTCGAGGGCCTCGGTCGGTGCATCGCCCTGGCGGCCCGAGACGACGGCGAGCGAGGTCCAGATGGGCAGGAACAGCACGCACACCGGCAGCCACAGCAGCGGTGCCCACTCGGAGAAGTGGCACGCCACCGCCACCGCGAGCATCAGCGCGAACGTGACCGCCAGGCCCGTCACCAGTGCCCGGCGGCGCGGCCGGGTGCGCCAGCCGGGAAGCATGTCGCGCCACTTCTCGGAGTTCGCCAGGAACCGGCGCACCCGGTACGCCTGGTAGCGCTCGACGAGATTCGGCTCAGACATCGGCGGCGTCGCCTTCCTGGTTGTCGTGTGCGTGGTTGTCGGTGCGGTCCGGCCGCCGGTAGACCACGTCCGAGAGTGGCGTGAACTCGGTCCGGGAGAACACGGCCTCGACGGGCAGGCCGAACACCTCGCAGATCCGCATCGCCAGGTCGAGGCTCGGGTAGTGGTCGCCGCGCTCGAGTGCGCCCACCGTCTGGGGGTTGACCTCGATCAGCTCGGCCAGTCGGGCCCGGCTGAGCGACCGTTCGGCGCGCAGCACGCCGATGCGGTTGTGGATGGGGCGGGACTCCCCGCGCCGTACCGGACTCATGCATCAAAGTGTTAGGAAAACCCAACAGTCTGTCAAGTTTGTCGGCATTCGACCCCGGGGCCGCGGCGGCTGCATCCGAGGGGTACGACGAGGTGTAGTACGGTTCGTTCATGCGTGTCGGCCCAGGTGAGAAGCTCTCTCGCCGAGTGCGTGACACCGCCGTCGGCGGTGTCACCGTCGCCGTGGCGGTCGCCGCGCACGGGGTCGCCGGCGGCGGACTCCCGTCCGGCTCCACGCTGGTGCTGCTCGCCGGATTCGCCGCGGTGCTGGTCGGCGTGAGCGCCGCGATCCCCGCGCTCCGCTCCGGCAGGCCCGCGCTCGTCGCGGTCCTCGCGGCCGGACAGGTCGGGGCGCACCTGACCCTCGGCCTGGGCGGCCACCATTCGGGCGCCTCTGTCTCGGCAGTGCCCAGCCCCGGCATGATCGCCGCCCACGTGCTCGCGATCGGGGTCTGTGCGGCCGCGATCGCCGCGGCCGAGCGGATCGGTCCGCGCACGGAGGCGGCCCTGCGTGCCGTCGTCGCCGCGCTCTTCGCCGCGATCCCCGTCGCCGAACAGGCCCGTACCTGGCGTCCCGTCGTGGACGTCCACCCGATCGTCTCCGCGCTGTGCCGCGCCGCCACCCCCCGGCGTGGGCCACCCGTTCTCGTCTGATCACACCTCACCCCGCGCACCCTCGGCCGAGCAGGCCGGTGCGCGGCTTTCGCGGATCCCCAAACCGGTCGGGTCCGCGCCTACGAGGGTGCCGCCGTGCCTGTACGCCGTGCGGACCCTCGCCCTGTCTGATCGACGAGAGCGACTTCATGACTGTCATCGAGAGCACTGGCGTGCGCGAACACTCGCCGCCACCCCGAAACCCCCGACCGCTGCGCGCGCTGGTGCTGCGGCTGCACTTCTACGCCGGCGTCTTCGTCGGCCCCTTCCTGCTGATCGCCGCGCTGACGGGCTTCGTCTACGCGTTCGCCCCGACCCTCGAGAGCTGGGTGTACGGGAGCTACCTGCGCGCACCCGTCGCCGAGCAACCCGTCGCCGAGTCCGTCCAGGTGCAGGCCGCACTGGACGGTCGCGAGGCGTCCGCGCTGCAGTCGGTGCAGACCGCCGACCCGGGCGGCACCACCCGCGTGCTCTTCGCCGACCCCGACGTCGGATCCGGGCAGACGAGCGTGTTCGTCGACCCGGGCACCGGGACGGTGCTCGGCGCGCTGGAGACCGATTCCGGTGACCTGCCGTTGCGGGCCTGGTTGTCCGCGCTGCACAAGAACCTGCACCTCGGCGACGTCGGCAACCTCTACACCGAACTGGCGGCGTCGTGGCTGTTCGTCATCGTCCTCGGCGGCCTCTACCTGTGGTGGAACAGGGCGCGCGCGGACCGGGCCCGCGGGAAGAAGGCCCGACTGCTGACCGTCGACCGCTCGGTCACGGGCCGCCGTCGGACGCTCAACTGGCACGGTGCGGTCGGTGCCTGGGCGGCGCTCGGCCTGCTGTTCCTCTCGGCCACCGGCCTGTCCTGGTCCGACCACGCCGGCGCGAACATCAAGACCGTCCGCAGCGAGATGAGCTGGAATGCCCCGGCATTGAACACCTCGCTCGACGGCGCCCAGGCGGCCGGCGGGGGAGAGCACGACGGGCACGGCGCCCCGGCAGCGGGCGGCGAGCACGCCGGTCACGCGGCGTCCGGCGCCGACCCGGTGGACGTCACCGCGATCGACGGGGTGCTGCACGTGGCCCGCGCCCAGGGGCTGACCGGTCAACTGTCGGTCGGGATTCCCGCCGACGTCTCCACCGCGTGGACGGTGAAGGAAACGGCGAAGTCGGGTGGCGACTCGATCGCCGTCGACGGGTACACGCTGCGGGTCGTCGACCGGGTGGACTTCGCCGACGGCCCGATCGCGGCCAAGCTCACCTCCTGGGGCATCGCACTGCACATGGGCACCCTCTTCGGCCTCGCCAACCAGGTGGTGCTCGCGGCCCTCGCGGTCGCGCTGATCACCCTCGTCGTGCGCGGCTACCTGATGTGGTGGGAGCGCCGGCCCACCCGGGCGGCCGGCATCGAATTCGGTGCCCCGCCGCGCCGCGGAGCGCTGCGCCGTCAGCGCCTGCCGGTGGTCGCGGTAGTGGCCGTCGTCGCGGTGGCCGTCGGCCTGTTCGTTCCCCTGCTCGGCCTGTCCCTCGCGGCCTTCCTGGTCGTCGACGTGCTCCTCGGGCTCGTCGCATCCACACGCTCGAAGACACCTGCTCAGTCAAAGACGCTCGCAAACAAGGAGATCCAGTCATGATCACGTTCACTCGTTCCCGTCTTGCGATCGCCGGCATCGCGACCATCGGACTCGCCGTCGCCGGCTGCTCGGGCGACCAGGGTTCGGCGCCGCCGCAGGCGGACTCGGCCGCGACCTCGGTCACGTTCGACGAGCAGTGGGTGAAGGCCGCGGACTCGGGGATGACCGCACTGTTCGGCACCCTGGTGAACAACTCGGATTCCGAGCTGCTGCTCACCGAGGTGAGCAGCCCGGCCGCGCCGCGCGTCGAACTCCACGAGATGGCCGACAGCGGCGGTGCGATGGTGATGCGCCGCAAGCAGGGCGGCATCGTGGTGCCCCCGCACGGTTCGTACGCCCTCGAACCCGGCGCCGACCACGTGATGCTCTTCGACCTGCCCGCGCCGATCCAGGCGGGCACCGAGGTCCCGTTCACCTTCCGGTTCGCCGACGCCGGCGACGTCGAGTTCACCGCGCAGGTGCGAGATTTCGCGGGCGCGCGGGAGTCCTACGACGAAGGGGCGCACGGTGGCTGAGCTGAGCCGGCGGCGTCTGTTCGGCGCGGGTGCGGTCGCCGTCGGCGGCGCCGCACTCGGCTGGGGCGCCGGGGCGGTCACCGGGAACAGGGAGGCGGAGGCGGCCCCGTCCGTGGTGCCCTTCCGCGGCGCGCACCAGGCCGGCGTCGCGACCCCGCCGCAGGCGCACACCACCTTCGTCGGGCTGGACCTGCGACCGGGGGTCGACCGGGCGGGGCTGGTGCGGCTGCTGAAGGTGTGGACGTCGGACGCGGAACGGCTCACCGCCGGCCGGGGCGCGCTGGCCGACACCGAACCGGACCTGGCCACGCGGCCGGCGAGACTCACCGTCACGGTGGGCTTCGGCCCCGGCGTGTTCCGCGCGGCCGGGGTGGAGGAACGACGTCCGTCCTGGCTGAAGCCGTTGCCGCCCTTCGCGATCGACCGGCTCGAGGAGCGGTGGAACGACGGCGACCTGCTGCTGCAGGTCGGCTCCGACGACCAGGTCACCGTGGCGCACGCGTTGCGGGTGCTGCTCAAGGGCGCCCGCTCCACCGCGACCGTCCGCTGGACGCAACGCGGGTTCCGTCGGGCCCGGGGCACCGAGCCGGAGGGCACCACCATGCGCAACCTGATGGGGCAGGTGGACGGCACGGTCAACCCGCGCGGGGGCACCGGGGACTTCGACACGCTGGTCTGGAACGACGGCGCGCAGCAGCCGTGGCTGGCGGACGGCACCTCCGTGGTGATTCGGCGGATCCGCCTCGACCTCGACGCCTGGGACGAGTTGGACCGTCCCGGCCGCGAGGTGGTGATGGGCCGGCGGATGTCCGACGGGGCGCCGCTGACCGGCGACGCCGAGCACGACGAGCCGGACTTCGGGGCGGTGGACGCGGGCGGGATCACCGTGATCGCGCCGAACTCGCACATCGCACTGGCCCGCTCCGCCGATCCCGGGCAGCGGTTCCACCGGCGGGCCTACAACTACGACGAGGCGCCCGCAGGGGAGGCGGTGTCCGACTCCGGTCTGATCTTCGTCACCTACCAGGCGGATCCGCAGGCCCAGTTCGTGCCGGTGCAGCAACGACTCTCGGACGCGGACCTGTTCAACACCTGGTCGACGCCGATCGGCTCGGCGGTGTTCGCGATACCCCCCGGCTGCGAGCCGGGCGGGTACCTGGGGGAGCAGTTGCTGGGCGGGTGATCAGGATTCGGTGAGCCTGCCGCCGTCCATCTGCCACCGCCGGGTGCTGCGCATCGTGTCCAGCATCCGGCGGTCGTGGGTGACGAGCAGCAGGGTCCCCTCGTACTCGTCCATCGCCCGCTCGAGCTGCTCGATGGCGGGCAGGTCCAGGTGGTTGGTGGGCTCGTCGAGCACCAGCAGGTTCACCCCACGCGCCTGCAGCAGGGCCAGCGCGGCCCGGGTGCGTTCGCCGGGGGACAGGGAGCTCGCCGGCCGCAGCACGTGCGCTCCGCGCAGGCCGAACTTGGCGAGCAGCGTCCGCACGTCCGCGTCCGGCCAGTCGGGGACCGCCGCGCCGAACGCCTCGGTGAGCAGTTCGTCGCCGACGAAGAGCCCGCGCGCCTGGTCCACCTCGCCGATCGCGACGCCGCTGCCGAGGGTGGCGCTGCCCTCGTCCGGGGTGAGCGTGCCGAGCAGCAGTCGCAGCAGGGTGGTCTTGCCGGAACCGTTCGGCCCGGTGACGAGAACCCGGTCGCCCCACTCGATCTGGGCGGTGATCGGGCCGAGGGCGAATGTTTCACGTCGAACAACCGCGCCGCTGAGGGTGGCCACGACGGTGCCGCTGCGCGGGGCGCTGGCGATCTCCATCCGCAGCTCCCACTCCTTGCGGGGCTCCTCCACCACCTCGAGCCGTTCGATGCGGCGCTGCGTCTGGCGGGCCTTCGCGGCCTGCTTCTCGGTGGACTCCGCGCGAGCCTTGCGGCCCATCTTGTCGCCGTCCGCGCCCTTGGCCTTGCGGCGGGCGTTCCGGACGCCGTGCTCGAGCCAGTTGCGTTGCATCTGAGCGCGATCCTCGAGGCCGCTCTTGGTGTCCGCGTAGTCCTCGTAGCGTTCGCGGGCGTGCTGGCGGGCGATCTCCCGCTCGGCGAGGTACGACTCGTAGCCGCCGTCGTACACCGCGATCTGCTGCTGCGCGAGATCGAGCTCGACGATCCCGGTGACGGTGCGCGCCAGGAACTCCCGGTCGTGGCTGACCACCACGATGCCCGTGCGGGCCTCGTCGACGAAGCGCTCGAGCCGGTCCAGGCCGTCGAGGTCGAGGTCGTTGGTGGGCTCGTCGAGCAGCAGCAGGTCGTAGCGGGAGAGCAGCAGCGAGGCCAGCCCGGCCCGGGCGGCCTGCCCGCCGGAGAGGGCGGTCATCTCGGCCTGCAACCCGACGTCGAGCCCGAGGTCGTCGAGCACCTTCTCGGCCCGCTCGGGGAGGTCGGCACCGCCGAGGCCGAGCCAGCGCTCGAGGGCGTGCGAGTAACGGTCGTCGCCGCCCGGCTCGCCAAGGGCCTCCGCGGCCGCGTTCATCTCCGCCTCGGACTCCGTGACGCCGGTGCGGCGGCCGAGGAATCCCTCGACGGTCTCGCCGGGCAGGCGTTCGGGTTCCTGGGCGAGGTAGCCGACCGTCGCGTGCGGCGGACTCAACGTGACGGTGCCCTCGACGTCGGCGGTGGTGTGGCCGGAGAGGATGGAGAGCAGGGTGGACTTGCCCGCCCCGTTCGCGCCCACCAGGCCGATCACGTCGCCGGGGGTGACGACGAGGTCGAGGCCGGAGAACAGGGTGCGGTCGCCGCGGGATGCGGAGAGGTCGTCGGCGTGCAGGGTGGCGCTCATGAGTCGATTGTCTCAGTAGCGGGGGAACATCCTCCCGGCGCGAGCGGTTGTTCCGTTCCATGACCTCTCTGAGCTCAGTACCGAACGTGCCCCTCAACGACGGCAACACCGTCCCGCAGCTCGGATTCGGGGTGTGGCAGGTGCCCGATGACGAGAGCTACACGGCGGTGACCAGCGCGTTGAGCGTCGGATACCGAAGCATCGACACCGCCGCCGTCTACCGCAACGAGGCCGGCACCGGCCGCGCGATCAAGCACTCCGGCATCGCACGGGAGGACCTGTTCGTCACCACCAAGCTGTGGAACGGCGCCGCGGAGACGTGGACGCGGGACAACGTGCTGCGCGAGTTCGACGCCTCGCTCGACCGGCTCGGACTCGACTACCTGGACCTGTACCTGATCCACTGGCCGCGCGCGATGCGCGAGGACTACGTCGCCATCTGGCGGGCCTTCGCGGAGATCAAGGAGAGTGGCCGGGCCAAGTCGGTGGGCGTGTCCAACTTCCAGCCCGCGCAGTTGCAGCGCCTGATCGACGAGACCGGGGTGGTGCCCGTGATCAACCAGGTTGAGGTGCACCCGGACTTCGCGCAGCCGGAGGTGCGTGCCTTCCACGCCGAGCACGGCATCGTCACCGAGGCGTGGTCGCCGCTGGGGCAGGGCCGCGGACTGCTCGACGACCCGGTTCTCTCCCGCATCGCGAACAAGCACGGCCGGTCGGCCGCCCAGGTGACGCTGCGCTGGCACCTGCAGGTGGGCAACGTGGTGATTCCGAAGTCCGTGACGCCGTACCGGATCAGGCAGAACTTCGAGGTGTTCGACTTCGAACTCGATGCCGACGACCTGGCGGCCATCGCCGGGCTCGACGTCGGGAACCGGCTGGGGCCGGACCCCGACGAGTTCGACATGGGGTAGGTAGACGCCTAGCCGGCGGCGCCGCGCTTGACGTCGGCTGCGTAGCGGTCGACGTATTCCTGGCCGGAATGGCAGTGAAGCACGCTCATCAGTTCGTCGGTGGCGGCGCGGACGACCGGTCGGCTGTCTCGCAGGTCGTGATAGCGGGAGAGGTCGAGCGGTTCGGCAATGGTGATGTGTACCTTGCCGAACCGCCACCGCCGACTGCCCGGCGGATTGACCGTGTCGGTACCGCGCATCACGACGGGTACGACCGGCGCACCTGAATCGAGAGCAACCCGCATGACTCCGGTCTTGCCCTTGTAGAGGCGTCCGTCGGGTGAGCGGGTGCCCTCCGGGTAGATGCCCCACACGCCGCCGTCGTCGAGGATCCCTCGTGCGGCGGCGAGCGCGCCGCGCGCCGCATCGGCTCCGGCGCGGTCGATGGGCACCTGGCCCGACGCGGAGTAGAACCATCGCGTGAGCCGGCCTTTCACCCCGGAACCGGTGAAGTACTCGCTCTTGGCCACGAAGGTGATTCGTCGTCGAACCATGAGCACGAGAAAGAACGAGTCGGCGACGGTCAGGTGATTGCTCGCGAGGATCACCGGACCGGTCTGCGGGATGTTCTCGGTGCCCGTGACGTCGGGGCGTCCGAACAGCCACAGCAGCGGTCCGATCAGCAGGTATTTGAAAAGCCAGTACCACATGGTGACCCCCTCGGTCGTGCCTCGAATCGAGTAGACAGTGTCTACTCGAGTCGATGGTAGACAATGTCTACGTGACTGGTGGCGAGCCGCTTCGTGTGCGTTTGGTCAGTGCGGGTGTCGACCTGCTCGAAGAAGAGGGGGTGGGTGGGCTCACCCTGCGCGCGGTCACGCGCCGGACGGGTGTTTCACACGGGGCCCCGCGCAGGTATTTCGCCACGCACAATTCACTGCTTGCCGCGATAGCCGCTTCCGGCTTGTCCGACTTGGCTGCCGGCATCGGCCCGGTTCTCGGTGCGGTCGACGTGCAGGCCGAGGAGCGGCTGATCCGCCTCGGGCTCGAGTATGTGCAGTTCGCCGAGCGTCGTCCGGCCATGTTCGAGCTGATCTTTCGACATGACCTTCTCGAAGGCGCCGGCGCAAACCTTCGCGAGAAGACCCTGCCGCTGTTCGACTCGCTCGTGCGACTGGTGGCCGAGGCTTGCCCCGAGTGCGAGGACTCGAGGGAGAGGGCGATTGGGGTGTGGACCAACCTCCACGGAATTGCGGTCCTGACGGCCAATCGCAGCTTGGGGTTGGTGGGGGCGTCACACGATCTGCCGAAGGTTGTTGCCCAGGTGGTGCGCAGGCACCTCTCCTGACGTAGTTCCCGCGCTGGTTCATGCCGAAAGTTCCAGCACCCCGACCGCCGGCCGGGTCCGGCTAGGGTTGGTGACCGATGAGCGCGCCAGTCCCCACCACCGAGTCCGCGTCCTCGCCCACGGTTCCGTCCGGCGGCAGCGCTCCCTGGTGGCGCCCGACCGGCACCCGGGTCATGCAGGTCGCCGCCGTGCTGGTGGCCCTGCAACTGCTGGTCCGCGGGGTGGTGGCGGCCCGCGGCTACTACTACTGGGACGACCTGATCCTCACCGGGCGCGCTGGCACGATGTCGCTGCTCTCGCCCGAGTTCCTGCTCTACGACCACGACGGGCACTTCATGCCGGCGGCGTTCCTGGTCGCCGGGATCGCGAACACCCTCGCCCCGTACCAGTGGGCGCTGCCCGCACTGATCCTGGTGATCCTGCAGGCCCTCGCGTCCCTGGCGGTCCTGCGCCTGCTCACCGTGCTGCTCGGCCGTCGGCCGACCCTGCTGATTCCCTTTGCGCTCTACCTGTTCTCGCCGTTGACGTTGCCCGCGTTCGCCTGGTGGGCGGCGGGCCTCAACGCGCTGCCCATGCAGATCGGCCTGGCCTGGGTGGCGGCGGACGCGGTGCTGCTGTGCCGCACCGGCCGGCCCCGCTACGCCTGGTCGGGGCTGGCGGTGTTCGTCGCGTCGCTGCTTTTCTTCGAGAAGTCCGTGCTGGTGCCGGTGGTGGCCTTCGCCGTCGTCGCGCTGATGTACCGGGTGGACGGGCACCGGAAACCGTTGCGCGCCGCGCTGGTCCGGGGCCGGCGGCTGTGGGCCTGGTCCGCCGTCGTGGTCGCGGGCTGGGCCCTCGTCTACGCACTCGTCGTCACCCCACGCCCCGGCGAGCGCACCCCCGAGATGACGATCGAACTGATGCGTCACTCGAAGTACCGGGGCCTGTTCCCGACGCTGCTGGGCGGGCCGTGGCAGTGGGACCGCTGGCCGCCGAGCCCGCCGTGGGCGGTGCCGCCGGAGGCTCTCGTCGTGGTGGCGGCCGTCGCGGTCCTCGCCTGCGTGGCGGGGACCCTTGCGTGGAAACGCCGCGTCGCCTGGGTGTGGATCGCGACCGCCGCGTACGTGCTCGCCTCCGAGGCCGCGATGGTGATCGCGCGGTCCTCGCCGGACACCACCTACGAACTCGGCCAGACGCTGCGGTACCTGACGGACAGCGCCGTGGTGATCGCGATCGCGCTGGCCCTGGTGCTGCGCGCCCCCACCCGGGAACGCTGGTCGGGCCGAGCCGCCGCGGCCGGGCCCCGGTCGGTGCTGCTGGTCTCGGGGCTGGTGGTGGCGTTCTTCGCGAGCAGCCTGTGGTCCACGGCGACCTTCCTCCCGCGGTGGGAGGACAACCCCACCGTGGACTTCCTGACCCGGGCCGAGACCTCGCTCGCCGCGAACGCCGACGCGCCGATGTTCGACCAGCCGGTGTCGATCTGGGTGCTGCTGCCGGTGGCCTACCCGCACAACATGGCAAGCTCCGTCTTCGCCGCGCTGCCCGACCGGCCGGAGTTCGCCTCGTCGACGCCGGTGCTGCGCAAGATGGCCGACTCCGGCGACATCGTCGACGCCGAGGTGAGCTGGGTGCGCGCGATCGGTGAGGGGCCGGTCCCGGGCTGCGGCTACCACGTCACCGATGCCCCGACTGCGCTGCCGCTCAACGGCCCGCTGGCCGGCTGGGAGTGGGCGGTGCAGCTGAATTACCTGGCGAGCCGCGACGGCGAGATCGAGGTGGGCCTCGCGGAGGGCGAGCCGGTGACAGTGCCGGTGCGGGCCGGGTTGAACACCGTCTACGTCAACCTCGACGGCGGTGGGCCGGACGTGCGGGTGCGCACGCTCGACCCGGAACTGACGCTGTGCGTCGGGGTCGGGCCGGTCGGCGCGGTGGTCCCCAGGTCCTGAATTACCGCGCGGTCCCGCCGGTCCATGCGCGCTGCAAGTTTTCCCCAAGAACCGCCCGGCATTCTGCGTGGACACCGCCCGCAGACAGTCAGGAGCACGACATGAGCACCGCCCTTGCAACCCGCCCGGACACCCAGGACATGGTGGTCATCCACAACGTGTTCCGCCGCAATTTCGCCGCGCTGCCGACGGCGGTGCGGGCGGTGCCGGACGGTGACACCGAGCGGGCGGCCCGCGTCGTCGCCTTCGTCGACGAGATGACCGCGGCCCTGCACCACCACCACAGCGGCGAGGACGAGTTGATGTGGCCCCGGTTGCTGGACCGGGTGCCCACCGATCGTGCGCTGGTGCTGCGGATGGAGGAGCAGCACGAGCGGATCGGGGAACTGGTCGCACGGGTCGAATCGCAGGCACGGGAGTTCGCCGCGGTCGCGTCGCCGGAGTCCGGTGGGCACCTGGCCGAGACGTTGACCGCGCTGACCGGTGCGCTGGACGAGCACCTCGCCGAGGAGGAGGCACGGATCCTGCCGCTGGTCGAGCAGGTGATGTCGGCCACGGAGTGGGCCGAGCTGGGGGACCGCGGCCGGGCGTCGATCCCGGAGGAGCGCCGACTGGTGTTCCTCGGTTTCATGCTGCACGGCGCGACCGATCAGCAGCGCCGCGCGATCCTGTCGGAGGTGCCGTTGCCCGGACGTCTCGCCTGGCGGCTGCTCGGTCGGCGGGCGTTCGCCCGGGAGTACCGGGGGATCTACGGGGTCGAACCCGCGTGAGATCTCAGGTGCGCGATCAGCTCCGACGCCGCCGCCCGGCCGCCGCGGTTCGCGCCGACGGTGCTGGCCGACGGTCCGTACCCGAGCAGGTGGATCCGCGGGTCCGCGGCCACCTGGGTCGCCAGCCGACCCGTCATGGTGATGCCGCCGCCGGGTCCGCGCAGTCGCAGCGGCGCCAGATGGTCGAGGGCACTGCGGAACCCGGTGCACCACAGGATCACGTCCGCCCGCTGGGCGGTGCCGTCGGCCCAGCGGACACCGTCGGCGGTGATCTCGTCGAAAATCGGAAGACGCTGCAGCACACCGCGTTCGCGGGCCGCCCGTAGCGCGGGGGTGAGCGGCAGTCCGGTCACCGACACCACCGAGCCCGGCGGCAGCCCGCGTCGCACCCGGTCCTCGACGACCGCCACCGCGGCCCGCCCCTCCTCCCCGGTGAACGGTTCGTCGCGGAACTGCGGTTCGCGGCGGGTGACCCAGGTGGTGGTGGTGACGCGGGAGATCTCGTCGAGCAGTTGCACCGCCGAGATGCCGCCGCCGACCACCACCACGTGGCGGCCGGCGAACTCGTCCGCCGTCCGGTAGTCGCGGGTGTGCAGCTGGCGGCCGGCGAACAGTTCGGCGCCCCGGTACCGCGGGACGAAGGGGCGCTCCCAGGTGCCGGTGGCGTTGACGATCCCGCGGGCGGTCAGCGCGCCCGCGCTGGTCTCGAGGGTCAACAGGCCGCCGGCGTCGTGGTCGCACACCACCCGGGTGTGCACCGGTCGGCGCACAGGCAGCGCGAATCGGCGTTCGTACTCGGCGAAGTAGCGCGGCACCGCGTCCGCGGCCAGCACCTGGTCCGGCGCCTCGGCGCCGAGGACGTCGGTGAACGCCATCCCCGGCAGGTCGTGGACCCGGTTGACGGTGCTCAGGGTCAGCGACGGCCAGCGGAACTGCCAGGCGCCACCCGGTCCGGGTGCGTGGTCGAGCACGACGAACCGCAGTCCCGCGTCCGCCCCGAGGCGTTGCAGGTAGTACCCGGCGGACAGCCCGGCCTGACCGGCGCCGATCACCGCGACGTCGACGTGAGAATCCATGTTGGCGACCTCCCCGGGACAAACGGTACGGTCACAACCATGATCGGGACCAGCCGGGACGGCGACGTGGTGACAATCGAACTGCAGCGCGAGGACCGGCGCAACGCGCTCAACACCGAACTCTGCGTGCTGCTGCGCGACGCGATCGACGAGGCCGTGGGCCAGGGCGCCCGGGTGATCGTGCTGACCGGTTCGGGCTCCGCGTTCTGCGCGGGCGCGGACCTGTCCGGCGACGTGTACGCCGACGGCTTCCTCGACACCCTGCTCGAGATGCTGCGCACCATCGACTCGGCGCCGGTGCCGGTGATCGCGGCGGTCAACGGTCCGGCGATCGGCGCGGGCACCCAGCTGACCCTCGCCTCGGACCTGCGCGTGGTGGCGCCCGACGCCTACTTCGCCGTTCCCGCAGCCAAACTCGGTATCTCGGTGGACAACTGGACCGTCAAGCGACTGGTGGCCCTGGCCGGTGGCGGCCCGGCCCGCACGGTGCTGCTCGGCGCCGAGCGGCTGACCGCGGACGCCGCCCTCACCGCCGGGCTGGCCAACAAGATCGGCGACCTGGCCGCCGCGCAGGAGTGGGCGCAGCAGATCGCCGCCCTGGCGCCGCTGTCCCTGCGCCACCTCAAGCTCGTGCTCAACGAGGACGGCACCCGCGCGGACGCCACCGAGGACCAGCGTGAGGCGCTGGTCGCGGCCTGGAGCAGCGAGGACATGGACGAGGCGCGGATGGCCCGCTTGGAGAAGCGTCGGCCGATGTTCCAGGGCAAGTAGCGGGACAGGGCGGCGGAATGGGAACGAAGAGCGCCTTCGCGGCGGGTGTCGCGCTGGCCGGGGTAGCGGCGTTGGTCCGGGCGGGCTGGGGTGTGCGGTCCCAGATCGGCGCGTCGACCTCGGCGATCGCCCCGCACGCGATGGGCTCGGCGCGGTACCGCGACCGGCGCTTCCACAACACCGAACCCAGCCGCCAGGTGGTCGGCGGCTCCGACTCGAGCATCGTCTCGGCGCTGCTCACCCGTGGCCGGCTGGGCCGGCCACGCCAGGCCATCCCGCTGGCCACGCCGCTGGCCCCCGCGGCCGCCGCCGACCTGGCCGTCACCTGGTACGGGCACGCCAGCGCGCTCATCGAGGTCGACGGGTACCGGGTGCTGACCGACCCGGTGTGGAGCGACCGCGTCTCGCCGTCCCGGCTGGTCGGGCCGCTGCGCCTGCACCCGACGCCGGTCGGGATCGAGGACCTGCCGCGGGTGGACGCCGTCGTCGTCTCCCACGACCACTACGACCACCTGGACAAGTCGACCGTCGAGGCACTGCTGCGCACCCAGACCGCACCGTTCGTGGTGCCGACCGGGATCGGCGCGCACCTGCGCAGCTGGCGGGTCCCCGAGGACCGGATCGTCGAACTGGACTGGGACCAGGAGGTCGTGCTCGGCGAGCTCACCGTCGCCTGCACCGAGGCCCGGCACTTCTCCGGCCGCGGACTGGCCCGCAACACGACGCTGTGGTCGTCGTGGGTGATCCGCGGGCCGCGGCACCGCGCGTTCTTCGGCGGTGACACCGGGTACACCCCGCGCTTCGTCGAGATCGGGCAGCGGCACGGACCCTTCGACCTGACGCTGCTGCCGGTCGGCGCGTACGACGAGCACTGGCCCGACATCCACATGAACCCGGAGGAGGCGGTCCGGATGCACGCCGACCTCAACGCGGGCGACGACGCGGCCGGCGTGCTGGTCCCGGTGCACTGGGCCACCTTCAACCTGGCCTTCCACCCCTGGGCCGAGCCGGTGACGCGACTGCTGACGGCGGCCCGCGAGTCCGGCACCCGGGTCAGCGTGCCGATGCCCGGTCAGCGGATCGACGTGCTGCGGCCCGGCGTGCAGCGGCACTGGTGGCTCCGGCTGGCATAACCTGGCGTTCATGGCCAACGAGGACCTTCCGGGCGCATCCGTCGTGACCGCGCCCCTGCACGCCGACGTCGACCCGTCGGTGGGGCTGACCGCGGACCAGGTGGCCCGCCGCCGGGCCGACGGCCGGACCAACGACGTGCCCGGTCGGGCGAGCCGCTCGGTGCGGGACATCGTCCGTGCCAACGTCTTCACCCGGATCAACGCCATCCTCGGGGTGCTGTTGATCATCGTGCTCGCCACCGGGTCCGTCATCGACGGCATGTTCGGACTGCTGATCGTCGCGAACAGCGCCATCGGCATCATCCAGGAGGTCCGGGCCAAGCAGACCCTGGACAAGCTCGCGATCGTCGGCCAGGCCAGGCCGCAGGTCCGCCGCGACGGACAGTCGGTCACGGTGGCACCGAACGAGGTGGTGCTCGACGAGATCATCGAACTCGGCGCGGGCGACCAGATCGTCGTCGACGGGGCACTGGTCGAGGGCGAGGCGCTCGAGGTCGACGAGTCGCTGCTCACCGGCGAGGCCGACCCGGTGCACAAGACGCCCGGGGCGCAGATCCTCTCGGGCAGCTTCGTGGTGTCCGGCAGCGGCGCCTACCAGGCCACCAAGGTCGGCAAGGACGCCTACGCGGCGCGGCTCGCGGAGGAGGCCAGCAAGTTCACGCTGGTGCACTCGGAACTGCGCAGCGGCGTCGACAAGATTCTCAGGTTCATCACATACCTGATGATTCCGGCGGGCCTGATGATCGTCTACAACCAGCTCTTCGTCAGCAAGCAGGCACTGCCCGACGCGCTCAACGGCATGGTGGCCGCGCTGGTCCCGATGGTGCCCGAGGGCCTGGTGCTGATGACCTCCCTCGCGTTCGCGGTCGGCGTCGTCCGCCTCGGCCGGCGGCAGTGTCTGGTGCAGGAACTGCCCGCGATCGAGGGCCTGGCCCGGGTCGACGTGGTGTGCGCAGACAAGACCGGCACCCTCACTGAGAACGGGATGCGACTGTCCGAGCTGAGGGTCCTCGGCGACGGGGGAGAGGCGGTGGTGCGTGACGCGCTGGCCGCCCTCGCCGGGGACGACCCGCGTCCCAACGCCAGCATGCTGGCGATCGCCGAGGCGATCGACCACGACCCGGGCTGGACCTCGACCGGGATCGCCCCCTTCACGTCCGCCAAGAAGTGGAGCGGAATCTCCTACGGCGACAACGGGAACTGGGTGCTCGGCGCGCCCGACGTGCTGCTCGACCCGGCCAGCGACCCCGCCCGTCAGGCGGAGGAGGCCGGCGCGCGGGGGCTGCGGGTGCTGCTGCTGGGCAGCAGCGACCTGCCGGTGGACGACGCCGCCGCGCCCGGCCGGGTGACCCCGCGGGCGCTGGTGATCCTCGAGCAGCGGGTGCGGCCCGACGCCGCCGAGACCCTGGAGTACTTCGCCGAGCAGCACGTGTCCGTCAAGGTCATCTCCGGCGACAACGCGGTCTCGGTCGGTGCCGTCGCCAGCTCACTGGGCCTGCCCGGCGGCGACCGCCCCGTCGATGCCCGCGAGTTGCCTTCCGGGCGAGAGGAACTCGCGGATGCGCTCGACGAGGCGACCACCTTCGGCCGGGTCCGGCCGGACCAGAAGCGGGAGATGGTCGGCGCGCTGCAGTCGCGCGGCCACACCGTCGCGATGACCGGCGACGGCGTCAACGACGTGCTCGCGCTCAAGGACGCGGACATCGGGGTGGCGATGGGCTCGGGCAGCGCGGCCACCCGCGCGGTGGCGCAGATCGTGCTGCTGGACAACAAGTTCGCCACCCTGCCCTACGTGGTGGGCGAGGGCCGCCGGGTGATCGGCAACATCGAGCGCGTCTCCAATCTGTTCCTTACCAAGACCGTCTACTCGGTGCTGCTGGCCCTGTTGATCGGGCTGTCCGGCCTCCTGTCCCAGGTGCTGCACTTCGACCCGCTGCCGTACCCGTTCCTGCCTCGGCACGTCACCATCGCGGCCTGGTTCACCATCGGCATCCCGGCGTTCATCCTGTCGCTGGCACCGAACAACGAGCGCGCTCGCACCGGCTTCGTCTCGCGGGTGATGCGGTTCGCGGTGCCGTCGGGCGTGGTGATCGGGGTGGCGTCGTTCGTGTCCTACGTGCTGGTCTACGCCGGTCCCGAGTCCACGCCGACCCAGCAGGTCCAGGCCAGTACCACGGCGCTGATCACCCTGATCATGATCGCGCTGTGGGTGCTGGCCATCGTCGCGCGGCCGTACGTGTGGTGGAAGATCGTGCTGATCGCGGGGTCGGTGGGCGGCTACCTGGTGCTCTTCGCGCTCCCGTTCACCCGCGAGTTCTTCAAGCTGGACCCGTCCAACATCGCCGCCACCACCACTGCGATCGTCTGCGGCGGCGTGGGGATCGTGTTGGTGGAGCTGGGCTGGTGGGTGTCCGGACTGCTGTCCGGCGACAAGCGCCGCGTGTTCTCGCTTCCTGAGTCTCCGGCGGGCTGACCAGCATGCCCTACCTGTGGCGTGCGTCCGGCAAAGCTGTGAGACTGGGTCTGAGCGGGGGGACCGCCCCTCGACGACAGGCGCCCGGTCCGGGCGTCGGAGGAGGAACCACGATGGGCTTCATGGATACGCTGAAGGGCCTCTTCGGCAAGGGACAGCAGCTCGCCTCTGAGCACTCGGACAAGATCGAGGGCGCGATCGACAAGGCCGGCGACATCGTCGACCAGAAGACCGGCGGCAAGTACGCCCAGCACGTCGACAAGGCGCAGGACGCAGCCAAGAAGGTCATCCCGCCGAAGCAGTAGTCCGCGAGAAGCCGGCCACACTCAGGAGCCGCAATGCCCGTCAGACCGCCCTCCGCCGGATACACCGTGGAGCTGCTCTTCGACCGGGACTGCGGCTTCTGTGTGTACTGCGCCGGGTGGCTGCGGCGACTGGACCGCCGCGGCCGGGTCACGGCGACGGCGTTGCAGCAGCCCGGCGCGACGGAGCGTTTCGGCGTGAGCAAGGACGAGGCGCTCGAACGGGCCTGGGCGGTGGACTCCCGCGGCGACCGGTACGCGGGCGCCGGCGCGATCAACGCGGCACTGTCCGGGGTGATCGGCAGCCGAATGCCGTTGTACATCTATCGAATTCCCGGGATCCGGCAGGTACAGGACCTGGCCTACCGGATGGTTGCCGCCAACCGGCACCGACTGCCCGGCAGGGGCGGCAGCTGCGCGGTCGGCTGACGGATGGACATCACCACCCTGCTCTTCGTGGTCATCGCGGCCATCGTCGTCGCCGGGTTCGCCAAGCGCCTCGACCTCCAGGTTCCCCTGGTGCTCGTCACGATCGGCGCGGCGGCCTCCTTCGTGCCCGGCGTTCCGTCACTGGAGATCGCGCCCGAACTGATGCTCGGGGTGGTGCTGCCCCCGCTGCTGTACTCGGCTGCCCTCGACTTCTCCTTCAACACCTTCCGCCGCAACCTCGGGTCGATCCTGCGGCTCGGCATCGGCATGGTGCTGGTGACCACCCTGGCGGTGGGGTTCTTCGCCGACTGGCTGGTGCCGGAGTTCACCCTCGGCGCCGCGCTGGTGCTCGGCGCGGTGGTGGCCCCGCCCGACGCGGTCGCCGCGGTCGCGGTCGGCCGGCGGCTCGGCCTGCCGACCCGGATCATGGCCATCCTCAAGGGCGAGAGCCTGGTCAACGACGCGACGGCGCTGACCCTGTTCGCGCTGACCACGGCCGCGGTGACGGGCCGGAAGATCGCCATCGACTCGCCGGTCGTGTTCTTCCTCTACGAGACCGCGGGCGGGGTGCTGGTCGGGCTCGCCTTCGCGGTGGCGGTCCGGTTGGTGCGGTCCCGGATCGAGGACTCCCCGATGGAGACGGTGCTGGGTCTGGTGCTGCCGTTCACCGCGTACCTCGCGGCCGAGCAGATCCACGCCTCCGGGGTGCTCGCCGTCGTCACGGCCGGGTTCGTGATGGGGCGCAGCGCCGGCGACGAGTCGGTGGCGACGCGGATCCAGGAACGATCGGTGTGGCCGACCGTCGACCTGGTCCTCGAGACGTTCGTCTTCGCGTACATCGGCCTGCAGCTGAAATCGGTGGTCGAGGACGTGCGCGCCGACGGGCTGCCGGTGTTGCACGTGTTCGGGTACGGGCTGGTGGTGCTGGCCCTGGTCATGGTGGTCCGCCCGGCCTGGATCTTCCTGAACTGGGGTCTGCGCCGGGCTACCAGCTCGATCGTCCGCAGGCGCGGCGGTGCCCGGCCGGGCGACCCGCTGAACTGGCGGCAGAACCTGGTGGTGTCGTGGGCCGGGATGCGCGGCGTGGTCACCCTCGTCGCGGCGTCCGGCGTGCCGCTGGTGACGTTGGCCGGCGATCCGTTCCCGGGCCGCGGGGTCATCCAGGCTGTCGCCTTCACCGTCGCCGTCGGGACCCTGCTGATCCAGGGGTCGACGCTGCCGCTGCTGATCCGGAAACTCGACGTCGCCGACCCGGACGAGGAGCGCCGCACCGAGGAGCAGGTCGCCTATGCGCGCAAGGTCTCCCTCGAGGCCGCCGAGCAGTCGCTGCGGGACGTGCTCGAGGATCCGCCGACGGGCATCGCGAGCAAGGAGATGCTGGAGGTCGCGGAGCGGGTCCGGCGCTCGGCCGAGGCCCGGATGGCGGCGGACCGGGTGGAGGACGTCGGCGAGCACGAGGTCAAGGCGATGCAGGCCAGTGCGCTGTTCAACCGGCTGCGCAGCCGGGTGCTCAAGGCCCAGCGCCGGGCACTGATCGCGGCCCGGGACTCCGGCGACCTCGACGACGAGGTGCTCCGCCGGGTGCTGGAGACACTCGACATGGAGGAGGCGGTGGCGGAGTCCCGGGTGCAGCGACAGCGCTGGTGAAGGCGCGTGGTTGCGGTGGGCGGGCCTCCGCTGTCGTAGCGTCGTCCCCATGACCGCGACCACTCCGCTCGATCGCCTGCGGGCGCTGTGCCTGGCCCTGCCGGAGGCGACGGAACGGGTCAGCCACGGCGAACCCGCCTGGTTCGTCCGCCGGGCACCGCAGTTCGCCAGCCTCGCCGACCACCATCACGACGACCGCCTCGCCTTCTGGGCCGCGGCACCGGCCGGGGCGCAGCAGGACTGGGTCGAACGCGATCCCCAGCGGTACTTCCGTCCGCCCTACGTGGGGACCCGCGGATGGGTGGGGGTGTACCTCGACGTGGGCGTGGACTGGGACGAGGTGGCGGACATCGTCGAGGACGCGTACCGCACGGTGGCGCCGCGCACCCTGACGGCCAGGCTCGACGCGGACACCCCGTGAGCACAACGGTTCTCGCCCTGCTGGGGGTGGTCGCGGTGGCCCTCGTGGTCGGCGTCGTGGTGGTGTGGCTACGCACCCGGCAGGCGCTCACCACCCCCGCGGAGCGCGCGGTCCACGACACCCTGCACACCGCGTCCCTGGCCGCCCGACCGCTGCGCCGCGGACTGGACGCGACCTCGGCGGCCGAGGCCGCCCCGTACCTGCGCCAGCTCACCGGTGGCGCGGCCCTGGCGATCGCCGACGCCGAGGGTCGGCTGCTGGTCTGGCACGGACCGCACCAGCAGCTCTCCGAGGCGTTCGGGGTGGCGGCGGCCCGCGCGGTCGAGGGAGAACGGCAGGTCCTGGTCGAGCAGGCCGAACTCGGCGCCACCGCGGCCCGGGCGTTGATCGCGCAGCCGCTGCTGGTCGAGGACGCCGGGGTGATCGGGGTGCTCGGCGTGGTCGCCACCACGGATCCGGGGCCGGGGGTGCTCGGCGCCGTCACCGAGGTGGCCCGGTACGCGAGCAGCCAGATCGAGCTGGCCGAACTCGACGCCTCGCGCGCCAGGCTGGACCGGGCGGAGGTCCGGGCGCTGCGGGCGCAGATCAGCCCCCACTTCATCTACAACGCGCTCAACACGGTGGCGTCGTTCGTGCGGACCGACCCGGCCCGCGCCCGGGAGCTGATCCTCGAGTTCGCCGACTTCACCCGGTACTCGTTCCGGTCCGCGGGGGAGTACACGCTCCTCGCCGACGAGCTGCGCAACATCGACCGCTACCTCACCCTCGAACGTGCCCGGTTCGGCAGCGCGCTCGAGGTGCGGCTGCAGGTGGCACCCGAGGTGCTCAACGTGGTGCTGCCGTTCCTGGCATTGCAGCCGCTGGTGGAAAACGCTGTCCGGCACGGTCTCTCCGGCAAGCAGCACGGCGGCACGGTCACCATCGTCGCGGCGGACGAGGGCACCGACTGCGTGATCAGCGTGGAGGACGACGGCGTCGGGATGGATCCGGACGTGCTGCGCTCGGGATCTCTGGACGCCGTCGAGTCCGGTCCCGGCCGGCCCAGCGCGAAGGAGTCCGCACACGTCGGCCTGGCCAACGTCGACGACCGGTTGCGGGCGGCGTTCGGCAACGACTACGGCCTGGTGGTGGAGACCGCACCGGGGGCGGGCACCAAGGTCAGCATGCGGGTGCCCAAGTTCCGTGCCGGAATCCGGGCATGACCGGCGGGCATGGCACGATGGATTCGTTGTGACGCAGAATGCCGAGGGGACCCGCGAGGCCCCACTGACGGTGCTGGCCGTGGACGACGAGCGACCCGCTCTCGACGAGCTGGCCTACCTGTTGCGCGCGCAGGACGGCGTGGGGGAGATCCTCACCGCGGGCGACGCGACGACGGCGCTGCGGGTGATCAAGGACCGGCTCGGACACGCCGCACCCATCGACGCGGTCTTCCTCGACATCAACATGCCCGGTCTGGACGGCCTCGAGCTGGCCGGGGTGCTCGCCGCGTTCGTGCGCCCGCCGGTGGTGGTGTTCGTGACCGCCCACGACGACCGCGCGGTCGACGCCTTCGACCTCGGCGCCGTGGACTACCTGCTCAAGCCGTTGCGCGAGGAGCGGCTGGCGGAGTCGGTGCGCCGGATCCTCGCGCAGCGTCAGCAGCGCGGACCGCAGGTCGAGGCGGCCGGCGCCGAGCCCGACGCCGACGAGGTCATCCCCGTGGAGCTGGGCGGGGTCACCACCCTGGTGCGCCGCTCGGCGGTGGCATGGGTGGAGGCGGACGGCGACTACACGCGGCTGCACACCGCGTCCGGCTCGCACCTGGTGCGAATCCCCATCTCCGCGTTGGAGTCCCGGTGGCAGCCGGCCGGCTTCCTGCGGGTGCACCGCTCCTACCTGGTGGCGCTGCCGCTGGTCACCGGAATCCGCACCGCGGGCACCGGCATCGTGGTGTGCCTGCGCGCCACCGCCGACGGCCCGACGGTGGAACTGCCGGTGAGCCGTCGCCACACCCGCGAACTCAAGGACCGGCTGGTGCGGGCGCCCCGGCAGAGTTGGTCTCCCCGGTGAGCGTCGCCGACGGCCCGCCGCGGGCCCGGCAGCGGGTGGTCCTCGCGGACCGGCACGGGGCCCGCGTGGTGCGGACCCGGGTGGAGGTCCAGGAACAGACCGAGGTCGGCGAGGTGATGGTCCGGGCGCTGGTGCGCGCGCAACTCGGACTGGCACTGCGGATCGCGGTGCTCGCCGCGGCGCTGCTGGGCCTGATCCCGCTGCTGGTGCTCGCGTTCCCGGCGCTGAGCGGCGTCGCGGTCTTCGGGATCCGGCTGCCGTGGCTGGTGCTCGGGGTGGCGGTGTACCCGCTGCTCTACGGCGTCGCCCGGCTCTACTGCCGGCTGGCCGAACGCACCGAGCAGGAATTCGTCGACCTGGCCGACGACTGAGCGGGCCGCCATGTCCGGTCAGCCGCTCCCCGTCGTCACACTCCTGGTCCTGGTGGTTGCCGCCGTCGCGACCGTCGTCATCGGGTTGTACGGAGTCCGGTTGGCGCGCACCACCTCCGACTTCCTGGTGGCCTCGCGCAGCGTCGGCCCACGCCTGAACGCCGCCGCCATCTCCGGCGAGTACCTGTCGGCCGCCTCGTTCCTGGGCGTCGCCGGGCTGATCGCCAAGTACGGCGCGGACGCGCTGTGGTATCCGGTCGGGTTCACCGCCGGCTACCTCGGGCTGCTGCTGTTCGTGTCGGCGCCGCTGCGCCGTTCGGGGGCCTACACCGTGCCGGACTTCGCCGAGTTCCGGCTCGGCTCGKTTCGGGTGCGCCGGCTGGCCATGCTGGTGGTGGTGGTGATCTGCATCCTCTACATGGTGCCGCAGTTCCAGGGCGCCGGGCTGACGCTGGGCATCCTGCTCGGGATCCCGGCGTGGGTGGGCGCGCTGGTGGTCGGGCTGATCGTGATCGGGAACGTGGTCGGCGGCGGGATGCGGTCGGTCACCTTCGTGCAGGCCTTCCAGTACTGGCTCAAGCTCACCGCGGTCGCGGTGCCCGCCGTGGTGCTGTCGGTGCACTTCTTCGGCGGTGCATACGATCTGGCGTCGCCCGCGCCGCCGACCGTCGGCGCGCGCACCACCGTCGACATCACCACCGACGTCGTCGTGCAGGTCTCGGAGACGCTGCACGCGCAGGTGAGCGGGACCGTCGACGACGCGCCGGTCGAGGGCCCGGTCTCGCTCGGCCCGGGCGAACACGAACTCGGCGCCGGCACCGTGCTGGTGCTCGACGCGGGCGCGCCGGTGCCGGTGGTGGCGGGCGCCCCCGCCACCGAGGCGCAGTGGCTCGAGCCCGGCTGGGGGTTCGGCGGGTCCCACCCGATCTACCAGGTCTACTCCCTGATGATCGGGATCTTCCTGGGCACCATGGGATTACCGCACGTGCTGGTCCGCTTCTACACCAACCCGGACGGCCGGACGGCCCGCGCCACCTCGCTCGCGGTGATCGGCCTGCTCGGGGTGTTCTACCTGTTCCCGACGCTGCTGGGCGCCTTCGCCCGGCTGTGGGTGCCGCAACTGCTCATCACCGGGGCCTCCGACGCCGCGGTGCTGCTGCTGCCGGGATCGGTGTTCTCCGGTCTCGGCGGCCAGTTGCTGGCGGCGCTGGTCGCGGCGGGCGCGCTCGCGGCGTTCCTGTCCACCTCCTCGGGCCTGCTGGTCAGCGTCGCGGGCGTGCTGAGCACCGACGTGCTGCGCGGGCGGGTGCGCGACTTCCGGTTGGCGGCAGTACTGGCCGGGGCGATTCCGCTGGTGCTGGCGGTCGGGGTGGTCTCGCTGGACCTCTCGCGCACCGTCGGTCTGGTGTTCGCGGTGGCGGCGTCGACGCTGTGCCCGCTGCTGGTGCTGGGCATCTGGTGGCGCGGGCTGACCGCAGCCGGGGCGGCGGCCGGGATGGTGGTCGGCGGCCTGGTGTCGGGGTTGGCGGCGGCGGTGACGGTCGCGGGTGGCGTCGACGGCGGACTGTGGGGCGGCTGGCCCGCCGCGCTGGTCGGCTACCCCGCCGCGGTGAGCGTGCCGCTGGCGTTCGCGGTGATGGTGCTCGTCAGCGGGGCGACGCGCGGCCGGGTGCCCGCCGGAGTGGGGCTGATCTTCACCCGGATGCACGCGCCGGAGCGGCTCGACGTGGGCTCGGACCGGGCGACGGGGCTGCGTTCCCGCTAGCCGTTCGTCGCGCTCGGCCGACCGCCTGGCGCCCACCTCGACCCCTCGGCGTGTGACCGCCGCCACAGGCTGCGGCTGTGACCCGCATCTCACTAGCGTCATCGGTCAACCGCTCCATCCACGTACCCCGCTCGAGGAGTTCGCAGTGACCACAGCCGATGTGATTCCGGAAGGCTCGCCCGAACGGGCGGCACCGGACGAGCAGGCCTTCATCGACATGCAGGCGAGCCCGGAGTTCCAGGACCTCCGACGCCGGCTGCGGAACTTCGTGTTCCCGATGACGGCCTTCTTCCTGCTCTGGTACGCCGTCTACGTGCTGCTGGCGACGTACGCCAGCGACTTCATGGCCACCAAGGTCATCGGGAACGTCAACCTCGGCCTGATCCTCGGGCTCGGCCAGTTCGTGACGACCTTCGTGATCACCGGCCTCTACGTGCGGTTCGCGAACCGTGAACTCGATCCGCGGTCCTCGGCGATCCGCGAAGAACTGGAAGGCCCCCAGCTGTGAACACCATCCTCGCGGCATCGTCGGCCGATGTCGGCAACCCGATGCTCAACATCGCCATCTTCGTGGCCTTCGTCGTCATCACCATGACCATCGTGATCCGCGCCAGCCGCACCACCACCAAGGCGTCGGACTTCTACACCGGCGGCGCCCAGTTCTCCGGCCCGCAGAACGGGTTCGCGATCGCGGGCGACTACCTGTCGGCGGCGTCCTTCCTCGGCATCGCCGGCGCCATCGCGGTCTACGGCTACGACGGCTTCCTCTACTCGATCGGATTCTTGGTGGCCTGGCTGGTGGCCCTGCTGCTGGTCGCGGAGTTGTTGCGCAACACCGGCCGGTTCACCATGGCGGACGTGCTGAGCTTCCGGCTCAAGCAGCGGCCGGTGCGGATGGCCGCGGCGCTGTCCACCCTGGTGGTCTCGCTGTTCTACCTGCTCGCCCAGATGGCAGGCGCCGGCGGACTCGTCGCGCTGCTGCTCGACATCCACGACAAGGTCGGCCAGGCGATCGTGGTGACCGTGGTCGGCCTGCTGATGATCGTCTACGTGCTGATCGGCGGCATGAAGGGCACCACCTACGTGCAGATGGTCAAGGCCGTGCTGCTGATCCTCGGCGCGGGCATCATGTTCGTGCTGGTCCTGTTCGCGGTGAAGGGCAACTTCTCGCAGCTGCTCGCCGACGCGCAGGCCATGGTCAACAGCTCCACCAACGAGGCGGTCGCGGGCCGGGACGTGCTGGCGCCGGGCGCCAAGTACGGCCTCAGCTCGATGACGCGACTCGACTTCATCTCCCTCGGCCTCGCGCTGGTCCTCGGCACCGCCGGCCTGCCGCACGTGCTGATGCGCTTCTACACCGTGCCCACCGCGAAGGAGGCCCGTCGCTCGGTCACCTGGGCCATCGGCCTCATCGGCGCCTTCTACCTGTTCACCCTGGTGCTCGGCTACGGCGCCGCGAAGCTGGTCGGACCCGACGCCATCCTGGCCGCGCCCGGAAAGGAGAACTCGGCGGCTCCGCTGCTGGCCTTCGAGCTCGGCGGCACGGTCTTCCTGGCGATCATCTCCGCGGTCGCGTTCGCCACCATCCTGGCCGTGGTCGCGGGCCTGGCGATCACCGCGTCGGCGTCCTTCGCCCACGACATCTACGCCAGTGTCATCAAGCGCGGCAACGCATCCGAGGAGGAGCAGGTCCGGGTCTCGCGGATCACCGTGGTGGTCATCGGCCTGGTGTCAATCGTGCTCGGCATCCTGGCGATGGGGCAGAACATCGCCTTCCTGGTGGCGCTGGCCTTCGCGGTCGCGGCGTCGGCGAACCTGCCGACCCTGCTGTACTCGCTGTTCTGGAAGGGATTCAACACCACCGGCGCGCTGTTCAGCATCTACGGTGGCCTGCTCAGCTGCCTGACGCTGATCGTCTTCTCGCCGGCCGTCTCCGGCACTCCGACCTCGATGTTCCCCGACGCCGACTTCGCCTGGTTCCCGCTGGCGAACCCCGGCATCGTGTCCATCCCGCTGGCCTTCGTGCTGGGCATCGTCGGCACCTACGTGGGCCGTAGGAAGCTCGAGGACGCGGGCAAGCAGGCCGAGATGGAGGTGCGCTCCCTGACCGGCGTCGGCGTGGAGAAGGCGGTCGCGCACTGACGCGACCGGACCGTCCCTGCAGACGCGAAACGTGCCCCGCACCTGGTGCCCCCTGTACCCAGGTGCGGGGTGCTTCGTTTCCCCGTTGGCTACCATGCGTCAATGGCAAAGCTGAAGGTCTCGGTCGACGTTCCCCTCGCGCCCGAGGTGGCGTGGGAAAAGGCAAGTGCCCTGACCGAATTCGATCGGTGGCTCTCGATCCACGACGGCTGGCGCAGCCAGATTCCCGAGCACCTCGCGACGGGCACCACCGCGGAGTCGGTGGTCTCGGTCAAGGGGCTTCGCAACCGGGTCAAGTGGGTCCTGACCGGCTACACACCGCCGCGCAACCTGGTGCTCGCGGGTGACGGCAAGGGCGGCGTCAAGATCAAGATGACCCTGTCGGTGCGGTCCAAGGGGGCCGGCTCGGAGGTGGAACTCGACATCGACCTCGGCGGCGCCCCGCTGTTCGGCCCTATCGGATCCGGCGTGGCGCGGGCGCTCAAGGGCGACATCGAGGCTTCGCTGCGCACCTTCGTCTCGCTGTATTCGTAAGCCGTTCGAGGACAGGGCTACTCGAGCACGGGGGCGTCGCCGGTGTCGATGAGCCAGGTCTGGGCGAGCCGGTCCAGGGTCCCGTCCGCGTAGAGCGAGTCCACCGCGGCCGACGCGCACGGGGTCATCGGGCTGTTCTTCTCCAGCACCAGGCCGAAGAACTCGGTGACGGAGTTCGGTCGTGGGAACTGGCCCACCAGAGCGCTGTTCGGCAGATCCGACTCGGTGATCTGAAATCCGGTGGGGATGTCCACGACGAGGGCGTCGACGGTCCCGGCGGTGAGCGCGGCCTTCGCGTCGTCGGTGGTGTCGAACTCGACGGGCGGCTGCGCGGGCCGGATGGTCCCGGTGATCGCGGCCAGGCTGGTGGAGCCGCGCTGGGCGCCGAGCCGGTAGGGGGTCAGGTCATTGAGGTTGCGGGCGGTGGCGGCCGGGGTGCCGTTCATCGCGACGATCGACTGCGCCACCGCGTAGTACGGCGACGAGAAGTCGACGGCGTCGCGGCGCTCGCCGACGATGGTGAACTGGTTGATGTCGAAGTCGAAGTCCTTGGGGCCCGGCGCCATTGCCTCGCCCCACGGCACCCGGACGAACTCCACCTGCCCGGCCTGGTAGCCGAGTTTCTCGTAGACCGCCTTCGCGACCGCGCCCTCGAAGCCCGTGCCGTTGGCGGGGTTGTCACCGACGAACCACGGCTCGTAGGCCGGCGAGTCCGTCGCGATGGTGAGCGTGCCCTTCTTGACGGTGGCCTCGCTGCTCGGTCCGCAGGTACTGACCGCGGCGGTCGACGGCAGCTTGGTGAAGGCGACCGGATACCCGGTCGAGGTGGCGCCGGCGTCGATGTCCGCGTTGGTGGTGGCGGTCGAACATCCGCTCAGCGCCAGCGCGGAAACCGCTACGAGGGTGAGCATGACGGGGCGATGTCCGATTCGGCGCACCCGGACATAGTGCATGGACCGTGGGTCCGGGGCAACAGTGGGGCGGCGTTCGGCCGCTCCACTGTTGCCCCTCGTCGACCCCGGGAGTTTCCTTGGCTAGCTGGATTCTTCGATCTCGCCGGGCTGCCAGGCCTTGTCGAACCACGGCTGGAGCGGGCCGTAGATGCGAAGGACGGGCCACCAGCTCTTGTCGGCGACGGTCTGGATCCAGTTCGCTTCCTTCCCGGCCGGCGCGCTCGGTCCGAACCAAAGCACGATCGACCCGTCCTGCTCCTCCTGGACGGTGCCGGTGAGGCTCATCAGGCTCGGGTACGGGTTGTCCGTCTGCAGCAGCGACCGGGTCTGGGTGTCGTAGACGTCGACCGACCAGAAGTTCTTCGCCGGGGGGTTCGGGGGGAGCACGAGCCGGTAGGTCTTCGCGCCGTCCAGCAGGCGCCCCTGCGAGTCCTGGGCCGTGTAGGTGTAGGCGGAGCCCGCCCCCACCTGGGCGTGGGCCATCGCCGGCGTGATGACGGTGGCGATGTAGTGAAACAGGGTTCGGGCATCGAGCAGGCGCGCATGCTCGTGCAGGAATTCGTAACTGCCGCCGACGAACCCGTCCTTCCAGGACGCCTCTTCGAACGTGAAGTTCTCCGTGCCGCGCGGGAAGTACGCGAGCGCCCGGCTGATGCCCGCGGCGGTCTTCGCCGCCGAGTCGAGGATTTTCTTCAGCCGGTCGTCCGGTTCGAACGGTCGTCCGTGCTTGATGCCGATCCCGGCGAGCTGACCCGCCCGCTCGGGGTCGAGCGAACCGGGCGGCTCCTCCTGGATCAGTTCGTCGACCTCGCCGAAGAAGGAGAAGTCGTTCGAGTGGACGGTGTTGAACTTCTCCTCCGCAATGTTGACGAACGTCATCTCGGGCGGATTGGCCGACTCGGAGAGCCGGTAGACACGGGACTGCTTGACGGCCTCGATCCCGTCGAGGGCACGGAAGACCACCCAGTTGGTGAAAGTGGGTGTGCGACAGACGAAGTAGCCCTCGGGCTCGTCGCCGGTGTAGCCGGGCGGGAGGAACAGGTACTTTCCGCCCTCCCCCTTGTCCGGTCCGGCGATGCCCATGTCCGTCACGTACCGGAACCAGAAGTCGTCGACGACGCACAGGGAGTTCGTCGGCGGCTCGATGACGACCGGTCCGTCGTGCAGGTCGATGAACATGGTCCCGTACGCGGTCGCGGTGTTCGGGGTCAGGAAGTAGCTCCCCGAGTTGGCCCGGGGATCGGTGACGCCGAGGACGTTGAGACCGTCGACGCCGACGCTGCGAAGGCCGCGCCGCATCGCCACCAGGGACGCTCCGGGCACGGCGTTGAGAAAGGCGTCGATGCCGCGCACGAAGTCCAGGCCGTCGTACAGCGCGCGGGTCGAGTCGGGCAGCGGTACACCGTCGAAGAACTCGAACGTGCCGAGCGGGGTCTCCACCCGGTCCGGAACGCCGATCCTGTTCAAATCCGCAGTCAGATCCTTTGCATTGCCCATGCCTCGCCGCTCCTGAGTTCGCACCAGTGGAGCCCTCAGCATCCCGGCGAACCTGCCTCCCGGGCCTCATCCCGCGGGGGTGAAAGTGGTGGAATGGCGCTCGGTGCGGCGCGGCCTGCCCGGCGGGTGCTCGCCCTACCGGCAGTGTGGTGCCCTCGGCAGGATTCGAACCTGCGACCTACCCTTTAGGAGAGGGTTGCTCTATCCCCTGAGCTACGAAGGCGTTGTGTGTGTACACACCGCAGCGGAGTCTATCCGACTCCCCGTCACGGCGTCGTCGGCGCCTGCTCTTGGCCGGGTGCCGCCGTCCCGCGGTGGAAACCCTTCACGTCGTAGAGCCGGGTCACCACCAGGCCGAGCAGGAGCCCGACCAGCAGCCCCACTCCGGTCATTCCGACCGCGTGGGTGAGGTCCGCGCCGCCGTCGAAGTAGAGCAGCGCCCGGGCGCCGAGGAACACCTGGTGCATGGGCTCGAAGTTCGCCAGCCAGCCGAACAGCGGCGGCGTCGCCTCGATCGGGATGGTGGCGCCGGAGGAGGGCAGGCCGAGGATCACGAACAGGATGAGGTTGACCAGCAGGCCCGCGGTGCCGAAGGCGGCCAGTACCGACAGCGCGGTGACGCCCACCGCGGTGATGGCGAACGCGCCGTACAGCCACAGCCCGAGGCCGTGCGGGACCGGCATGCCCAGCGCCCGGCCGATCCCGACGTAGAGCCCGGACACCAGCGGGGCCAGCACCAGCATCACCCCCCACTTGACCAGCAGGGTGTGCAGCCGGGAGATCTCGACGGCGGGGTTGTGCACGTACCGGGGGCCGAACTCGGTCGGCGCGAAGCCCAGCGCGGCATCGACCAGGGAGTGCACGATCATGCCGCCGGTGAAGCCGGCCAGCAGGAGCAGCAGCGCGTAGTAGAAGGCGGACAGCCCGCTGCCGGTGCCCGCGGGCAGCGGGTGGAACGGCGTGGTGACCACGTTGATCGGGGTGGCCAGCGTCAGCCGGGCGGCCCCCGCGACCTGCGGGGCGCCCGCCATGCCCGCCAGCTGGGCGTTGACCTGCTCGGTGAGCTGCCGTCCGACCGTCGCGTTCACCTCGTCGAGCGCGCGCTGCGTGACGCCGGTGACGAGTCCCGCGCTGTACGTCCCGGCGCGGGGGTTGGTGTAGACGGTGATGATCGGCTTCTCGACGTCGCCGGGCACCACGCTGGCCTCGGCGAGGATCAGCAGGCGCTTGCTGAAGTCGCTGGGGATCACGATCGCGCCGTAGACGTCGCCGTCGGCGAGCCGCTGCTGCGCCTGCGCGATGCCGATCCGCTGCAGGTCGATCTTGTCGGCGGGGATGTTCGCGACCAGTCCGTCGGTGATCTGGGTGCCGAAGTTCACCGGCTCCGCGCCCGGCGTGGCGGGGGTGTCGCCCTCGTCCTGGTTGACGAGCGCGATCGGGAAGTCGTGCAGTTCCTCCTGCGCGTCGAGGACGCCGCCCAGGTAGAGCCCGRCGAGCAGCGACATCAGGGCGCTGACCACCACCAGCGGCGCCAACCAGAACCGGGCCGTGCGCAGTACGGATTCGGTCGATGCCACTGGTCGTCGCCTTCCGCAGAGGGACTCCAGACTGGTGCCCGAAACGATTCTGGCACCGCACCCGCACCAGACGGTGCGGACACGGTGCCAGATCTGCGGCAATCGTAGGGGAGCGGCTAGCGCGCGGCGACCGCCTCCGGCTCGGACGGCGCGGGTGCCTGGAGGTCGCGCTCGAGCTTCGCGCCCTCGATGTCGATGTTCGGCAGGATCCGGTCCAGCCATTTCGGCAGCCACCAAGCCCTGTCGCCGAGCAGGGCCAGCACCGCCGGAATGATCACCATCCGGACGATGAAGGCGTCGAAGAACACCGCCGCGGCGAGCGCGAAGCCGATCGACTTGATGAACGAGTTGGGTTCGGCCATGAACGCGCCGAACACAAAGATCATGATCAGCGCGGCCGCGGTGACGACGCGGGAACCATGGCTGAAGCCGATGGTGATCGCGTCCTTCGCGGACGCCCCGTGCACGTACTCCTCGCGCATGCGGGTCACCAGGAACACCTGGTAGTCCATCGCCAGCCCGAACACCACACCGATCAGGAAGATCGGCATGAAGCTGACCAGCGGCTGCGGGTTGCCGACCAGTCCGCCCCACCCGTTCTGGAAGATCGCCACGGTGGCGCCGAAGGTCGCGAGCACGCTGAGCAGGAAGCCCAGGGTCGCGGTCAGCGGCACCAGGATCGACCGGAACACCAGCATCAGCAGCAGGAACGCCAGGCCGACGACCACCGCGAGGTACGGCACCAACGCGTCGAGCAGGGTGTCCGAGATGTCGGTCTCGATCGCGGTCTGCCCGGTGACGCCGTAGTTGACGCCGATCTGCTCGTGCAGGCCGGCCTCGCCGTCACGGAGGGACTGCATCAGGTCGACGGTGCTCTGGTCGGTCGGCGCGCCGGCCGGGGTGACCATGATCTGCGCGGTGTCGCCGGCCGGGTTGACGCCGATGATCTGCGCGTTGGTGACGTCGGGCTGACCGGCGACCGCGGTCAGCACCTCGCCGAACGCCTGCTCGGCGGGGACGGACGCGTCCTTGGCGTCGACCACCACGAGCAGCGGGCCGTTGCGGCCGGGGCCGAAGCCCTCGTTGACCAGGTCGAAGGCCTGCCGAGCGGAGGTCGCCGGGTCGCCGGTGCCCTCGCTGGGCAACGCCAGCTTCAGGCCGGTGGCGGGCAGCGCGAGCAGCACCAGCAGCAGCACGCCGCCGATCAACGGGACGGCGGGACGCTTCGTCACCCAGGTGGCGTAGCGCTTGGCCGGCCCCGGTTCGAGCGACCCGGACTCGGGGTCGCGGGGATTGACGAACGGGATCTTGCCGGCGAACACCTTGCGGCCGAACAGGCCCAGCATCGCGGGCAGGAAGGTCAGCGCGATGAGCACCGCGATCAGCACGGCGAAGGCGGCGGCCATGCCCATCTCGGTGAGGAAGCGGATGCCGACGACCCGCAGCGCCACCAGCGCGATGATCACCGTCAGGCCGGCGAACACCACCGCGGAACCGGCGGTGCCGACGGCGCGCCCGGCGGCCTCCTCGCGGCTGTCGGTGACGCTGAGTTCGTGCCGGAACCGGGAGACGATGAACAGTGAGTAGTCGATCGCCACGGCGAGACCGATCATCACGGCCAGCGTCGGGGTCATCGACCCGAGTTCGGTGAACCCGGTCGCGACGGTGATGCCGAGGCTGCCGATGCCGACGCCGATGATGGCGGAGATCAGGGGCAGCCCGGCGGCGACCAGCGATCCGAAGGTGAGCATCAGGACCACGGCCGCCACGGCCATGCCGACCAGTTCCGCGGATCCGCCCGGCATGTCGACCTTCTGCGCGGCGCTGCCGCTGACCTCCACGGTCAGGCCGGCGTCGCGGGCGGTCTGCGCGRCCGCGTCGATCTGGTCGGTCAGGTCGGTCGTGACGTCCTGCATGCCTCCGCTGAAGGGCACCTCGACGTAGCCGACGGTCTTGTCGGGGCTCAGCGGCGACAGCGCCTGCGCGTCGGCGACGGCCTGGTCGAGCGGCTTTCCGGTCTGCTCGGCCTGCGCGGTGGCCATCTCGGTCAGGCCTGCGTCGGCGACGACCGGGTTGACCAGCGCGGCGGAGCGCTCACCCTCGGGAACCGGCGCGGCGGGGTCGGCCTTGGCGGCCGGATCGACCAGGTCGATGCCGCGGACCTGCGCCAGCGCCGCGTCCATCGCGGCCTCGTTCGCGGGCGTCGCGAGGGTCTGACCGTCGGGTGCGGCGAAGACGAACCGGGCGCTGAGCGAGCTGAAGGGGTCCTTGCCCGAGTCCGGGAACCGCTCGCTCATCAGGTCCTGAGCCTTCTGCGCGGGCGTGCCGGGGATCGAGAACGAGTCGCTCGTCGGGCCGGACAGGGTGGCGGCGCCCACCCCCATGAGAACGAGGATCGCGAGCCAGATCGCCAGGACCGTGCCTTTTCGCCGATAGGCGAACTTGCCGATCCGATAAAGATAGGTGGCCATGGAAGACCCTTCGGTGTCGAGAACTGTCAGGACTGGGGAGCGGTGGGGTGCGGCTGCGGCAGGCCGGCCCGCAGCTGTCGAAATGACTGGGAGACAAGCTCTCCCGGGGACGTGGCGGTGGAGGTGCCGCGCAGCCACAGTTCGATTGCGGCCTTGCAGGCGGCACCGGCGGCCATCTGCAGCAGGTTCGGGTACAGGTCGGTGTCGATGTCGGTACCGGTGCGCTCGGCGATGGCCTCGCCGAGGATCCGGGTGACGCGCCCACGCATCTCCACCTTGCGGGTCATCAGCGCCGGACTGTCCTCGACCAACGCCATCACCGCGACCATCTCGTCGAGGTCGCGGTCCGGGTCGGTGACCAGGTCGAGGGACAGTCGTTCGAGGGAGTCCCAGATCGGCTCGTCCGCGGGCCGGGCGCGCAACATCTCCACCCACACCGTCGCCTCGGTCTCGAAGCGGTACAGGATCGCTTCTTCCTTGGAGGAGAAGTAGTTGTGGAAGGTGCGGGTGGAGACCCCGGCCTCGGCGGCGATGGCGTCGGCGGTGACGGCGTCGACGCCGACGGCCCGGGCGAGCCGGACCGCGGCGTTGCTGAGGGCCGAGCGGGTGGCGGCCTTCTTACGGTCGCGCAGACAGGATTGGCTGGTCACCTACTCGAAGGTACCGATGTTGCAGAGTTCTGCAATCTTGCGCAGGTGTGCAAAATTGTCGGTTTGGCCACAGCGCGACAAGGGAAGTGGTGTGGGTCACTTTCGGGATGGGCGGCGACTACTCTGGTCGGGAGTCCCGTCGGGAGGCCCACCATGAGTCCGTCGTCGGAGTCCGGCACCGCCGCACCGCGACACTCGCCGGCGACGGTGGTCGTGACGCAACGCGTCAGCCCGGGCCGGCGCGCCGACTTCCGGCGCTGGCAGGACGAGGTGGACCGCGCCGCCGCGGCGTTCGCCGGGTTCCTCGGCGCCGAGGTCACCGGGCCCACCGGCGCCGGGTCTCGGTGGTCGGTGGTCTACCGGTTCGACGGCACCGCGAACCTGAAACGGTGGCTCGACAGCGACACCCGGCGCGAGCTGATGGTCCGCGGCGCCGACCTCTTCGAGGCGCCCCCGATCCAGCACGTGCTCGTCGACGAGGCCGACGACGACGTCGTGACGGTGGTGGTCTCGCACCCGCACGTGCCCGGCCGGGAGGACGAGTTCGTGGCCTGGCAGCAGCGGGTCGTCGAGGCGGAGAAGGGGTTCCCCGGATTCCGGGGCTCTCGGCTGCACCGGCCGGTGCCCGGGATCCAGAACAGCTGGACGATCGTCTTCAGCTTCGACACCGCGGAACACCTCGACGCGTGGCTGGGCTCGCCCGAACGCGCCGCGCTGCTCGCGGAGGGGCGCGACTTCAAGGAGTACGAGGTGCACCAGATCGCGAACCCCTACGGGTCGTGGTTCCCGGCGGCCGGGCCGGGGGCCGACGCCACCGCGTCATGGAAGACGGCGCTCTCGGTGCTGGTCGGTCTGTACCCGACCGTCGTGATCCTCACCGTCGCGCTCACCGAGATCTGGCCGGGCGCGAAGCTGTGGGCAGCCCTGCTGGTCGGCAACATCGCCTCGGTCAGCCTCCTGACCTGGGTCGTCATGCCACTGGTCACCCGCGTGCTGGGCTTCTGGCTGGAGCCGGGCCGGCGCCCGGGCCGGCGCACCGACACGCTGGGGCTGGTGATCTCGGTGGGATTCCTGACGGCGGCTGCCGTCGTCTTCTGGATCGCGACCACGGTGGTGTGGACGCTGCCCTAACCCGGTGTGCCCAGGGACCGGCGGATGGTGCGCGCCAGGAACGGGCGCAGCAGCGGTTCGGCGATCCCGCCGGCGCGGACCAGGACGCGGGTCAGCGGGTCCACCGAGATGTGGTGGCGGCCCTGTTCGATCCCCTTCATCGCCACGGCCGCGACCTTGTCGGCGGAGACCGGCGCGACTGCGCCGGACACGGCCACGGTCTCCGGCGGCTTGCGGGTGTTCTCGACGGCCAAGCCGGGGGTGTCGGTGTCCGGCGGGTACAGCACCGCGACCGTGACCCCGGCCGGCTGCACCTCGTAGCGCAGGCAGTGCGCGAGTTCGTGCACGGCGGCCTTGGTGGGTGCGTACCCGCTGTATCCGACCACCCCGATCAGACCGGCGGTCGAACTGGTCAGCACCACGGTGCCGCGGCCTCGGGCGAGCATCCCCGGCAGCACCGCCCGCGCCGCATGCACCGCGCCCAGGTAGTTCAGCCGCATCTGCGACTCGAACTCCTCGACCGGCACCTCGAGGAACCGCCCCGGCAGGGCGGTGCCCGCGCACGCGACCAGCACGTCGCAGGGACCGGACCGGGCCTCGAGCTGCTCGACCGCCCGCGACAGTCCCGCCGGGTCGGTGACGTCGGCGACCGCCCAGTTCGCGCCCATCGGCTCGGCCGTCGCGCGCAGCCGTTCCTCGCCGCGGGCGAGGATCGAGACCGTCGCACCCCGGGTCGCGGCGGCGCGGGCCACCGCGGCGCCGATGCCCTGGGAGCCGCCGGTCACCAGCACGTGCGCGCGCGGCCAGTCGATCCGCCTCTTTCGTCTCACGGCGCGATCGTAGGGTCACTCGGTCACGGAAGACGGTCACTTCTGTCATACGTTTACCGCGCCGCGCTGCGTAGGGTGCGAGGCAACGTCCAACGAACAGATACGAGGTGCCCGGTGCAGATCGGAATGCAGATCACCTACAGCGGCGGTTTCGCCGAGACGGTCGCGGAGGTCGGGGACCTCGAACGCGCGGGTCTCGACATCGCTTTCGTCGCCGAGGCGTACTCCTTCGACGCGGTGAGCCAGCTCGGCTTCCTCGCCGCGAAGACGAAGACGGTCAAGCTCGCGTCCGGCATCTTCCAGATCTACACCCGTACCCCGTCGCTGATGGCGATGACCGCGGCGGGTCTGGACTTCGTCTCGGACGGGCGCTTCGTGCTCGGCATGGGCGCCTCCGGCCCGCAGGTCATCGAGGGCTTCCACGGCGTGCCGTACGACGCACCGCTCGGCCGCACCCGCGAGATCGTCGACATCTGCCGTCAGGTGTGGCGCCGCGAGAAGGTCAACTACCAGGGCAAGTACTACCAGGTCCCGCTGCCCGCCGAGAAGGGCACCGGCCTGGGCAAGCCCCTCAAGCTGATCAACCATCCTGTGCGCGAGCGCATCCCGATCGTGATCGCCTCGCTGGGGCCGAAGAACGTCGCGCTGACCGCCGAGATCGCCGAGGGCTGGGAGCCGATCTTCTTCCATCCCGAGCGCGCCGACGACGTGTGGGGCGAGTCGCTCGCCAAGGGCAAGGCCAAGCGCGACCCGAGCCTCGGCGAGCTGGAGGTCTACGCCGGGCCGGCCCTCGCGATCGGCGAGGACGTCGACCACATGCTCGAGTGGATCAAGCCCAACCTGGCCCTCTACATCGGCGGCATGGGCGCCAAGGGCAAGAACTTCTACAACGACCTGGCCTGCCGCTACGGCTACGAGGCCGAGGCCGCGACCATCCAGGAGCTCTACCTCTCCGGCAAGAAGGAAGAGGCCGCGGCCGCCGTGCCGGACGAGCTGGTGCGGGCGATCTCGCTGATCGGTCCCGCCGGCTACGTCAAGGAGCGGGTCGCCGCGTTCGCGGAGGCCGGGGTCACCACGCTGAACGTCGCGCCGCTGGCCGCGGACTCGGCGGGCCGGGTCAAGCTGATCGAGCAGCTGCGCAAGATCGTCGACTAGAGCGCGGGGGATCGGCGGAGCCGGGCCAGCATCGGGGCGAACGCCTCGGCCAGCTCGCCCGGCACCGTCACCTCCGTGATCCCCAGACGCTCCTCGCGCTCGCGGAGGAGGTCGAAGGCCAGGCCGGGGTCCGCGGGCAGCAGACCCGCCGACCCCAGCCGCCGGAGTTCGGCGAGGGTGGGTCCGCCGGTCCGGGCGAACCACGACGGCAACGCCTCGCCGACGCCCACCAGTGAGTGGGTGAACACCATTGCCGGGCCGCATTTTTCGCGCGCGGCCTCGACGGTTGTCTCCAGATCTGCCTCGGTCGCGGTGGGGCCGAGGGCGAGCGCGATGCGATCCGCCACCCGCCCCGCGGCGGCCGTCATCTTCGGCCCCGCCGCCGAGACGATCACCTCCGGCGCCGGGTCGACGCCCGCCCGCACCGCGGCCACCGATTCCTCCACCGCGGCGATCCGGTCCGGCGCGGCGGGCCAGGACGCCCCGAGCCGGCGTGCCTCCTCCTCTGCCGCCGGGCGTCCCGGCCCGATGCCCAGATCGAACCGTCCGTCCGAGAGTTCTTGCAGGGCGGCGCATTCCCGCGTCAGCGCGGCCGGCGTGCGCAGCGGCGCCGCGGCCACCCAGGTCCGCAGCCTGAGCGTGGTCGTCACCGCCGCCGCGGCCGCCAACGCGGGGAAGGGCGAGGTGGTCCACAGGGTGTCCGGCACCAGCAGCGAGTCGAACCCCTGCTCCTCGAGATGCCGGACCCGCCGGATCCAGTCGGCGCCGGACCGGGCGGGCGCCTCGACCACCGCGACCCTCATCGCCGGGTCTCCCGCAGCACCGCCAACCGGGCGCGGTACTCGGCCTCGGTGATCTCGCCGCGGGCGAAGACGTCGCGCAGCGTGGACTCGCCGTGGTGCCCGCGCCAGCGGCGACGGGCGAGGATGACCAGCACGATCACGGTCACCCAGAAGGCGATGGGGACGAGGACGAACCACGGGCCCGGCCCCCAGCCGGGTCCGTATCGGCCGTCGAAGTGGTCGGCCAGGATCAGGGACGTCTGTGCGCTGAGAGTGTTCATGTCCCGAGCCTGGCCGCTCGCGGTGCTCCGGCGCATCGGCCGCCGCGCGGCATCTCGGGTACGCGTCGGGACGTACCTCAGTCCCGCCAGCCGGGCCGGACCAGGCCGGACTCGTAGGCGAGCACCACCAGTTGGGTGCGGTCCCGCGCACCCAGCTTGAACAGGATCCGGCTGACGTGGGTGCGCGCGGTGGCGGGGCTGAGGAACAGCCGTTCCCCGATCTCGGCGTTGGTCAGGCCCTCCGCCACCAGGGTCATCACCTCGCGTTCGCGGTCGGTGAGCTCGGCCAGCGGGGCGGCGTCGGGGGCGGGCTTGGCGCGGGCCGCGAACTCGGCGAGCAGTCGCCGGGTGACGCCGGGGGAGAGCAGTGCCTCGCCGTCCGCGACCACCCGCACCGCACGCACCAGGTCGGCCGGTTCGGTGTGCTTGACCAGGAACCCGGCGGCGCCGGCGCGGATCGCCTCGAAGACGTACTCGTCCAGCTCGAAGGTGGTCAGCACCACCACCCGGACCCCGGACAGTGCCGGCCTGGCCGCGATCCGGCGGGTGGCCTCGAGCCCGTCGAGCACCGGCATCCGGATGTCCATCAACACGACGTCGGGCACCAGCTCCGTGGCCAGCCGCAGCGCCTCCGCGCCGTCCTGGGCCTGGCCGACCACCTCGATGTCGTCCTGGGCGTCGAGCAGGGCGGCGAACCCGGCCCGCACCAGCGCCTGGTCGTCGGCGACCAGGACCCGGATCGCCGGCGGCGTCATGTCGGCTCACCGCCGCCGATGTCGTTGCCGGGCACGGGTATTCGCGCGTTTACCCGGAAGCCGTGCGGGGACCGGGGGCCGGCACTGAGGGTGCCGCCGAGGGCGTGGGCGCGTTCGGTCATCCCCGCGATGCCGGCGCCGTGCGGGGCCGCACGACCGCCGTCTCCCACGCCGTCGTCGGCCACCTCCAGTTCCAGCAGGCCGGGCAGGTAACGCACCGACACCCGCGCCGCGGTCTGGCCGGAGTGCCGCGCGACGTTGGTCAGCGCCTCCTGCACGATCCGTGCCGCCGCCAGGTCCACCGCCGCCGGAAGGGGCTGCGCCGCACCGGTGGTGGTGGTCTGCACCCGGATCCCGGCGGCGCGGGCCCGTTCCACCAGGGCGTCGAGGTCCGCGACGGTGGGGGCCGGCGCGAGCGGTGCCAGTTCGGTGCCGCCGCGGCGCAGCGTCCGCAGCATGGAGTGCACCTCGAGCAGGGCGTCGCGGCTGGCGGTCTTGATGGAGGCCAGTGCGATGCCCGCCTGTTCGGGCCGGCTCTCGAGCAGCTCGAGGGCCACCCCGGACTGGACATTGATCATCGAAAGGCTGTGCGCCAGTACGTCGTGCAGCTCGCGCGCGATGTCGAGCCGCTCCTCGGTGGCGCGACGCAGGCGCTCCTCCTCGGCGCTGCGGGCGGCCGCCCGGGCCCGTTGGCGGCGTGCCCGGGCCGCGTCGCGTCGCTGCCGGATCAGCTCGGCCACCGCCAGCAGGGTGAGCAGCCAGGCGGCCAGCCCCACCATTGCGGCGGCCGGCGGGACGGCGCGGCCGGTGACCCACGGGACGCCCCACACGAACACCACGTAGCCGACCGCGGGTACCGCGTACATCGGCCAGCGCCGGGTCGTCGGGGCGGCGGTGAGGAACGCGACGACCACGGACAGGAAGACGGGACCCTCCCCGTACCCGAGCAGCAGGTAGGCCAGTGCCGCCGCCACGGTCACCGCGAGCACCGCGACGGGCGCGGTCCGCCGCCACAGCAGTGCGACCGGACCCACCGCGAGCAGGACGAAGGCCGCCGCGTCGAGCGGTTGCGTGCCCGGTTGGTGCCGGGCCGCGGCCACCGAACCGACGCATAAGACGACGCCGACCGCCGTCGCGAGTGCGACGTCGAAGGGCCTCGGCACCCGGGCATGCATGGCTTCAACCTAGCGCCGGACGGCGGCCGCGGCATCGGTCTGAAGGCGTAACGCGGAGTCCGCCGCGCGGCGCAGTCGGAGTCCGGGACCGGGATCGGTTGTGGTGCCGTTTCTCACACCCCGTCTCGGCCCGCCTCGGACTTCGGGTGCCCGGGCGGCGGGGTGCGCCCCGCGCGACGGGTCTGGAGGGCACAATCGGTGAAAACCGGACAGCTGGAGGACAAGGCATGAGCGCAGGCAAGCCCGTCGTAGTCGGAGTGGACGGATCTGAATCGGCGTCGACCGCGGTGGTGTGGGCCGCGCGCACGGCGGCCGGCCGCAAGGTTCCGCTGTTGCTCGTCTCGGTGGTCCACGTGCCTCCGTACTACTACTCCGAGCCCTACCTGGCCCGCGGCTACAGCGACGACCTGAAGAACGAGGGCCGCGCGCACCTCGACAGCGCCGAGGTGCTGGCCCGCTCGGTCGCCGAGGACCTCGGCCCGCTCGCGGTGGGTACCAAGCTGCACGAGGGCCGGATCGCGGACATCCTGCTGCAGTACTCGGCCGACGCCACCATGATCGTGCTCGGCAGCCGGGGGCTCGGCGAGTTCACCGGGGCGCTRCTCGGCTCGGTGACCCGCGCGGTGGCCTCGCACTCGACCGCCCCGGTCGCGGTGGTGCGCGGCCGCACCCTCGACGGCCGCCCGCCCGCCCAGGGCCCGGTCGTTGTCGGTGTCGACGGGTCCGAGGTGAGCGAGGCCGCGGTGGCCGTGGCGTTCGCGGAGGCGTCCGCCCGGGGCGCCTCGCTGGTGGCGGTGAACGTCTGGAGCGACGTGTCCGTCCAGCCCTCGCTCGGGGCCACCGCCTCGGACCCGCACTGGAGCGGGATCCAGGCCGCGGAGGAGGCGGTGCTCTCGGAGCGGCTGGCCGGCTGGCTCGAGCGGTACCCGGACGTGAACGTGCAGCGTGTGGTGAGCCGCGACCGCCCGGTCCGGGTGCTGAGCGAGTACTCCGAGCAGGCTCAGTTGCTGGTGGTCGGCAGCCACGGCCGCGGCGGCTTCAAGGGGATGGTGCTCGGTTCGACGAGCAACGCGCTGATGAACACCGCCGACTGCCCGGTCCTGATCGTGCGGCCGCCGGCACAGGACTGACCGGGCGGCCGGGGCAGGTCTGGTCGGGCGGCAGGCGCCGGGCCGAATCGGGCTGCGCAGTAACGGAACCAGACCGGAAACGATGTTTTGAGTAGCTGACCCATCGTCGAAGGAGGCTCCATGAAGCAGCGTTTCACGTTCGGGCGTCGACTGGCCACCGTCCTGACCACCGCGGCAGCGGCGACGGCCCTGCTCGCCGGCACCGCGGTCGCGGCGCCGGCAACGCCGCCCACCGCCGACCTCGCGGCCGCCGAGGCGGGTCTGCGGTCCGCGGCGGCAGGCGACCCGGCGGCCGCGGCCGCCGTCGAGCGGCTCGTCGCCGCACCCAAGGACGTGAAGGGTGCGGTGACGCCGGTCTTCACGCTGCCGGGCCAGATCTTCCCGGTCCCCGCCTACTCGGACACCGGGCAGGGCGGCGAGGTCCTCGGCCAGCTGTACGGGTCCGGGGTCRCCACCAACATGAACAAGGAGTTCCGGTTCGGGTTCTTCGGCGGGCCCGGCACCATCGCCGACGACCAGACCGGCGCCGAACTGAACGTGGTCTGGTACAGCCTGGCCAACGGGACCAGCGGCATCACCCGGCTGGACCAGAACAACAAGGTGATCCCGACCGTCATCTCCTCCGCACCGCTGAACGTGGGCAGCGGCATGGTCGTCGGCGCCGTCTACGGCAACCTCAAGCACAAGGTGGGGCCGAAGGCCGAGGACGTCGTCACGAGCACCATCTGGTGGCCGAGCATGGGCATCGTGACGGCCTGACCGGGTACGGCTAGCCGCAGTCGCAGCTGCCCGCGCTCTCGCGGGTGTCCCACCAGCTGCCCCAGCGGTCCGAGAGGGCCGCGAACTCCTCGGCGCCCTGGCCGTAGGTGCTCACGATGACCTGAGCGCCTCCGCCGGGGCGCTGTGGGTTGCCGGGCAGGACGCCGAGCATGAGCAGTCCCGGTCCCCACGCGTCCACGGTCAGCCCGAGTTGGGTGGGGGAGCGGAACCACACCGTGCCGCTCAGGGTGTCGCCGGTCGCGACCGTCGCCGAGTACCCGGAACCGGGGTCGCCCACGACGGTGTCCACTCCGAGCAGGTGCGCGGCGGTGACCCCGCCGGTCGGCCCGTCCAGGTGCAGGGTGCGGCGCTCGGCGAGGTCGTGCCGCTCGAGGCCGAAGCGCAGCTGTTGGATGAAGGTGGCCCAGCCCTCGGTGATGTCCTCGTACCAGTCGTCCCACTCCGGGTTTCCGCCCTTGGGCGCCCGGGTGATCCGCACCGTGGTGGTGCCGTCGCCCGGGGAGAGGGTGAACCGGTCGCCGCCCTGGAGGGTCAGGGTCCGCGCCGGCGCGTCCTCGCTCACGCCGTCGAAGTAGATCTGCGTGATCTCCTCGTCCAGGCCGTCCTCGCCGTCGTACTCCCAGCCGTGCCAGCGCCTGATCAGGGCCGGGTCGCGCAGGGCCTGCCAGACGAGGTCGGGCGCCGCGGCGACGGTGGCCTCGATCACGGGCTGCGGGTCGGTGGTCATCGCGGGTCCTCCGGGTCGGTCGTGGGCAGGGCGAAGGCCTCCGCGGCGGCGGCCACCGCGCGCGGGACCGCGTCGCTGCGATCCGGGGCCAGGTCGTGCCCCTTGCCGTCGACCAGGACCAGCGTCGTCGGCGCGGTGACCAGTTCGAGGGCGGCGCGCAGCTCGTCCGGCGTGCCGAAGGAGTCGCGGGTGCCGTGCACGAACACGCAGGGGCAGCGCAGGTCGGGAAGGTGTGCGGTCCTTGCCTTCTCGGGCTTTCCCGGCGGGTGCAGCGGGTAGGAGAACAGCAGCAGGCCGTCGCAGGCCTGCGGGCGTTCCGCCGCGAGCATCGACGACTGCCGGCCGCCGTAGGAGTGCCCGCCGAGCAGCAACGGTCCCGGCGCCAGCTCGCGGACCGCGTCGGCGGCCGCCGCGATCCCGGCCCGGTCCGCCTCGGCTCCGGACGGGTGCGGGGGACCCTTCGGCCGTCGTTGCCGGAACGGCAGGTCGTACCGCAGCACCAGCAGGCCCCGCGCCGCGAACTCGTCGCCAGCGCGTCGGAGCAGGGGAGCCTCGCAGTTGCCGCCGGCGCCGTGCGCCAGCAGCAGCGCGGCCACCGGCTCGCCGTCCGGGCGGTGCAGGTGACCGTGTACGCCGTCGCGCTCGAACAACTCGCTCATGGCGCCCAAACCTACGCCGTCACCGCGACGACGGGTGCGTGCTACTTGGCGACGGTGAGCAGGAACGCGACGTCCTCGAGCGCCTCGACGCTGTGCCGGGCCTGCGGGATGACCAGGAGGTCGCCCGCCGAGCCCTTCCAGGAGTCTTCGCCGACGACGAGGGACAGCGTCCCGCTCAGGACCAGCAGTGTGGCGTCTCCGGCGTTGTCGTGCTCGGCCAGGCCCTCGCCGGCGCGCAGCGCGACCACGGTCTGCCGGAGTGCGCGGGAATGGCCCCCGACGAGCGTCTGCGAACTGCGGCCGCTCGAGGCGGCGGCGGCGAGCTTGAGCTGTTGCCGCGCAACGGCGGTCAGCGACTTCTTGTCCATCTCGTGCCTCTCGAGGGTGGGTCTGTCACCTGCACCAGCAGTATGACCCACGTCACGCAAAAGGGGGCCACAGGAGGGTAACGACTCAGCGTCGGACGTACGTGCGGAACCGGAAGCGGACGCCGTCCCGGCTGGAGGCCTGCCAGTCCCCGGTGTGATCGGGCGTCCACTCCGGGCCGATCGGCGGGGCGTAGGCGTCGCCCTCGACGTCCAGGTCGACCTCCGTCACCGCCAGTCGGTCGGCGAGAGGCAGTGCGGCGGAGTAGATCTGGCCGCCGCCGATGACCCAGGTCTCGCCGTTGCCGGCCAGGGCCAGCGCGTCGGGCACCGAGTGCGCGGCCTCGGCGCCGGCGGCCGCCCACCGCGGGTCGCGGGTGACCACGATGTTGCGCCGGTCGCTGAACGGCCGGAACCGGGGCGGGATCGAGTCCCAGGTCTTGCGGCCCATCACCACCGGGTGGCCGGTGGTGACGTCCTTGAAGTAGGCCATGTCCTCGGGGATGCGCCACGGGATCGCGCCGTCGCGGCCGATCACCCCGGCCCGGTCCTGCGCCCAGATCAGACCCAGCACTAGACGGCCACCGGGGCCTTGATGGCCGGGTGGTGCCGGTAGCCGACGATCTCGACGTCCTCGAACTCGTAGTCGAAGATCGAGTCCCGCTTGCGCAGCTTCAGCGTCGGGTACTCGTAGGGCTCGCGGCTGAGCTGCTCGGCGACCTGCTCGGTGTGGTTGTCGTAGATGTGGCAGTCGCCGCCGGTCCAGATGAACTCGCCCACCTCGAGCCCGGCCTGCTGGGCCACCATGTGGGTGAGCAGCGCGTAGCTGGCGATGTTGAACGGCACCCCGAGGAACAGGTCGGCGCTGCGCTGGTAGAGCTGGCAGGAGAGCCTGCCGTCGGCGACGTAGAACTGGAAGAAGGCGTGGCAGGGCTGCAGAGCCATCGCATCGAGGTCGGCGACGTTCCAGGCCGAGACGATGATGCGCCTCGAGTCCGGGTTGGTCCGCAGCGTCTCGAGCACCTTGCTGATCTGGTCGATGTGCTCGCCGTCCGGCGTCGGCCAGGACCGCCACTGCACGCCGTAGACCGGACCCAGCTCGCCCTCGGGAGAGGCCCACTCGTCCCAGATGGTGACGCCGTGCTCGCGCAGCCACTCGACGTTGGACTCGCCGCGCAGGAACCACAGCAGCTCGTAGACGATGGACTTGAGGTGCACCTTCTTGGTGGTGATCAGCGGGAAGCCGTCGCGCAGGTCGAAGCGCATCTGGTGACCGAACAGGCTGCGGGTGCCGGTCCCGGTGCGGTCGGCCTTCGGCGTGCCGGTTTCCATGACCAGCCGCAGCAGGTCCTCGTACGGGGTGGCAACGGGGGCGGGCTGGGCAGTCACGCGCGCAAGCCTAATCGCCGCACACGGCGGCCGCGCCGCCCGTGCGCCCTTCCGGTGGCGGGTACCACCGGAAGGGCGCACGGGCGATAGCCTCGCCCTATGCGTGAGCTCCTCGTGATCGGCATCGGCGCCGGCGACCCCGACCAGGTGACGATCCAGGCCGTCAAGGCCATGAACAGGGCCGACGTCTTCTTTGTCATCGGCAAGGGTGACGAGAAGCAGGACCTGGTGGACCTGCGGATGGGCATCCTCGACGAGCACATGCGCGGGACCTACCGGGTGGTGGACATCACCGACCCGCCGCGGGACCGCACGCCGTCGGACTACCAGGGCGTCGTCGACGACTGGCACGACCGCCGGGCCGCGGTGTTCGAGGCCGAGTTCGCCGCCGTCGACGGGGTCGGCGCGATCCTGGTCTGGGGCGACCCCTCGCTCTACGACAGCACCCTGCGGATCGTCGAGCGGGTGCTCGCGCGCGGTGTGGTCGACTTCGACTACTCGGTGATCCCCGGCGTCACCAGCGTGCAGTCGCTGGCCGCGCAGCACCGGATCGTGCTCAACCGGATCGGCCGTCCCGTCCACATCACCACCGGGCGGCGGCTGCGCGAGGGCCTGCCCGACGGCGTGGACGACGCCGTGGTGATGCTCGACGCCGACTGCACCTTCACCCAGGTCCCGGGCGAGGACGCCGAGATCTGGTGGGGGGCCTACCTCGGGACCGAGGACGAGGTGCTGATCTCCGGGAACCTGCGGCAGGTGGAGGACGAGATCGTCCGCGTGCGCGCGGAGCTGCGGGAGCGCAAGGGCTGGATCATGGATACCTATCTGATCCGGCGCTGACGCCTTACGCTTGATCGCATGCCCGAACTGCCCGAGGTAGAGGCCCTGGCACAGTTCCTGCGCACCCATGCGGTGGGTGCGGTGATCGGGAGGGTGGACGTCGCGGCACTGAGCGTGCTCAAGACCTTCGACCCGCCGATCTCCACGCTGCCGGGCCGCGACGTGAGCGGCGCCGCCCGGTTCGGCAAGCACCTCGGCATCCGGTGTGGCGAGGAGGACGGGCTGTGGCTGATCACGCACCTGTCCCGCGCCGGCTGGCTGCGCTGGACCGACCACCCCAGCGAGACGCCGCCGAAGCCCGGCAAGGGGCCGCTGGCGCTGCGGATGCACTTCTTCGCCCCCGACGGCGGGACCCCGGCGTTCGACCTCACCGAGGCGGGCACCAAGAAGCGGCTCGCGGTGTGGCTGGTCCGGACGCCGGCCGAGGTGCCGACCATCGCCAAGCTGGGACCCGACGCCCTCGACGTCACCGAACCGGCGTTCGCGCAGCTGCTGTCGAAGACCGGCCAGCGGATCAAGTCCGCGCTCACCGACCAGAGCGTGCTCGCCGGGATCGGCAACGCCTACTCCGACGAGATCCTGCACGTGGCGCAGCTGTCGCCGTTCGCCACGGCCAACAAGCTCACCGACCAGCAGGTCGCCGCGCTGCACACCGCGATGCGGTCGGTGCTGACCGACGCGGTCACGCGCTCGGTGGGCCAGGACGCGGCGCGGCTCAAGGGGGAGAAACGCTCCGGCATGCGGGTGCACGCCCGGACCGGCCTGCCCTGCCCGGTGTGCGGGGACACGGTGCGCGAGGTGTCGTACGCGGAGCGTTCGTTCCAGTACTGCCCGACCTGCCAGACCGGCGGCAAGGTGCTGGCGGACCGGCGGATGTCCCGACTGCTCAAGTGATTGCCCGCCGCTGACCGCTCAACGCCGGTGCCGGTAGCCGATCCAGGCCCGACGCCGCTCCGCGTCCGGGTCGTACTCCACGCGGGCGGCGGTGTCGACGACGAGCGTCTCGCGTCGCTCGGCGGTGTAGCACGGCCACGTCGGCCGGGGCTCGCCGTGCCGGGCGAAGTTCAGCCAGTGCGACTGCATGATCGAGGCGACCGCGCGCAACCCCTTCCGGCCGCCGAGGACGGTCGCCCCGCGTCCGAGCGGCAGGTCGGCGGCGTCGAACACCGCGAGCAGTTCGGTGCCGTGGGTGGCGCCGAACCCGGTGGCCCGCAGCAGGCGCGGCGCGAAGTCGTAGCGGTAGTCGTAGGTGGGCGCCACCTCCGCGTGGGCCTGGGCCACCAGCACGGACGGCTCCCAGAAGGTGACGTCGCCGCCGAGCTGCACGGCGGCCGCGCGGTCCGGGTAGCCGGGATAGGCGGCCAGGATCCGGGCCTTCAGCGCCGGGTCGGTCTCGGCGAACATCTTCTCGATCCGGACCGGGTCGGTCGGGATGATGTCGAGGAACCGCGGAAACATCGTGCCCTCACGGGCATTGGTGCCGATGATCAGCGGCACCCGATGCTGGTGTCCGTCGGCGAAGGCGTCGAGCGGGTGCCGCGGCAGGAACTCGCCGTCGACCAGTGGGGCGAACGCGCGGGTGCCGGGCGCCTCGTCCGCACCGCGGGCGGCCAGGGCGTCGCCCGCCCGGGTCAGGGTCTCGGCGTTCGCGGTGGTCAGCGCGGTGACCGGGTCGTCGGAACCGCCGAGCAGTTCCAGGAACTCCGCCGCCCAGATCCTCGATCGGTGGGGGCCGTACGCGGACGCGGCGGGCGGGCTCTGCGCGATCGCCCGGGCGAACAGTCCGCGCGCGGCGGGCGTGCACATCAGGGTGGTGACGGCGTTGGCGCCGGACGACTCCCCGAACACGGTGACGGCGTCGGGGTCGCCGCCGAACGCGGCGATGTTGCGCTGCACCCACTCCAGCGCGGCCACCTGGTCGCGCAGTCCCAGGTTCGAGTCGAAAGTGCGCTCCGGCGTGGAGTACTCACCGAAGTCGAGGTAGCCCAGCGCGCCGAGCCGGTAGTTCAGGGACACGTACACGACGTGCCCGTTGCGGACCAGGCGCTCGCCGCGGTACAGCCGGGAGGAGGCCGACCCGCCGCTGTACGCGCCGCCGTGGATGAACACCATCACCGGCCTGGGGTTGATGCTGCGGGCGGACGGCGCCAGCACGTTCAGGGTCAGGCAGTCCTCGTCGGTGCCACCGTCGTGACGGCCGAACCGACCCGACTGCGGTGCGGCGGAACCGAACTCGAATGCCTCCAGTGCCTCCGGCCAGGGCGTCACCGGTTGCGGCGCCCGCAGTCGCAGCGCGCCGACCGGCGGCGCGGCGTAGGGGATCGCGCGCCAGGAGCGGAGCCCGCCCTGCTCGCGTCCGAGGACGTCGCCGGCGTCCGTCCGGACCAGCAGCGGGTCAGTCACGCCTGGCCTCGAGCAGCCGGAGCCACACCTCGCTGACGGTCGGGTAGGACGGGACGGCATGCCAGAGCGTGTCCATCGGCACGGCGCCCACCACGGCCACGGTCGCCGCGTGCACCAACTCTGCGACCTCGGTGCCGGCGAAGGTGGCGCCCACCAGGGTGTCGGTGGCCCGGTCGATGACCAGCTTGGCGCGACCGGTGAAATCGTCTCGGGCCAACGATGATCCGGCCACCGCGATCGGCACCTCGACGGTCTCCACGTCGAGTCCGTCGGCGCGGGCACGGCGTTCGGTGCGTCCGACGGAGGCCACCTCGGGGTCGGTGAAGACCACCTGCGGAACCTGGTCGTGGTCGGCGTGCGCGGTGAAGCGCGGGCCGTCCAGGCCGCGGCCGTCCGCGCGGGCCGCGATCACGTCCCCGCACACGCGGGCCTGGTACTTGCCCATGTGGGTGAGCGGCGCCCGGCCGTTGACGTCGCCGACCGCGTATAGCCACTGTCCCGCAGCGCCTTCCACGGTCAGATGCTCGTCGGTGGCGACATGTCCGGCGCCGGTGGCCACCACACCCGCCTCGGAGAGCCCCAACGACGCGGTCGCGGGAACACGGCCGGCCGCGACGATCACCTCGTCCACGACCAGCGGCTCGCCGTCGACGACCAGGGTGACCGGCCCGCCGTGGACGCGTCCGATGCCGGTGTCCTCCGGGTCCTCGCGCTCGACTGACTGCAGCCGTGCCCCGAACCGCACGCTGGCCCCGGCCTCTCGCAGCGACCGCGTGACCAGTTCGCCGGCAAAGGGTTCCGCGGCCGCGAGCAGCGCGTCGCCGCGGACGAGCAGCGTCAGCTCGCGCACCCCGAGGGCGAGCATCCAGTTCGCGCACTCGGTGGCCACCACGCCGCCGCCGATGATCGCGACCCGGGCGGGCACCTCCCGCAGGTTGGTGGCGTCGCGGGAGGTCCACGGCAGCGACTCCGCGAGGCCGGGGACCGGCGGCACCGCGGCCGTGGTCCCGGTGGCCAGCACCACCGCGGAGCGGGCCCGCAACGTGCGGGTAGGCCGGTCCGGCCGCGAGACGAGCACGGTCCGCTCGCCGGTGAGCGAGCCCGCCCCGCGGATCACGTCGATTCCCGCGGACTCCGCCCAGGACACCTGGCCGGAGTCGTCGTGATTGTTGGTGATGGCGTCGCGCCTGCGCAGCACCGCGGGCACGTCGAGCCGGCCTATGCCGACCAGGCCGCGGACCCCCGGCATGGCACGGGCGGAGCCGAGCACCTCCGCGGGCCGGAGCAGCGCCTTGCTGGGCATGCACGCCCAGTACGAGCACTCGCCGCCGACCAGTTCGTGCTCGACGATTGCCGCGGTGCGAGATGATCCGGCGATGGCGTAGGCGGCCGCGTTCTCCCCGGCGGGCCCCCCGCCGATCACGATGACGTCGTATTCGTCTGTCGTGGTGGTCATGGGTTCCACCGTAATGGCAGGGTGGGCACCCGTGAGCGCAACGCGGCAGACCCGCACCCGCATCCTGATCAGTGGCGCGAGCTCGGGGCTCGGCGCCGAGATGGCCCGGCAGTTCGCCGCGCAGGGCCGCGACCTGGCGCTTTGTGCCCGGCGGGTGGACGCGCTCGAGGCGCTGCGGGCGCAGTTGCTGGCCGCGCACCCGTCGGTCACCGTCGCGGTCCGCGCCCTGGACGTCAACGACCACGCCGCGGTTCGCAGGGTCTTCGGCGAACTGGACGACGAGCTCGGCGGGATCGACAGGTTCGTGGTCAACGCGGGTCTCGGCAAGGGCGCGGTGATCGGCTCGGGCCGGCCGGAGTTGAATCTCGAGACCGCGCAGACCAATTTCGTCGGCGCGCTGGCGCAGACGGAGGCGGCGATGGAACTGCTGCGGGCCCGCGGCGCCGGGCACCTGGTGCTGGTGTCGTCGATGAGCGCGGTGCGCGGGATGCCCAAGGCGCAGACCGCGTACTCGGCGAGCAAGGCGGCGGTCGCCGCGATGGGCGAGGGCCTGGCGACCGAACTGGCGGGCAGCGACATCGTGGTCACCACGATCCTGCCCGGTTACATCCGCACGCCGATCAACGAGAAGGTCGCCAAGACGTTTCTGATGGCGGACACCGTCGCGGGGGTGCGGTCGATGGTGGCCGCGATCGAGCGGGAACCGCGTCGCGCGGTGGTGCCCGGATGGCCGTGGCGGCCGATCGAGCTGCTGCTGCGGGTGCTGCCGGCCCGGCTGACCGGGCGGTTCATGTAGCGGCGGGTGGGCTCAGCCGAAGCTCCCGTGCCGGCCCGCGCCGGACGCGAAGCGGGCCGCGCCGGACAGCGCGTCGGCCTGCAGCGAGACCAGCCCCCGCTCGAACTCGGAGCGCAGGGCCGCGTCCTCGTCGAGTCCCTCCTGCTCGAGCAGCGACAACCGGTCCTGGYGCAGGCAGGTCTGCGGGAACGCGGCCAGTTCGGCGGCCAGTTTCTCCGCCTCGGCCCGGGCGTGGCCGACCGGGACCACCCGGTTCACCAGGCCCATCGACAGGGCCTCCTGCGCGTCGACCGGACGGCCGGTGAGCACCAGGTCCATGGCCCGGCCGGCGCCGATCAACCGCGGCAGGCGCACGGTGCCGCCGTCGATCAACGGGACGCCCCATCGCCGGCAGAACACCCCGAGGACCGCGTCCTCCTCGGCGATGCGCAGGTCGCACCACAGCGCCAGTTCGAGACCGCCGGCCACCGCGTGCCCGGCGATCGCCGCGATCACCGGCTTGCCCAGTCGCATCCGGGTCGGTCCCATCGGGCCGTCGCCGTCCCGGTCCAGCCGGTTGGAGGCCGGCGTGCCGAGGGCCTTGAGGTCGGCTCCGGCACAGAAGGTTCCGCCGTCGCCGTGCAGCACCCCCACCGACGCGTCGGTGTCGGCGTCGAAGGCGGTGAAGGCGTCCACCAGTGCGGCGGCGGTGGGGCCGTCGACGGCGTTGCGGGCCGCGGGACGGTTCAGGACGACGGTGGTGACGGCGCCGCGGCGCTCGACGCGCACTCCGGCGGGCTCACTGGGCGCACTCATGTCCCGACGTTACGCCCGCTCGTGGAGTTGCACAGTCGAATCTCAGGATACTGGCGCATACTGGAAGTTCAGTACCGCTGTCTCGCGGGGCAGCGCCAATTTTCCGTGTGGAGCACGCCATGGTTCCGAGCACGCAGTGGAGTACCTGGGGAAGTGAGATCGAGGTGCGCGTCACCGAGGGGGCGGCCCTCGGATGCGCCGCGGACATCGTGTCCGCCGCCTTGGCGGACGTCCGCGCGGCCTGCGACCTCACGCGAGGCGACGCCGAGATCCACGCGGTCAACATGGCGCAGGGCGTGCCGGTCCAGGCCAGCAGGCGCCTGCTCGCACTGATCCGCTCGGCGCTGTGGGCTGCGCGGATGACCGGCGGCGCGGTCTCGCCGCTCTCGCGCGAGCCGGTGGACCCGGCTCGGGTGCCGTCCATTCACCTGGAGCCGACCTTCGCCGACGTCCGGGTCACCGGGGACACCGTCTTCGCCCCGTTCGGGGTCTGCCTGGACATCACCGGCACCGCCAAGGCCGGGACGGCACACGAGGCCGCCCGGGTGGCGGCCACCTCGCTCGAGTGCGGGGTGCTGGTCCGGGTCGGCGACGTCGTCGCCACGGCCGGGCACTGCCCGATCGGGGGCTGGCAGGTCGATATCGGGGCGAGCGCAGCGACGGGGAATTTCACGGCCGCCGGTACCTGCGTCGAGGTGCTCACCGGGACCGCGCTGGCCCGCGCCCGCGCGGCGGTGCCGGGGCCGGACGTCGCGGACGCCGGCCTCGAGACGGTCACGGTGATCGCGGAGGACGGGCTGTGGGCCTACGCCGCCGCGGCGGCCGCGCTGGGCCGGGGCGTGGCGGCACTGCGGTGGCTGGCCGAGAACGACCTCGCGGGCCGGGTGGCGTACCGGCGGGGGAGCGTGCGCACCACCGAGGCCTGGACGCACCTGTCCCCGCACGGCCACGTCGCCTGACCGAGCGGCGTCAGACGAGTCGGCCGCGCTGGCCCCGGTACCAGCTGATCAACGTGTCGGTCGACGAATCGCCCTGCGAGGTAGGCGCTTCGGCGTCGGTGAGCAGTGGCTCGAGTTCGAGCGCCTGGGTCTTGCCGAGCTCGACGCCCCACTGGTCGAAGGAGTCGATGCCGAACACCACGCCCTCGACGAACACCTGGTGCTCGTAGAGGGCGATCAGCTGACCGAGCACCGACGGCGTCACCTTCGGCGCGAGAATGGTGGTCGACGGCCGGTTTCCGGGCATCACCTTGTGCGGCACCAGTTCCGGTGCGGTGCCCTCGGCCGCGATCTCCTCGGCGGTCTTGCCGAACGCCAGCACCTTGGTCTGCGCGAAGAGGTTGCTCATCAGGATGTCGTGCATGCTGCCGGTGCCGTCGAGCGTCGGCAGGTCGTCGGTGGGCTCGGCGAACCCGATGAAGTCCGCGGGCGAGAGCCGGGTGCCCTGGTGCAGCAGTTGGTAGAAGGCGTGCTGGCCGTTGGTGCCCGGCTCGCCCCAGAAGATCTCGCCCGTCGGGGTGCTCACCGGGGACCCGTCGCAGCGGACCGACTTGCCGTTGGACTCCATCGTGAGCTGCTGCAGGTACGCCGCGAACCGGCCGAGGTCGTTCGAATAGGGCAGCACCGCACGGGAATCCGCGTCGAAGAAGCTCGAGTACCAGACGCCGATCAGGCCGAGCAGGGCCGGCGCGTTCCGCTCCAGTGGCGTCTCGGCGAAGTGCCGGTCGATGGTGTGGAAGCCGGAGAGGAACTCGCCGAACGCCTCCTTGCCGACGACGGCCATCAGTGAGAGCCCGATCGCCGAGTCCACCGAGTACCGCCCGCCGACCCAGTCCCAGAAGCCGAACATGTTGGCGGTGTCGATGCCGAAGTCGGCCACCCGCTGCTCGTGGGTGGACACCGCGACGAAGTGCTTGGCGACGGCGTCGTCGCCGAGGGCGGCGGTCAGCCAGCGGCGGGCCGCGGTCGCGTTGGTGAGCGTCTCGAGGGTGGAGAAGGTCTTCGAGGCGACGATGAACAGCGTCGTCGCCGGGTCCAGGCCGGCCAGCTTGCTGACCAGGTCGGCGGGGTCGATGTTGGAGACGAAGCGGGCGGCGACGCCGGCGTTCGCGTAGTGCCGCAGCGCGCGGTACGCCATCACCGGGCCGAGATCGGAGCCGCCGATGCCGATGTTGACCACGGTGGTGATCCGCTCGCCGGTGGCGCCGCGCCACTCGCCGGACCGGAGCCGGTCGGTGAACTCGCCCATCCGGGCGAGCACCGCATGCACGTCGGCGACCACGTCCTGGCCGTCGACCGTCAGCGTCGCGTCCGCGGGCAGTCGCAGGGCGGTGTGCAGCACCGCCCGGTCCTCGGAGGAGTTGACGTGGTCGCCGCGCAGCATCGCGTCCCGGCGTTCCTCGACCCCGGCCGCGCGGGCCAGCTCGACCAACAGCCGCAGCGTCTCCCGGTTGACCCGGTGCTTGCTGTAGTCGATGTAGAGGTCTCCCGCGGTCAGGGTGAGCTCGCGACCACGCACCGGGTCCTCGGCGAAGAACTCGCGCAGGTGGGTGGACGCGACCAGGTCGTGGTGCGCGCGCAACTCCTGCCAGGCGGCCGTACCGGTGATGTCGAGGCTCATGCAGCGAGCCTAGTGGGGCGGGGCAGGGTACGCCGACCTACTTCCGACTGTCGAGACCCCTTGATCGATCGTGTGACGTAGTGCCGCTTCGGTTTCGCCGAGTGCGCAGCCGCCGGGGTGTCGGCCCCGGAGCCGCGACGGGAGGTGCACACTCGGCGGGCCGCACGGCCTGACGCGGCGGCCCGGGGCGGGCAGTATGGAGACCATGGACGAGCGAGCACTGATCGATTCGGTCCCGACCAAGCTCTGGATCGGCGGCAAGCAGGTCGACGCGGAGGGCGGTGCCACGTTCACCGTGCGCAACCCCGCGACCGGCGAGCCGCTGGCCACCGTCGCGGACGCCTCCCCGGCCGACGGGCTGCGGGCGCTCGACGCCGCGGTCGAGGCCCAGGCGGCGTGGGCCGCCACCCCCGCGCGGCAGCGGGCCGAGGTGCTGCGGGCGTTGTTCGAGGCCGTCACCGCCCGCGCCGACGACCTCGCCCTCCTGATGACCCTGGAGATGGGCAAGGTGCTCGCCGAGAGCCGCGGCGAGGTGGCGTACGGCGCCGAGTTCTTCCGGTGGTTCAGCGAGGAGGCGGTGCGCATCGGCGGCCGGTACACGCCCGCACCCGCCGGCACCGGCCGGATCCTGGTCGACAAGATGCCGGTCGGGCCGTGCCTGGCGATCACCCCGTGGAACTTCCCGCTGGCCATGGGCACCCGCAAGATCGGTCCGGCGCTGGCCGCCGGCTGCACGATGATCGTCAAGCCCGCCGCCGAGACCCCRCTGACGATGCTGCTGCTCGGTCAGCTGTGCGCCGACGCAGGCGTTCCCGACGGCGTGCTCGCGGTGCTGCCGACCTCCCGGGCGGGCGCGCTGACCGCGCCGCTGCTCGCGGACCCGAGGCTGCGCAAGCTCACCTTCACCGGGTCGACCGGCGTCGGGAAGGCGCTGCTCGCGCAGTCCGCGACCGGGCTGCTGCGGACCTCGATGGAACTCGGCGGCAACGCCCCGTTCGTGGTGTTCGACGACGCCGACCTGGACGCGGCGGTGGACGGCGCCATGCTCGCGAAGCTGCGCAACGGGGGCGAGGCCTGCACCGCGGCCAACCGCTTCCACGTGCAGAACTCGGTGCGTGAGGAGTTCGGTGCCCGGCTCACCGAGCGGATGCGGGCGATGACGCTCGGGCCGGGCACCGACCCGGACGCCAAGCTCGGCCCGCTGATCAACCCGGACCAGGTGGCGACGGTGCGCGAGCTGGTCGGCGACGCCGTCGACCGGGGCGCGGTGCTGCGCCTCGGCGGGGTCGAACCCGCCGGTCCCGGCTACTTCTACCCGGCGACGGTGCTCACCGAGGTGCCGGCCGATGCCCGGATCCTGCGCGAGGAGGTGTTCGGCCCGGTCGCCGCGATCCACGGCTTCGAGACCGAGGCCGACGGCATCGCCGCCGCCAACGACACCGAGTACGGCCTGGCCGCGTACATCTACACCCGGGACCTGGACCGGGCCCTGCGGGTGGCGTCGGCGCTCGAGGCCGGGATGGTCGGGGTGAACCGGGGCGTGATCTCCGACGCCGCCGCGCCGTTCGGCGGGGTCAAGTCCTCCGGCTTTGGCCGAGAGGGCGGTATCGAGGGGATCGACGAGTACCTGGAGACCAAGTACATCGCGCTCCAGTAGCGCGCCGCGGGCCCGGACGGCCCGCGGCGGCGTTGTGGCTAGTGGCCGAGGCGCCCGCGCCCGAGGCGCAGCAGCAGCATCGCGAGGGTGTGACCCTCCTGGCCGAGTTCGTTGAACCGCTCGAGCACCTTCATCTCGCGGCTGTGCACCAGCCGCGGACCGCCGGACGCCATCCGGGTGCGACCGATGATCTGGGAGACCTCGCTGCGCCGCTTGATGGCCGCGAGGATCTCGGCGTCGAGCCGGTCGATCTCCTTGCGCAGTTCGTCGATCTCCGCCTCGCTGGTGGGCAGGTCGGCGTCGGACGCGTCGGCGGAAACTGGGGTGCCCATGTGATGTTCTCCTCGTGTCGGCCACATTTTCTCACGCGGAGATGCCGGTGGCCACGACCGGCCCCCATCCGGGCACCTCCTTGTCGGTCCACGCCGGTAGCGTTGAGAGGCGATGAACACTTTCTCTGCAGCAGGTCAGGCGGACACCCGCACCTCCACGACGGCGCTCCTCGAGGGGCTCAACGCGCAGCAGCGTGAGGCCGTGGTGCACGCGGGCTCCCCGCTGCTCATCGTGGCCGGCGCCGGCTCGGGGAAGACCGCGGTGCTGACCAGGCGGATCGCCTACCTGCTGGCGGAACGGGACGTCTCGCCCGGGCAGGTGCTGGCGATCACGTTCACCAACAAGGCGGCCGCGGAGATGCGTGAGCGGGTGGCGCAGCTGGTCGGGCCGCGGGCCCGGAACATGTGGGTCTCCACCTTCCACTCCAGCTGCGTGCGGATCCTGCGGATGCAGGCGGCGTTGCTGCCCGGGCTCAACTCGAACTTCACCATCTACGACGCGGACGACTCGCGCCGGCTGCTGACGATGATCTCCAAGGACCTGGAGATCGACACCAAGCGGTACTCGGCGCGGCTGCTGGCCACCCACATCTCGAACCTCAAGAACGAACTGATCGGCCCGGAGCGGGCGGCCGCCGACGCGGACAAGGACCCCAACGAGCTGGTCCGGCTGGTCGCCACGGTGTACGGCCACTACCAGGCCCGGCTGCGCTCGGCCAACGCCATGGACTTCGACGACCTGATCGGCGAGACGGTCGCGCTGCTGCAGAACTACCCGCAGGTCACCGAGTACTACCGGCGCCGGTTCCGGCACGTGCTGGTGGACGAGTACCAGGACACCAACCACGCCCAGTACGTGCTGGTCCGCGAACTGGTCGGGGCGGCCGGGGAGTCGGCGGACCCGACGGTGGAGCCGGCCGAGCTGTGCGTGGTGGGCGACGCGGACCAGTCGATCTACGCCTTCCGCGGCGCCACCATCCGCAACATCGAGGAGTTCGAGCGGGACTACCCCGACGCCCGGACCATCCTGCTCGAGCAGAACTACCGGTCGACGCAGAACATCCTGTCCGCGGCCAACGCGGTGATCTCGCGCAACACCGGCCGCCGGGACAAGCGGCTGTGGACCGACTCCGGCGAGGGCGAGCTGATCACCGGGTACGTCGCCGACAACGAGCACGACGAGGCGTCGTTCGTGGCGTCGGAGATCGACAGGCTGGTCGACGCCGGCGAGGCGAAGTTCGGCGACGTCGCGGTGTTCTACCGCACCAACAACTCGTCCCGGGCTTTGGAGGAGATCTTCATCCGGCTCGGGCTGCCGTACAAGGTGGTCGGCGGCGTGCGCTTCTACGAGCGCAAGGAGGTCCGCGACATCGTCGCGTACCTGCGGGTGCTGGCGAACCCGGACGACACCGTCAGCCTGCGCCGCATCCTCAACACCCCGCGCCGCGGGATCGGCGACCGCGCCGAGGCCTGTGTCGCGGTGCACTCGGAGCAGCGCGGGATCGGTTTCGCCCGGGCCCTGCAGGACGCGGTCGACGGCACCGTCCCGCTGCTGAACACCCGATCGCAGAAGGCAATTGCCGCGTTCGCCGAGATGATGGACGGCATCCGCGAGTCCATGACGCTGGACGAGAACGGCCTGATCGACATCGGCGAGGTGGTCGAGGCGGTGCTCGACCGCACCGGCTACCGCGCCGAACTCGAGGCCAGCAGCGACCCCCAGGACGGTGCCCGCCTCGACAACCTCAACGAACTGGTCAGCGTGGCAAGGGAATTCAGTTCCGATGCGCGCAACGCTGCCGGGCTGGAGCCGGAGCCGGAGGTCGACGAGTCGCTCGAGGGTGCCGCGGCGGCCGCCGAGGTCGACGACCTCAACCCCGGCGAGGGCGAACCCGATCCGGGGTCGCTGGCCGCGTTCCTCGAGCGGGTGTCGCTGGTCGCGGACTCGGACCAGTTGCCGGACAACGGCGACGGTGTGGTCACCCTGATGACCCTGCACACCGCCAAGGGTCTCGAGTTCCCGGTGGTGTTCGTGACCGGCTGGGAGGACGGCCAGTTCCCGCACATGCGGGCCCTCGGCGACCCCGCCGAGCTGTCGGAGGAGCGCAGGCTGGCGTACGTCGGCATCACCCGGGCGCGCCAGCGGCTGTACCTGACCCGCGCGGTGATGCGGTCGGCGTGGGGCCAGCCGATCACCAACCCGGAGTCACGGTTCCTGCAGGAGATCCCGACGGACCTGCTGCACTGGCGTCGCGAGGACCCGGGACCCGGGGGCGGGGCCATCGGCGGCGGACGTCCGCGGGGCGGCCAGGGCTACGGCGGCAGCTACGGAAGCGGCGGGTACGGCGGCGGGTCCGGTTCGGGGTACGGCGGCGGCTCCGCCAACGCGACCCCCAGCTTCGGCGCCCCCCGTGGGCGCAACAACCACCTGGTGCTGGCGGTCGGGGACCGGGTCAGCCACGACAAGTACGGCCTGGGCACGGTGCTCGAGGTCAAGGGCGCCGGGCCGACCGCGACGGTGACCGTCGACTTCGGGTCCGCGGGCAAGGTGCGGCTGATGCTCATCGGTGGCGTCCCGATGATCAAGCTCTAGCCCGGGACATGCGAAACGGGCCGCCTCCCGAGGGAGGCGGCCCGTTTTCGTGGTCTCGAGGTTCTGGCCTGTCTGGGTTCTGGCCTGTCTGGGTTCTGACGCTGTCGGACGTCAGTCGCGCTCGACGCCGAGGCTGATGCCCCGCGCGGCCAGCCAGGGCAGCGGGTCGATCTTGTTCTCGCCGGCCAGGTGCACCTCGAAGTGCAGGTGCGGGCCGGTGGAGAAGCCGCGGTTGCCCATCCGGGCGATCTGGTCGCCGGCCATGACGTGCTGGCCGATCGACACGTTGGACGAGTCGATGTGGCCGTAGACGGTGATGGTTCCGTCGGCGTGCAGCAGGCGCACCCACATGCCGAAGCCCTGTGCGGGGCCGGAGTCGATGACCTCGCCGTCGGCGACCGCGTAGATCGGGGTGCCGATGGCGTTCGCGATGTCGACGCCGGCGTGCAGCGTGCCCCAGCGGGCACCGAAGTTCGAGGTGAAGGAGCCGACGGCGGGCAGGGCGAAGAGCGGGCGACGGGCGGCTGCCTCGCGGGCGGCGCGCTCCTCGGTGAACCGCTGACCCTTGGCGAGCAGGTTCGAGAACTGGCCGAGGTCTGCCGGGTCGGCGACGTTGAGCACCTGCGGGGCCTGCGACGGGGCGGCGGCGTCGGTGATGCCGGTGGCGGCGGTGCCGCCGAACTGGGCGGCCTGCGGCTCGGCGGTGGCGCCGATGTTCGACTCGCTGTCCGCGGCGAGCGCGACCTGGGCGTTCTGGCCCGGGGCGTCGGTGAGAGCGGACTGGCCGGCGACCGCGACGGCGCCGGCGGCGACCGCGAGCACCGCGGCGCGGCCCTTGAGGGCGGAGGGGGGAGTGGGGATCCGGTGCGCTCCACCGCGTCGAGCGGGAGCTGCGAGATCCGAGGAGAAGGCGTCGAACTGGTCGGGCGGGGTCGAGAGGTGACTCGTCGCGGCGGGGATCTCGACATTCGAGAGCCCGGTGTAACGCTGTGCCGAATTCTGCGAATACGGGTAAGCGGGTAGGTCTTCCGGCTCCGGCTGGGCGACAAACCGATTCGTGGAGGAAGTGCGGTGTTTAGACAAAACCTGCGACCTTCCTCGTTCGTGACCTGCCTGTGACTTTGACCGAAGCGACGGTAACGAAACGGTCGCAGTGGCCGCAACTCTTCGGCCCCCTCCCGGGCCATATGTGACATCTGTCACAGAATGGTCACGGTGGCCTATCGGCGTGATTCGGCGCCCTCCGGCACTACCGTCGGACCCCGTGTCGTCCTCACTTCAGGCCAGGCCTTCCGTCCCGGTCGCTCCCCGGCGGTCCACGGCGTCCGCTGCAGTCGCCGCCGGGCTGATCGGCGCCGTCTTCCTCGCTGTCGCCCCAGTGCTCGTGGTGGCGGGTCCGTCCGCCGGGGAGGCGGTGACGGCCGCCGCGATCGTGGCCGCGGTGTGCGCCGCCGCCGCGCCCGTACTGGCGCTGCTGGCGCTGCTCCGCCGGCGCCCCGCCGCCGCGGGCGCGCTGCTGGCCGGTGCCGGCGCGGTGGCCCTCGGGCTCGCCGTCATGGACCTGCAGTTGTGGGCGTCGCCGATCGACGCGAACCGGCTCGAACTCTTCCGCCCTCTCACCGCCGCTCGTCTCGACGCGGGCCCGGGCGCCGTCGCGGTGCTGCTGGGACACGGGCTCGCGGTCCTCGCGGGCGTGCTCGGCATGGTGACGGTCGCGCGGGCCGCCGAGGCGGACGGCTACGGCCGCAGCGACTACCCGGATCACGACGGCGCCGCGGCCGGCCGTCGGATCGGGGCCCCGCTTTCCGCGGCCGCGGCGACTGCCGCGCTGATCCTGGCGGCCGCGCTCTGCGCCGCGCCCCTGCACTCCGCCGACCCGGTGCTGCTGATGCGCCCGCTGCTGGGTTCGCCCGCCGCCACCGCGATCGGCACCGCGCTGGTGGCGGTCGCGGTGCTGGTGGTGGTCGCGGCGGCGCTGGTGTCCGTCTCGCCCGCGGTCGCGTCGGGCGCGCTGCTCGGCGCCGCCACCGCCGCGCTGGGGCTGGCCGGGTCGAGGCTGGTGGCGGGCCTGGTGGCCGACGGGGTGTCGGCCGGGCCGGGGACGGTGGCCGGGACGCTCGCAGCCCTGGTGCTCGTCGCCGTCGCGGCGGCGGTGCCCGTGGTCGCAGCCGCGCGCGCCCGGCGGGGCCTGGACCGGCTGCTCTCGGGACCGGCGCGGCGATCCGGCGATCCGGTCCTCGGCCGGAAGGCCGCGGAGAGCGCCGCCCGGGCCCGGCTCGACCGGCGGCACGCGGTCGCGGGCGTCGCCACCGTGGCGGCCGGGGTGCTCGCCGTGGTCGGCGCGCTGCTACCGCTGCTCGCGTTGCCTGCCGGCGTGCCAGAGCCCCGTCTGCTGGTCACCAGGCTCGCCCTGGTCGCCGGTGCCACCTTGGTGGTGGCGGGCGCGTGGTTGCTGCTCTCGGAGTTCGCGGCGCTGGTGCGGCCCGCCGTCGGTGTGCTCTGGGCGGCGCAGGTGATGGCGGTGGCCGCCGCGCTGCAGGCCGTGGTCGTCGCGTCGGACCTGCCCGGCGCCGGCCCGGGGCTCGGCGCCGTGGTGCTCGGGCTGTCCGCCGTGGCCGCGACGGTGGCGGGGATCGCGGTCGCGATTGCCGGTTCGGTGGAGCGCGATGGCATCGACACCTCCGCGCCCCCCGAGCCGCGGACGGCGGTGCTGGCGATCGGCGTGCCCGCGGCGCTGGCGTCCGTCGCCGGGTTGGCACTGCCGCTATACCGCGGCACCGACTTCGGCCCCGCCTCCGTCGCCCAGTGGCCGTGGGGGTGGGACCTGTGGGGACGGGCGCTGCTCGCCGTGGTGGTCGCGACCGCGGTGTGGGTGGCGGCCCGGTCGCGGCCGGCGCGGGCGGCGTCGCTGCTGGTCGGGTCGGCAGTGGGTATGGGCCTATACCTGATCGGTTGGCCACTGACCAGCGCCCGGGTTGCCGAGCCGGTCGCAGGTCTCGGGGCGGTGGGTGCGATCCTTGGTGTGGTGCTGCTGGGCGCGGCCGCTGTCGTGGCGGTTCGGCCCCGGCGGTAGTGAGCTGCCGCGCACGGGGCTGATCTGGTGAGATATGCCACATACCACCGACGCGGCGGTTGGACCAATGATTCAACTAGATAAAGTCCGAACGGACCCGCTCTTACCCCTCGAGCGGGCGTCAAGCAGACGAGACGGTGAGCAGATGGATCTCTTCGAATACCAGGCGAAGGAACTCTTCGCCAAGCACGGTGTACCGACTTCGGCCGGGCGTGTTACCGACACGGTCGCCGGGGCGCGCGAGATTGCCGAGGAAATCGGCAAGCCGGTGATGGTCAAGGCGCAGGTCAAGGTCGGCGGCCGCGGCAAGGCCGGCGGCGTGAAGTACTCGCCCGACGTTGATGCCGCAGTGGCCAACGCCGAGGCAATCCTGGGCCTGGACATCAAGGGTCACGTCGTCAAGAAGCTGCTGGTCGCCGAGGCCAGTGACATCGCCGAGGAGTACTACATCTCCTTCCTGCTCGACCGCACCAACCGCACCTACCTGGCCATGTGCTCGGTGGAGGGTGGCGTCGAGATCGAGGTCACCGCCGAGGAGAACCCCGACGCCCTCGCCAAGATCGCCGTCGACGCCGTCAAGGGTGTCGACCTGGCGTTCGCGCGTCAGATCGCCGAGGCCGGCAAGCTGCCCGCCGAGGTGCTCGACGCCGCCGCGATCACCATCCAGAAGCTGTGGGAGGTCTTCATCAACGAAGACGCCCTCCTCGTCGAGGTCAACCCCCTCGTCCGCACGCCCGACGACCAGATCCTGGCCCTCGACGGCAAGGTCACCCTGGACGAGAACGCCGCGTTCCGTCAGGCCGGCCACGAGGCCTTCGAGGACCGGGACGCCACCGATCCCCTCGAGCTCAAGGCCAAGGAGAACGACCTCAACTACGTCAAGCTCGACGGCGAGGTCGGCATCATCGGCAACGGCGCGGGTCTGGTCATGTCGACCCTCGACGTCGTCGCGTACGCCGGTGAGAACCACGGCGGCGTCAAGCCCGCCAACTTCCTCGACATCGGCGGCGGCGCCTCGGCAGCGGTCATGGCCGCCGGCCTGGACGTCATCCTGAACGATGCGCAGGTCAAGAGCGTGTTCGTGAACGTCTTCGGCGGCATCACCGCCTGTGACGCGGTCGCCAACGGCATCGTCGGCGCCCTGCAGACCCTGGGTGACGAGGCCAACAAGCCGCTCGTCGTGCGCCTGGACGGAAACAATGTCGAAGAGGGTCGCCGCATCCTCGCCGAGGCCAACCACCCGCTGGTGACGGTCGTCGCAACCATGGACGAGGCCGCCGACAAGGCCGCCGAGCTCGCTCACGCAGCGAAGTAAGGGACTCACAGAACAATGGCAATCTTCCTCACCAAGGACTCCAAGGTCATCGTCCAGGGCATCACCGGCGGCGAGGGCACCAAGCACACCGCCCTGATGCTCAAGGCCGGCACCCAGGTCGTCGGCGGCGTCAACGCCCGCAAGGCCGGCACCACGGTCTCGCACACGGACAAGGACGGCAACGCCGTCGAGCTGCCCGTCTTCGCCACCGTCGAAGAGGCAATGAAGGAGACCGGCGCGGACGTCTCCATCGCGTTCGTCCCCCCGGCCTTCTCGAAGGACGCCATCGTCGAGGCCATCGACGCGGAGATCCCGCTCCTCGTGGTCATCACCGAGGGCATCCCGGTCCAGGACTCCGCATACGCATGGGCGTACAACGAGTCCAAGGGCAAGAAGACCCGCATCATCGGCCCGAACTGCCCCGGCATCATCACGCCGGGCGAGGCCCTGGTCGGCATCACGCCCGCCAACATCGCGGGCACCGGCCCCATCGGCCTGGTCTCCAAGTCGGGCACCCTGACCTACCAGATGATGTACGAGCTGCGTGACTTCGGCTTCTCCACCGCCATCGGCATCGGCGGCGACCCGGTCATCGGCACCACGCACATCGACGCCATCGAGGCGTTCGAGAACGACCCCGACACCAAGGTCATCGTGATGATCGGTGAGATCGGTGGCGACGCCGAGGAGCGGGCGGCCGACTACATCAAGGCCAACGTGACCAAGCCGGTCGTCGGCTACGTCGCGGGCTTCACGGCTCCCGAGGGCAAGACCATGGGCCACGCCGGCGCCATCGTCTCCGGCTCCTCGGGCACCGCGCAGGCCAAGCAGGAGGCCCTCGAGGCCGCCGGCGTGAAGGTCGGCAAGACGCCGTCCGCCACCGCCGCCCTCGCGCGCGAGATCCTGCAGAGCCTGTCCGCCTAGGCTGCTCCGCCGCCGCCGGCTCTGCCTGCGGCTTGAACACCACCGAAGGGCACCTGAACTCGCGTCTCGCGAATTCGGGTGCCCTTCGGCGTGCTCGGTGACCGAGGCGTCGCGCCCGGATGCGCTAGCGTTCAAGGGGAATCGATTCCGCGTGCGTCCACCCCAAGGAGCCGACATGAGTTTCAACCCACCCGGGCCGGGTTACGGCCCGTCCGCACAGCCGTCCGGCGGCCTGGGCTCGAAGGGCATGCCGCACCTGCTGACGCTCGGCGTGCTGGTGCTCGGAGTCGTGATCTTCCTGATCGGATTCGCCCCGTTCGCGAAGGTCAGCACCTTCGCGGACACCACCCTGTCGCAGACGTCCTTCGAGGGCGGATACCCGGTGGTCGGGCTCGCGATGCTGCTGCTCGGCGGGCTGCTCGCGGGCCTGTCGCTGCTGCCCGAGCACTCCTACGAGGCGCTCGCCGCGGCGACGTCGCTGGTGGGCTTCGCGGTCTCGCTGTGCTTCCTGTTCTCRCTGTCCGAAGGTGTGTCGCTGGCCTGGGGCGGCATCGTCATCCTGATCCTCGGCTTCGTGCAGCTCGTGCTGGCGGTCACGGTGGTGCTGTTCGCGCTCGGCCTCCTCAAGGCGCCCGCGCCGCGACCGGTCGGCTACGCCCCGCAGGGCTACGGGCAGCCGCAGGGTTACGGCGAGCAGCAGTACCCGGCCGGCTACGGCCAGCCGCAGGCGTACGGCCAGCAGCAGCCCGGATACCCGCAGCAGCAGTACCCCGGCGGCTACGCCCCCCAGGGTTACGGCCAGCCGCAGGCGCCGCAGGGTTACGGCCAGCCGCAGGGTTACGGACAGCCGCAGGCCCAGGCGCCGCAGGCCTACAGTGCGGGCTACGGCCAGCAGGCCAACCCCTACGCGCCCACCCCGACCGCCCCGCAGCCCGGCGGCCAGCAGCAGCCCGGCGGGCAGCCACAGCAGGCCCCGCCCGCCGAGCAGTCCGGTGCCGACAAGCCCGCCGAGACTCCCGGCACCGACCAGCCGGAAGGCGGCGCACCGGCGGCGCCGACGCAGGTGTTCGGCGCTGCCACCAAGCCCACCGACGACTGACCCCGACGTCGGGCGCCCCCCGGGTGAACCTGGGGGGCGCCGTCGTGTCGGGCGCCGGAGCGTCGGCGCGCCTGGCCGACGGCCACCGACCCAGATGCCACCCTCGAGGAGATGAGTTCCTTGCTGAGCCGCGACACCGCCCGGAATCCGACCCGGGGGAGGGTGGCCGCACCCCGGCCGACCCCCACCCCGGAACAGGTCCGGGCCCTCCTCGGGGTCGCATTCCGGCCGACCGTGCTGGCGCTCGTGATCATCGCGACCTGCGTGCTGGTCACGCTGGTCGCGTCGAACAGTGAGCTGAACGGGACCAGCGGCGCGATCGCGGCGAGCTGGCTGGCCGTGCACCAGGTCCAGCTGACCGTCAGCGGCGTCTCCCTCGGGGTGCTGCCGCTGCTGCCGACCCTGCTGATGGTCTGGGCCTGCGCCAAGGCCTGCGCGCGGACGGTCACCGAGGACAGTCCGTCGTACGAACGCTGGTGGGTGCTCGGTGCGGCACTGTCCGGGCCCCTGCTGGTCACCGCGATCGCGTTGGCCGTGGTGCAGGACGCATCCGAGGTGATCCCGCTGGCCTCGCCGAATGTCCTGGCCGCGTTCGGCTGGGTGCTGGCGGTGCACCTGACCGCCGCGGGGATCGGGATGGGCAGCCGGTTGTGGCGCCCGCTGACCGCACAGCTGCCGGTGCCGGCGTGGGTGTTCGCGGCCGCGCAGCCCGCGTTGCGGGCCGCGATGGCGTTGCTCGCCTCCGGCGCCGCGCTCACCGCCGTCGCGCTGGTCTCGTCCTGGGACACCGTCGGGGCGCTGGTCGCGGCGGGCAACGGCTTCGTCGGCGGACTCGGCCTGACCGTGCTCTCGATCCTGTACCTGCCGAATGTCGTGCTGGGCGCGGTCGCGGTGCTCGTCGGTGCGACCGCGCACGTGGGTACCGCCGCCGTCAGCCTGCTGGAGGTGAGCGGGGGACCGGTGCCGGCGTTGCCGTTGCTGGGCGCGCTGCCGGCCGGGGGTGGCGGGGGCGCGGCGCTCGCGCTGCTGACGGTCCCCGCGGCGATCGGGGTGATGCTCGGCCGTGACTGCGCGCGTGGCGTGTCCTCCTCGCTCGAGGCGGCGCAACGGGCGACAGTCGCTGCCGTGGCGGTGGCGACCGGGCTGGGACTGCTCGCCTTCGCCGGGGGCGGCGACCTCGGTTCCTTCGGGACGGTCGGGGTGGACCTGCCGGCCTTCGTCGGCCTCGTGTTCGCCTGGCTCGGACTACTGGGCGGGGCGGTCGCGGCGCTGTCGCGGCTGCGCGGGCGCAGGCCGGAACCGGCCGCGACGCAGCCGAGAACCGCGCCCGCACGGCCGGCCCCCGAGCCGATGGCGCTGCCGGTGGCCGAGGCGCCGGTGGCGTCCGGCACCGTGATCGAGGCCGAGGTGGTCGGCGAGCCGGTGGCGGCCGAGTCCGCGGCGAAGTCCGTCCCCACCGCGGCCGTGGTCGAGGCGGAGGTGGTCGAGGCCGAGCTGTTCGACGGCGAGGTGCTCGAGGGCGAGGTCGTCGAGGTGGCGCAGGTCACGGCGCCCGAGGACGAGCAGGACCTGCCCGGAGGTGCCCGGCCGGGCAGCGACTAGCATTCACTGCGGCCGGTCACTTCCGGCCGATGGTCCGCACACAGGAGTAGAGCGCTGACAGCCTCGCGTGAGTACTTCCGGCCCGGCGCTTCCGCGCCGGCCCGGGTCGTGGTCCTCGCTTCCGGTACCGGAAGCCTGCTGCAGTCGCTGATCGCGGCCGCGGTCGACGACTACCCAGCCCGCATCGTGGCCGTCGGCGTCGACCGGGACTGTGACGCCGCGCTCCACGCGCGCGCCGCCGGCATCGCCGACTTCCGCGTCGCGCTGCGCGAGCACGCCGACCGCGCCGCCTGGGACCACGCGCTCACCGAGGCCGTAGATGCCCATGCCCCGGACCTGATCGTCTCCGCCGGGTTCATGAAGATCCTCGGGCCCGAGTTCCTCGCTCGCTTCGGTGGCCGGATCGTCAACACCCACCCCGCGCTGCTGCCGTCGTTCCCCGGCGCGCACGCGGTGCCCGACGCCCTGGCGTACGGGGTGAAGGTCACCGGGTCGACCGTGCACCTGGTCGACGCCGGCGTCGACACCGGACCCGTGCTGGCGCAGGAAGCGGTGCCGGTCCTCGACGAGGACGACGAGGCCTCGCTGCACGAGCGAATCAAGACTGTGGAACGCCGGCTGCTGGTCGAGGTGCTCGCCGCGGTCGCCACCCGAGGTGTTATTTCCGATGGACGAAAGGCCGTGATCCCGAAGTGACCGAACGTAAGGCTGTGCGCCGCGCACTTGTCAGCGTCTACGACAAGACGGGCCTCGTTGAACTGGCCACCGGGCTGCACCAGGCCGGGGTCGAACTGGTCTCGACCGGCTCCACTGCGGCGAAGATCGCCGACGCGGGCATCCCCGTCACGCCGGTCGAGTCGCTCACCGGATTCCCCGAGTGCCTCGAGGGGCGGGTCAAGACCCTGCACCCGCGCGTGCACGCCGGCATCCTCGCCGACACCCGCAAGGAAGACCACCTCGCGCAGCTCGCGGACCTCGGCATCGAGGCCTTCCAGCTGGTGGTGGTGAACCTCTACCCGTTCACCGCGACCGTCGCGTCCGGTGCGACGCCCGACGAGTGCGTCGAGCAGATCGACATCGGCGGACCGTCGATGGTGCGCGCCGCCGCGAAGAACCACCCCTCGGTGGGCGTCGTCGTCGACCCGGCCCGCTACGAGGACGTCCTCGCCGCGGTCGCGGCCGGCGGATTCACCCTGCAGGAGCGCACCGCCCTTGCGGCGCAGGCGTTCCAGCACACCGCGTCCTACGACGTCGCGGTCGCCAGCTGGATGACCTCGACCCTCGTCGCGTCCGACTCCGACACCCAGTTCCCGGAGTGGGCCGGCGCGAGCTGGAACCGCACCGCGGTCCTGCGTTACGGCGAGAACCCGCACCAGGCCGCCGCGCTGTACGAGGACCCGGCGGCCGCCGCGGGACTCGCGCAGGCGAAGCAGTTGCACGGCAAGGAGATGTCGTACAACAACTACACCGACGGTGACGCCGCCTGGCGCGCCGCCTTCGACCACGCCGAGCCCGCGGTCGCGATCATCAAGCACGCCAACCCCTGTGGCATCGCCGTCGGCGCCGACATCGCCGAGGCGCACCGCAAGGCGCACGCCTGCGATCCGGTCAGCGCGTTCGGTGGCGTCATCGCGGCGAACCGCGAGGTGACCGTGGAGATGGCCGAGCAGGTCGCCGACATCTTCACCGAGGTTGTCATCGCGCCGTCCTACGCCCCCGGCGCCGTCGAGGTGCTGGCCCGCAAGAAGAACGTGCGGGTGCTCGAGGCCGCGGTTCCGAACGCGACCGGCGTGGAGCTGCGCCCGATCTCCGGCGGCGCGCTGCTGCAGGAGCGGGACGTGCTCGACGCCGAGGGCGACGACTCGGCCAACTGGACCCTCGTCACCGGTGACGCGGCCGACGCCGCAACCCTGAAAGATCTCGAATTCGCTTGGCGCGCATGCCGTGCCGTGAAGTCCAACGCGATCCTGCTCGCCCACGACGGCGCCTCGGTGGGCGTCGGCATGGGCCAGGTCAACCGTGTCGACTCGGCGCACCTGGCCGTGCAGCGCGCGGGGGACCGGGTCGCCGGTTCGGTGGGCGCCTCGGACGCGTTCTTCCCGTTCCCGGACGGCTTCCAGGTGCTCGCGACCGCGGGCGTCAAGGCGGTCGTGCAGCCGGGTGGTTCGGTTCGTGACAACGAGGTCATCGAGGCCGCCCGCGAGGCCGGCGTCACGATGTACCTGACCGGGGCCCGGCACTTCGCCCACTGACCTGACCGTCAGCCCATGTCGTTCGCCGAGAGGTGCGCGCTCGATTCCGTCGAGTGTGCACCTCTCGGCGTTTCTCCTGGGCTGATGCCCCGGAAGGTGCACACTCGCGCGGGCTGAGGTCAGGCGGCCGACCCCGAGATCACGATGCGGGCGGCGCCGCGGTCGAGCAGTTCGCGGGCCAGGTCGGTGGCCGCGGCCCGCTGGTGGGTGTCGGTGTGCGACAGGTCGAGGGTGATGACCTGGCCGGAGAGGTCGGCGGGCAGGTCGGCCAGCGGCGGGACCGCGGCCAGGGTGTGGATACGAAGCTTCATGTGGATCTCCTTGTTGTGCAGTTTCGAGAGTGCTTTCGGTAGCGACGATCTCGAGAAGTTTGGGGTAGCTAGAAGAACGGCACCCGGAGCGATTGCCCGGGTGCCGAGAACAGTTCCGTTACGTCAGGAGTGTTCTCGGGGTCCACGCATTGCCTGGGAGTGGCAGAGCCACATGGGTACGGCGCCGCTGCGTGCAACGTAGAAATGTGCAACGCAAGAATGCGCAATCTGCTTCACTGTGGGCCGTCCCTTTCCTCTAGGCATCGGTGGTTAGGCGAGAACGCTACAGCACGGTGACGACATCCGCACTTCGGTATCGGCCCGCGGCTCGGCGGCCGGGTGTGCAGACGCGGGCGCGTCGGCCGGGGCGGGTGGTTGGAAGGTGCACACTCGGCGCTGGTCACAGGCTTGCGCCGGCCTCACGCAGCTTGGCTGCGGCCCGGGCGGCAATCGTGTGCGGGCGCAGTCTCGGTTGGGCCGAGCTGACGCGCACCACCCGCCATCCGAGGTCCTCGAGCAGGTCGAGTCGCTCGTAGTCCCAGGTGCGTTGGCTCTCCCGCGTGCTACTGAGATCTCCGAGGCTCCGACCGAGTCCAGTGGCCGTCACCGTCGTACTCGACGAGCAGCGCGTCGAGCGTCTCGGCGGCCCGTGCCCGGATCAGGGTGCCGAGGCCAATTCCCTTCGCGATGTGGACATCTCGATGCAGCCGGGTGTGGTCGGGGCGCAACTGGCGATCGGTCGGTGCGCCCCGGCGACACTTCCCGGAGACGGTTCATCGAATCCCCCATCCCTCGAGACTGGCGGACGGCGGCACGGAACTAGAAGCGGGCGATCCAGTCCTTGAACCCGGCCGCGAACTCGGCCGAGAACGGCAGGTCCTCGATGTAGTCGGCGCCGGTGGAGTCGCGCTCGCCGATCTCCTTGAGCACGTGGTTCGCCGTCGTCATCCGCACCGACGTCAGCGCCGTCCCGGCCAGTGCCGCTTCCAGCGCGTCCACGTCGGCGGCCGAGACCTGGGTGTCGCGTGCCGAGCAACTGGTCAGCACCGGCAGCCCGGCGGGCAGCGCGGCCGCCAGCTCGCGGGGGTCGAGGGCGTCCTCCTCGGCGAGGGCCTTGGCGTTGACCGGGACGAAGCCGGCCATCCGCAGCGGCTCGGGCAGGTCGTCGGGCAGGGTGCCGTCGGTGCGCAGCGACTCCACCGCCTCGGTCAGCGCAGTGCGCAGTTCGTCGGCCAGTTCCAGCGGGAGGGCGCCCGCGCCGGCGGCGGCGTCCACCTGGTCGTTGATCTGCCGGGTCAGCAGGTCGAGCAGTCGGACCGCGAGCGGTTCGAGCAGACCGAGGCCGGCGACGGCGGGGGCGTCGTCGGCCACGGCCAGCGCGAGGGCGACCAGCGCGCCCTCGCTGTGCCCGATCACCAGCAGGCGGTCGGCGTCGATGTTCGGTTGCGCCGCAAGGTAATCGAGGCCGTTCGCGGCCGCGTCGACGAAGGTCGAGAAGCCGAGCCCGGCGACGTCCTCGACCTCGTACGGGCCGAGCCCGGTCTCACCGCTGCCGAGCTTGTCGTAGCGCAGGCTCGCGATGCCGGCCCCGGCCAGCGTCTCGGCGAGGAAGCGCAGGGTACCGATGTCGCCGGGCAGCAGCGCGCTGTCGCCGTTGCGGTCGGTCGGGCCGCTGCCGGCAAGCAGCAGCGCCGCGGGGACCGGTCCCGTCACCGCGTCGGGCAGGAGGAAGCTGCCGTGCAGGGTGACGTCGCCGCTGGTGAAGGTGATCTCGGTGTCGGCCATGGTGACCAGTCTGTCAGGACCGCTCGGCCGTGGAACGACCCGCACGGACTGTCCGCCGGGCTATCCTGCTGCTCCCGCCCTTTCCCCGTGGTGCGGGCACGGTCGGGCGAGGAGAGGCAGCGTGGTGGTGGTCGTCCGGGACACGGCAGCGCACATTCTCACCGCCGTGGACAAGTCCCTCGCCCGTCGGCTGCCCGCGATCGCAGGCGGTCTGGCCGAGGAGATCTTGGCCGAGGACGCGGCCTACGCGGCACTGATCGAACCCGCGGAACTGCGGGAGACGATCCTGCACAACCTGCGGCACGCGACGGCCTCGATGCGCGCGCGGTCGGCGGACGGGCCGGTGGACCTCTCCGACGCCGCCCGGACCGGACGGGTCCGCGCCGAGCAGGGGCTGCCGCTCGCCTCGCTGCAGCACGCCTATCGCCGCGGTTGCCGGTTGCTGTGGCAGGCCATGGTCGAGACGGTGCGGCAGGAGGACCCGGCCTCGCTGCCCGAGTTGCTGCCGTGCGTCGGTGACCTCTGGGACATCGTGGACCTGATGACCGGGGCGGTCGCGGACGCCTACCAGAAGACGGAGTCGGAGCGACTGGCCCGCGACATCGAGCGCCGCAACGCATTGTTCGACGTCCTCCTCGGCGGTCCGGGTGCCGACCTGCCGGCCGGCGGCGGCGCGGGCCTGGTCGCGGAGGCGTCGGCTTTCCTCGGCCTGGCCGAACACGGCCGCTACGCGGTGGCCGTCGTGCGGTCGGACGGACGCGGGGTGGGATCCGCACACGCAGGCCCGCGGTCGGACGGCTTCCAGGTGATGTGGCGGATCCGCGCCGACCACGAGGTCGGCCTGATCACGCTCGGCTCGGGCGATCTCGGCGACGCGGTCCGGGCGCTCGGCGTGCCCGGGGTGCGGGCCGGCGTGAGCCCGGTGGTCGGCTCGCCCGCCGAATTGGTCAGGGCGCGTTGGCTGGCGGAGATCGCGTTGCAGACCTGTGTGGCCGCGGGCGACGAGGTCGTGGTGCTCGACCAGCGGTTGCCCGCTGCGCTGGTGGCAGCCCAGTCGGACCTCGCCGAGCGGCTGCGGACGGTCGTCCTGGGATCGGTGCTCCGGTTGCCACGGGCCGAACGGGAGCTGCTGCTCGCAACCCTCACCGCCTGGTTCGACGCGGGAGGCTCGGCGCAGGTCGCGGCGGGCACACTGTTCTGTCACCGCAACACCGTCCTCAACCGCCTGCGTCGGATCGAGGAACTCACCGGCCGCTCCATCGGTGATCCTCGACAGATGGTGGAGCTGGCGCTGGCAGTCGAGGCCGCCCGCCGGTAGCGCCGATCCTGGGCATGCGGGCCAGTGTCGGCACCGCCGGATTGTGCTCGGGCACAAGGTTCGTCCCAGTTCGGTCTTCCGCTGTGCGGCGGCGGTGCGGGGAATACCTTTCACCTCACCTGCCGGAAAGGCAGGTCCGCGTCAGCGCCACCGAAGCCGGCTGACCCGGCTGCCACCCTCGCCTGTCGAAGGCGACCGCCGATGGGAAGATGTTCGCGCATGCGCAGATACGACACCCGCACCGCCCTCGTCCGCAGGATCCTCGCCGCCGCGATGGCGACCACGGTTGCGGCGCTGGCCATGACGGCCGTCGCCACCCCGGCTCAGGCGGACGGCATCCCGAGCGTCGGCCGGAACTGGGGCGCTGCCGGGCCGTACACCCCGGAGGTGAGCGTCGGCCTGGTCCACACCCTGTACTACCCGCAGAACATGGGATCGCACGGCGAGAAGCACCCCGTGGTCATCTGGGGCAACGGCACCGGCGTGGTGCCGGGTGCCTACACCGTGCTGCTGCGCCACTACGCCAGCCACGGCTTCATCGTGGTCGCCGCCAACACGCCCATGACCAACTTCGCGATCACCATGCGCGGCGGCATCGACCTCGCCGAGCAGCTCAACGCCGACCCGTCCAGCGTCTTCTTCGGCAAGGTCGACCTGGACCGGATCGGATCCGCCGGTCATTCGCAGGGCGGTTCCGCGGCCGTCAACGCTGCCGTCGACCCCCGGGTGGACACGGTGGTCGCGATCCAGCCGGGACCGCTCAACGACGTCGACCTGATCGACGAACCGGTCCTGTACCTGGCCGGCCAGTTCGACGCGATCGTGTGGCCGATCCTGGTGAAGGGCATGTACAACGACGCCGACCACGTTCCCGCCGAGTACGCGGAACTGCGCGGCGCCACCCACTTCGGCACCGGGATCTCCGGCGGCGACATGCGGGCCCCGTCGACGGCGTGGCTGCGGTACTGGCTGATGGACGACCAGAACGCGCGCGCCGAGTTCTTCGGCCAGAACTGTGGATTCTGCTCGGACAGCAGCCAGTTCTCCGACTTCCGCCGCAACGGCCTGGCCACGCAGATCCCGGGCTGACAGGCGTAGGGGCGACGGCGGCGCGACCTACGCGCGCCGCAGCGCCTGCACCCGGCGCACGCCCTTCCACGCGAACCACAGCAGGAAGGCCAGCAGCACCGGGATCAGCAGGGGCAGCAGGAAGGCGACCAATACCAGGACGAAGGACAGGACGTCCTCGACCACCGAGATCACCGGGTTCGCCAGCCCCGCGGTGCCGGCCGTGCTCGCCGCCCGGGTGCCGGTCTGGGCGGCGCTGAACGCCAGGGCGGTCGGCGCACCGACGATGATGCCGGCGATCACCGCGCCGGTGGGGCCGAGGTCGGTGAACACCGCGCCCGCGGCGATGGCCGCGGCGATCGGCCGGGTGAAGGTGCCGAACACGCCGAGGGCGTTGTCCACCACCGGGATCAGGTCGGCGACCAGTTCGACGGCGGTCGCGACGGTCAGCGCAACCAGTGCGCCCGTCGACCCGACCCAGGCGAACGACTCGCCGAGTGTGATGCCGAACAGCCCGAAGTGCACTGCCGCACTGAGCATCAGCAGCGGCAGAAAGGTGCGCAGACCGGTGGCCGCCGCCAGGCCGAGTCCGAGCAGCGTGGGCAGCAGCCAGGTCTCCATGGGCAGAGTGTAGGGGCCGGTGCGGCCTCGGTCAGGGACTCGGCGAGGCCTCGGCCGGCGTGGCGGGCAACGGCCGGACCTTCGGGTCGCCGGTGTCCGCGAAGTAGTCGCCCTTGATGGTGGTGTCCACCCCGTAGGGCGCCTTGGCCGCCCGCAGTGCCAACGTCCCCGCCGCCGCGACGACGATGTTCACCACGAATGCGGTGAGCGCGATGTAGCCCATCTGCGCAATGCCGGGGATCGAGGCCACCGAGCCGGCGAAGTGCGCGGCGGTGGGCGAGGACACGTTGTAGGCGGCCACCGAGCCGTAGACCATCCCGACCGCCCAGCCGGCCAGCAGCGCCCACCGGTGGAACCAGCGGGTGTAGAGCCCGAACACGATGGCGGGGAAGGTCTGCAGGATCCAGATGCCGCCGAGCAGCTGGAAGTTGATGGCGTTCTGCTTGTCCATCGTCAGCACGAAGATCAGCGCCACGAACTTCACGAACAGCGAGACGACCTTGCTGACCTTGGCCTCCTGCGCCGGCGTCGCCGACGGCCGGAACCACTCGCGGTACACGTTGCGGGTGAACAGGTTTGCCGCCGCGATCGACATGATCGCCGCCGGGACCAGGGCGCCGATCGAGATCGCCGAGAACGCGACGCCCGCGAACCATGACGGGAAGGAGTCCTCGAACAGCTGCGGGATCACCAACTGGGCGTTGGGTTTCCCGTCCAGGCCGACCGGTTTGGTGCCGGCGGCGATGGCGACCCAGCCGAGCAGTGCGAGCAGACCGAGCAGGAAGCTGTAGGCGGGCAGGATGGTGGCGTTGCGCCGGATCGTGTTGCGCGACTTCGACGACAGGGTCGCGGTGACCGAGTGCGGGTACATGAACAGTGCCAGCGCGGACCCGAGTGCGAGGGTGGCGTACGCCCAGTACTGCTGGCTGTTCGGGATGAACGACCCGGTCGGCTTGCCCGTCGTGGGGTTCGGGGTCGACATCTTGGTCTCGGCGGCGTCGAAGATGTGCGCCCACCCGCCGTACCGGGACGGCAGGTAGATCACCGCGACGATGATCACCAGGTAGATCAGGGTGTCCTTGACGAAGGCGATGATCGCGGGCGCCCGAAGCCCCGACGAGTAGGTGTACGCGGCCAGCACGGCGAAGGCGATCAGCAGCGGCAGGTCGCGGGCGATCACGTTGTCCGAGCCGCCGATGCCGATCACCTCCAGCACCGCCTGGATGCCGACGAGTTGCAGGGCGATGTACGGCATGGTCGCGAGGATGCCGGTGAGCGCGATCGCCAGCGAGAGCCCCTTGGAGCCGTACCGGCCGCCGATGAAGTCCGCCGTGGTGACGTAGCCGTGCCGGTGGCTCACCGACCACAGCCGGGACATGAACACGAAGATGATCGGGTACAGGATGATCGTGTACGGGATCGCGAAGAAGCCGCTGACCGAACCGAGCGCGAACATGGCGGCCGGCACCGCGATGAACGTGTAGGCGGTGTAGATGTCGCCGCCGATCAGGAACCACGTCACCCAGGTGCCGAAGCTGCGCCCGCCCAGGCCCCACTCGTCGAGGCTCTGCAGGTTTGACGCCCGGCGCCACCGCGAGGCCAGGAACCCCAGGACCGTCACCATGGCGAACAGTGCGATCAGCACGGCCAGGGCCACCGTGTCGACGCCGGTCTTGTTGTCCGCGTCGGCGAGCACGGTCAGCGTGCTCACCGGGCGTCGCCGTCGTCGGCGGACCCGCGCATCGGCCGGTGCGGCCGGGCCTTGAGCACCAGCCGGTACGCGGCCCAGGTCGCGGCCGCGCAGAGGAACACCCAGACGAACTGGTACCAGAAGAAGAACGGCACGCCGCCCAGTTCGGGATCCTTGCGGGCGTAGAACGGCACCCACAGGATCGCGACGAGGGGCAGCGCGAGCAGGACGGCGGCCACGGCCAGCAGCGCCTTGTCGGCCGGGGGTGCGGTGTTGTCGTCGGGTTCGTCGGTCACGGCGTTCTCCCCACTCGGACGCGGGCGTGGCATGGCCCGCACATGCGCGAAGTTACTCCGGATCGGGGGGCCACGAGATAGCTTGCGCGGAGCCCACAAGAATAGTGAGAGGACGCGACCAAATGATCTCCGACGGCGATCTGGAGAAGCTCGACCTTGCCACGGAAACGTTCGAGGGGGTGCTCCGCGGGGAGGACGCGATCGGGCCCCAGCCCAGCCGTTGCCCGGGATGGAGTACGCGTGACGTCGCCAACCATGTTCTCGGCGGGGCCATCCGTTACGCGCACTACTTTTCCGGTGTCGACCCCGCCGAGATTGCCTGGAGCCGCACCGCGGATCATGTCGGCGACGACCCAGCTGGGGCGCACCGCAAGCTGGCGGACGCACTTCGCCGCGAATTCGTGGACCACCGCGACGACGGCATTGTCCTGCACCATCCGCTCCAGGACGTCGGCGCACCAACGCTGCTGGTGATGCGTGTGCAGGAGCTGGTGTTCCACGGCTGGGACATCGCCTCTGTCGCCGAGCCGGGTATCGAACTGGATCCGTCACTCTGTCGGTTCCTTCTCGACGGGGGAGAGACAGTTCGCACGATGCTCCGCACACATGGGGTGCTCGGACATGGGACAACTCCGGCAGGCGGCGGGCTGACCGCCAAGGTGCTCGCCGAGTGGGGCCGCGGGTGACGTTCCGGGCTCGCCGATGTCCAAGACGCCGCCGGCGGTCATCGTTGTCGTCGTGGCGATCGCGGTGACCTGCCCCGCCAGTCTGCGCTGAGTCTCGACAGCAGTGCCCGCCGAACGCCACGTCGGACCCCGGTCCGGGGATTGTCAGTGCCGAATCCGGCGAACGCTCGTAGCGTGAGTGGGGTGACTGCCTCGAGCCCCGCTTCTCGCACCACGAACGCCGACGCGCCCACGTCGCCGCCCGCCCCGCGCACCCTGGGTGAGCTGCGCGCGTCGGGACACGTCACCCGCCCGGTCAAGGACGAGATCCGGGAGAACCTGCTGGCGGCGCTGCGCGACGGCCGCGACCCCTGGCCGGGGATCGTCGGCTTCGGTGACACGGTGCTGCCGCAGCTGGAACGGGCGCTGATCGCCGGCCACGACGTCGTGCTGCTCGGCGAACGCGGGCAGGGCAAGACCCGGCTGCTGCGGACGCTGCCGCTGCTGCTCGACGAGTGGACGCCGGTGATCGCCGGCTCCGAGCTCGGCGAGCACCCGTACGAGCCGATCACCCCCGCGTCGATCCGGCGAGCTGCCGAGATGGGCGACGAGCTGCCGGTCGTGTGGCGGCATCGCGACGAGCGGTACTCGGAGAAGCTCGCCACCCCGGACACGTCGGTGGCGGACCTGGTCGGCGACGTAGACCCGGTGAAGGTCGCGGAGGGCCGCAGCCTCGGCGACCCCGAGACCATCCACTTCGGACTGGTGCCGCGCGCGCACCGCGGCATCGTCGCGGTCAACGAGCTGCCCGACCTGGCCGAGCGGATCCAGGTGTCACTGCTGAACGTGATGGAGGAACGCGACATCCAGGTCCGTGGATACACGCTGCGGCTGCCGCTGGACGTGCTGCTGGTGGCGAGTGCGAATCCCGAGGACTACACGAACCGCGGGCGGATCATCACCCCGCTCAAGGACCGCTTCGGCGCCGAGATCCGCACCCACTACCCGAACGCACTCGACGACGAGATCGCGGTCGTCGGGCAGGAGGCTCAGTTGCGGGCGGAGGTCCCCGGGCACCTGCTCGAGATCCTGGCGCGCTTCACCCGGCTGCTGCGGGAGTCGCCGTCGGTGGACCAGCGGTCCGGGGTGTCGGCGCGGTTCGCAGTGGCCGCGGCGGAGACCGTCAGCGCGGCGGCGGTGCACCGGGGGGCGGTGCTCGGCGAGGCCGACCCGACCGCGCGACCGGTGGACCTGGGCACCCTGATCGAGGTGCTGCGCGGCAAGATCGAGTTCGAGTCGGGGGAGGAGGGCCGCGAGCTCGAGGTGCTCGAGCACCTGTTGCGCCGGGCCACCGCGGACACGGTGCGCGAGCGGCTCGGCGGCCTGGACCTGGGCCCCTTGGTGGCGGCAGTGGAGTCGGGCGGCCCGGTGGTCACCGGCGCCCGGGTCACCGCAAAGGACCTGCTCGGCGAGCTGCCCGAGCTCGAGGTGTTCGACCAGCTGGCCACCCGGCTCGGCGCGCAGACCGCCGGTGCCCGGGCGGCCGCCGTGGAACTGGCGCTCGAGGGCCTGTACCTGGCGCGGCGGATCGCGAAGGACCCGGACGACGACGGGCAGCTGGTGTACAGCTGATGAACCAGCGTTACGGCCCGTACCACGGCGGCCCGGATCCGCTGGCGCCGCCGGTGGACCTGCGCGAGGCACTGGACGCGATCGGCAACGACGTGCTGGAGGGGTCGTCCCCGCGCCGGGCGCTGCACGAACTGCTGCGCCGCGGCAGCAAGAACATGCGTGGGCTCGACGAGCTCGCCGCGCAGGCGCATCGGCGTCGGCGGGAGCTGTTGGAACGCAACAATCTCGGCGGCACCCTGGCGGAGGTGCGCGAGCTGCTCGACCGCGCGGTCCTGGCCGAACGCAAGGAACTGGCCCGCGCGCTCGACGACGGCGCCAGGTTCTCCGAGCTGCAGCTCGACGAGTTGTCGCCGTCCACCGCGCAGGCAGTCCGCGAGCTGTCGGAGTACACCTGGCGCAGCCCCGAGGCCGAGGCGGACTACGAGAAGATCCGGGACCTGCTGGGCCGGGAGCTGCTCGACCAGCGTTTCGCCGGCATGAAGGAGGCTCTCGAGAACGCCACCGACGAGGACCGCAGGCGCGTCGACGAGATGCTCTCGGACCTGAACGACCTGCTGGACAAGCACTCTCGCGGAGAGGACAGTCAGCAGGACTTCGACGAGTTCATGAATCGGCACGGCGACTTCTTTCCCGAGAACCCCCGCAACACCGAGGAACTCCTGGACTCGCTGGCCCGGCGGGCGGCGGCCGCGCAGCGACTGCGGAACTCGCTGACCGACGAGCAGCGCGCCGAGTTGGATGTGTTGGCGCAGCAGGCCTTCGGCAGCCCGAGCCTGATCGGTCAGCTGGACCGGCTGGACGCGAACCTGCGGGCGGCGCGGCCCGGCGAGGACTGGGGCGGCGGGCAACGCTTCCGCGGGGACGACGGCATGGGTCTCGGTGAGGGTACCGGCGCACTGGCGGACATCGCCGAACTCGAGCAACTGGCACAACAACTCTCGCAGGAATATGCGGGTGCCCAGCTCGACGACATCGACCCCGAGGCGTTGCTGCGTCAGCTCGGCGAGGAGGCCGCCGCCGACACCCGGACCCTCGCCGACCTCGAACGGGCCCTGCAGCAGCAGGGCTTCCTCGACCGCGGCGCCGACGGCCAGTGGCGGCTGTCCCCGAAGGCGATGCGGCAGCTGGGGCAGTCGGCGTTGCGTGACGTCGCCGGGCGCCTCTCGGGCCGCCGCGGCGAGCGCGACACCCAACGGGCCGGCGCGACGGGGGAACCGACGGGGGCGAGCCGGGAGTGGGAGTTCGGGGACACCGAGCCGTGGGACGTCACCAGGACCGTCACCAATGCCGTGCTGCGCGAGTCGGCGTCGGGGCGGCCCCGGCTGCCCGTCCGCCTGCAGGTGTCCGACGTGGAGGTCGCCGAGACCGAGCAGCGGGTGCACGCGGCGGTCGCGCTGCTCGTGGACACGTCCTTCTCGATGGTGATGGACGGCCGGTGGGTGCCGATGAAGCGCACCGCCCTGGCCCTCAACCACCTGATCACCACCCGGTTCCGCGGCGACGACCTGCAGCTGATCGGGTTCGGGCGGCTGGCCCGCCAGCTCACCCCGTCCGAGTTGGCCGGGCTGGACGGGGCGTGGGACCAGGGCACCAACCTGCATCACGCGCTGCTGCTCGCCGGCCGGCACCTGCGTCGCAACCCGAACGCCCAGCCGGTGGTGCTGATCGTCACCGACGGGGAGCCGACCGCGCACCTCGAGCCGGACGGCCACGCCTTCTTCGACTACCCGCCGCACCCCAAGACGCTGGGCCTGACCGTCCGCGAACTCGACAACGTGGCCCGGCTCGGCGCCCAGGTGACGATCTTCCGGCTCGGTGACGACCCCGGCCTGGCCCGGGTGGTGGACCGGATGGCGCACCGCGTCGGCGGCCGGGTGGTCGCGCCGGACCTGGACGGTCTCGGTGCGGCGGTCGTCAGCGACTACATGCGACTGCGGCGCAGGTAGGGAAGTCAGTACCGCCGACGGGCCTCGTCCACCGTTTCCTGCAGGTGCTGCTGGACGGTCCGGGCGATCTCCATCGGCTTGGCCGGGATCTCGGTCACCGGGTGCCCGACGTGGACGCTTGCGGACTTCACGGTTGCGGTGGCGGGTCCGTAGCTGATGCCCAGATGCAGGAGCGCCGGCGTCGCGCCGAGCTTCCCCGCCCGCGAGGCGATGTGCCCGATCCCGCTGTTGACGTGCTGGACGCGGGCGGGATCCCCCGTGTTGCAGGTGCCCTCCGGGAAGATCGCCAGGCTGTCACCGCGGCGGACCCGTTCGGCGGAGATCTCCATCATGCGTCGGCCCGCGTCGGAGACCGCGCGCAGCCCGTGGTTCTTGCTCCGGAAGACGGGGATGCCGCCCATCATGTCGATGCGCTTGCGCAGCTTCGGCTCCCGGAACAGTTCGTCCTTCGCCAGCACCCGGGTCCGGCCGATCGCGGACCGCAGCGGGGTCTGCCAGGCGGTCGCCGCCAGGATGTACTGGTCGCTGTCGGTGAGATGGTTGGCCGCGATGATCAGGCTGGTGCCGTCGGAGAGCAGTGCCCGGATCGACTCCTCCGCCCCCGGGGCGAAGGTGACCCGCGGGCGGTACCGGGCGCTGAGTGCCGCGTAGGCCAGCCTTGCGAGCAGCAGATTCTGCTGATGGTCCAGGTAGAAGTCGTAGACGCCCTGCTGGTCGTCGAGTGAAACGTCGGGCCTGAGCATGTCGTCCCCATTTCGTGCCGTCGATCTGCCGGACCTACGGTACCGTAACCTACGGCTACGTAGGTTGCGGCTTCGTGGGTTGCGGCGTCAGGCCAGCGCCCAGGCGACGAACCCGATGGCGGGGATCGACGCCAGCGTGGTGACCAGCGCGGCGTCGCGTGCCAGTACCGTGCCGCGCTGGTACCGGCTGGCGTAGACGAACACGTTCTGTGCGGTCGGCAGCGTCGACACCACGACCACCGCGAACAGTTCGTGGCCGTCCAGGCCGAGCAGGAACCGTCCCATCAGGTACGCCAGTGCGGGCTGGACCAGGATCTTGAGCACGGACGCGAGCGCGATCTCGCGGCGCGGACTGACGCCGCGCTGGAGCACCCGCACCCCGTACAGCGAGAGTCCGAAGGTCAGCAGCGCGCCCGGCACCGAGGCGCCGCCGATCAGTTGGAACGGCTGGATGAGCGCCTCGGGGGGTGTCCATCCGGACAGCGCGACCGCCAGTCCGGCGACGCCGGCGACGACGATCGGGTTCTTGAAGGGCGTGGTCAGCGTCTCCCGCAGGGAGGCGCCGCTGCGGGCGGTCGTCAGGTCCAGTGCGGTCAACGCGATCGGCGAGTACACCAGGATCTGGAAGAGCAGCAGCGGCGCCACGAACGACGCGTCGCCGAGCACGAAGACGGAGATCGGGATGCCGAGGTTCGCCGAGTTGACGTACGAGGCCGCCAGCGCGCCGATGGTCGCCTCCGGCACGGCCTTGCGCATGACGCCGAGCGCGAGCGCCAGGTAGATGCCGCCGACGGCGAATGCGGTCGCGGCGGCGACGGCCAGGGTGGGGGAGAACACCACCGACAGGTCTGCCCGGGCGAGGGTGTCGAAGAGCAGCGCGGGGGTTGCGACGAAGAACACCAGCCGGCTGAGCACGAACTCGCCGTGCTCGCCGAGCACCCGGGTCCGGCCCAGGACGTAGCCGATGGCGATGATGACAAAGATGACCAGAAAGCCCGCGAACACACCGGACACCGCGGGACCTCCTAGAACGAAACCGTGCCGAGTCTAGTCGGTAGCCGGGCGAAGGATTTCGGTGCCGGGGAAACGACAAAGGYCGCGCGGTCCGTGAGGACTGCGCGGCCTTGGCCTGAAAACTTGGCTGACTACCGGCTGGTGAAGGGCAGCAGAGCCATCTCGCGGGCGTTCTTCACCGCGACGGCAACCTGACGCTGCTGCTGCGGGGTCAGGCCGGTGACGCGACGGCTGCGGATCTTGCCGCGGTCGGAGATGAACGTGCGGAGCAGGTTCACGTCCTTGTAGTCGACGTGCTCGATCTTCGCCGCGAAGAGCGGGTTCTTCTTGGGCTTGCGACCCGCGTCAGCGCCGCGGGGCTTCTTGGACGGGGCTCTCTTGACTGCCATTGCTTCCCTTACCGATCGAGTGTTACCAGCTGGACTTGCGGACGCCTGGCAGTTCCCCGCGATGGGCCAACTCGCGTACGCGCACGCGGGAGAGCCCGAACTTTCGCAGGTGACCTCGCGGACGTCCGTCCGCAGCGTCACGATTTCGCAATCGTACCGGACTGGCGTCGCGCGGCTGACGCTGCAGTGCGGACTGGGCTTCCGCCCGCTCCTCGGGGGTGCTCGACGGCCGCCGGACGATGTCCTTCAGTTCGGCCCGGCGTTCGGCGAACCGGGCGACGACCACCCGTCGTTGCTCGTTCCTGGCGATCTTCGACTTCTTGGCCATCAGCGTTCCTCGCGGAAGTCGACGTGCCTGCGCACGACGGGGTCGTACTTGCGGATCACCATGCGGTCGGGGTTGTTGCGGCGGTTCTTGCGGGTGACGTAGGTGAACCCGGTGCCCGCGGTGGACCTGAGCTTGACGATCGGCCGGATCTCGTTTCGCGCCATCAGAGCTTGACCCCGCGGGCGCGCAGCCGGGCGACGACGGCCTCGATGCCGTCGCGGTCGATGGTCTTGATGCCCTTGGCGGAGACGGTGAGGGTGATCCGCCGGCCCGCGCTCGCCAGGTAGTAGGTCTTCTTCTGGATGTTCGGGTCCCAGCGCCGGTTGGTCCGGGTGTGCGAGTGCGAGACGGACTTGCCGAACCCTGGCCTGCGTCCGGTGACCTGGCAGTGCGCCGACATGGTGACCTCCTTCGTCACCTCACATTGAGATGACAATCATTTTCGACAACGACAGGATGGCACTGTAACGTCCTCTCTACGTAATGACAATCGTTGTCGAAAGAGGTGATGTGGTGAGCGACCAGCGGACACCGCTCGTGGTGGTGGCGGGATGGTCGGAGGCAGTGCAGGCCGCGGTCGGGTCCCTGGCCGGGGAGGGCACGGTGGTGGTGCACCACGACCTGAGCCAGGTGCGGGAGGGCGTGGTGCGCCGGGCGGTGACCGGTGCCGACGGTGTCACCGACACCCAGATCCTGGAGCTTGCCCACGCCTGTGTGTCCTGCACCCTCCGGGAGGACCTGCTGCCGATGCTGCGCCGGCTGCACGCCCGCAGTTCGGTGCGGCGGATCGTGCTGCACCTGGACCGCACGCTCGAGCCGGAGGCGGTGTGCTGGGCCGTCGAGCACGTGCCGGTGGTCGGGGTGGTGGGCCAGATCGACGGCCCGGCCTCGCGGGACGTCCGGGTCGAGGCGGTGCTCACCTGCGTCGACGCCGAGAGCTGGTTCGACGACGCCACCGGCGACGACGACCTCGCGGACCGCGGACTGAACGCGAGCCCGGACGACGAGCGGACCGTCGCGCAGGTGGTGGTCGGCCAGGTGGACTACGCCGACGCGGTCGTGGTGTCCGCCCGCGGCGCCGACGGATGGCAGCAGGCGAAGCTGCACGCCGCCCTGGTGCGCCTCGCCCCGTCGGCGCCGATCGACTGGGTCGACGACGCCGGCGAGGTCGCAGCCGAGCAGCTGTTGCGCCGAGTCCCGCCGCACGCCCGACGGGGGGACGGACGCGACGCGCACTCGCCGCTGCTGCGCGGGCAGCCGCCGCTGGCCGCGGACTGCGGCCTCGCGCTCGTCGAGTTCGCCGCGGACCGGCCCTTCCACCCCGGGCGACTGCACGACGCGGTGGACGTGCTGCTCGACGGCGTCGTGACCGCGCGCGGGCGGCTGTGGCTGGCCACGCAGCCGGACCACGTGATGTGGCTGGAGTCCGCGGGTGGCGGACTGCGGGTGGCGTCCGCCGGCCGCTGGCTCGCCGCGATGACGCCCCAGGAGCAGGAGCGGATGCCGACCGCGCGGCGGGCGATGGCCGCGCTGCGCTGGGACGACCGCTTCGGCGACCGGGACACGTCGGTGGTGGTGCTGGTGCACGCCGCCGATCCCGGCGAAGTCGAGCGCGCCCTGCGGGGCGCGCTGGTCACCGACGACGAACTGCGTCGCGAGGCCGACTGGGCGCGCTGGCCCGACCCGTTCGGGCAGTGGCACGAGGACCCCTGCGAGACGGTCGACGGGGCGTCGCGGGACGCCGAGTACAGCAACACCACCGACACCGACAGAGAGGCCCGATCATGAAGAACGGCATCCACCCCGACTACCACCCGGTGGTCTTCCAGGACGCGGGCACCGGGACGAGGTTCCTCACCCGGTCCACCGTGACCAGCGACCGCACCACCGAGTGGGAGGACGGCAACAGCTACCCCCTCGTCGTGGTCGACGTGACCAGCGAGTCGCATCCCTTCTGGACCGGCGCGGCGCGGGTGATGGACACCGCTGGTCGCGTGGAGAAGTTCGAGCGCCGCTACGGGCGACGTCGGCCCTGACCTGAGAAAAGCCCTGACCAGAGAAGTGAAGGAGAACAACCAATGGCAGTCCCCAAGCGCAGGATGTCCCGCTCGAACACCCGCAGCAGGCGGTCCCAGTGGAAGGCCACGGTCCCCGACCTGGTCGAGGTGACCGTCGGCGCAGTGGTGCACAGGGTGCCGCGCCGGCTGGTGCGGGCGGTGCAACTCGGCCGGTACGACCCCAGCAGGCGCTGACCCGACCTGCCGCTGGGACAGCAGCGTTCGCTCACGTCTCCGGGGCGCCCGCCACGGGTAATCTGGAGACGCTGAGCAGACAGCGACACGGGTGTTCGAGGAAAAGAGCGTGCCGTGGCCGACGCGGATCCACCGGCGACGCAGGACGACCTTCCCGGTTTCGATTCGGCCGGGGACATCGCCGCGGAGCTGAGCGCGTCCGGATTCGAGGGTTCCGAGGAGGTCGGGCGCGGCGGCTTCGGCGTCGTCTACCGCTGCCGGCAGAGTGCCCTCGGACGGACGGTCGCGGTCAAGGTGCTCTCGGCGTCACTCGACCGTGAGAATCGGGAACGCTTCCTGCGCGAGGAGTACGCGATGGGGAGGCTCTCGGGCCACCCGAACATCGTCGCGGTCTACCAGGTCGAGGTCACAGCGAGCGGCCGCCCGTTCATCGTGATGCCCTTCTGCGCGGCCGGCTCGCTCGAGGCGACGGCCCGTCGGGAAGGGCCGCTGGACTGGGGTGCGGCGCTGCGGGTCGGCGTGAAGTTGGCGGGCGCCCTCGAGACGGCACACGGCGCGGGAATCCTGCACCGCGATGTGAAACCCGCGAACGTCCTGCTCACCGACTACGGCGAGCCGCAACTCGCCGACTTCGGTATTGCCCGTATCGCCGGCGGGTACGAGACCACGGCGGGTGCGGTCACCGGGACGTTGGCCTTCACCGCGCCCGAGGTACTCGAGGGCGGTGCCCCGTCTGTGGCGTCGGACGTCTACGCGCTCGGTGCAACGCTGTTCTGCCTCGTGACGGGGCACGCCGCCTTCGAACGCAGGCCGGGCGAAGAGCCGGTGGCCCAGTTTCTGCGGATCGCTGCGAATCGGATACCGGACCTGCGCACGCAGGGGGTCCCGGACGTCGTGTGCGCCCTCCTCGAAGCGGCGATGTCGCGTCGCCCGTCCGCCCGCCCCCGCACGGCCGCCGAATTCGGCAACGCCCTGCGTGAGGCCGAGCTGCAGTGCGGGTTGGCGATCGACGAGATGGCGCTTCCCGTCGGCCCGGCGTACGGGCCGGACGGGGCGTCGGACGCAGCCGCGGCGACCGCACGGGACGGCTCGCCGTCGGGATGGAGCGTGCGCCGGGGCGCCACCGCCGACCGCACCGGGTTGGCCTCCCGCCAGACCCGCCCCCGTCGGCTGCCGTTGCCGCTGACCAGCTTCGTCGGGCGGGGCGCCGCGCTTGCCGAGATCGGCGAGCTCTTGGCCGCCGCGCGGCTGGTGACGCTGACCGGTCCGGGCGGTGTGGGCAAGACCCGTCTGGCGTTGGCGGCGGCGTCGGACTCGGCTTGGCGCGACGCCGTGTGGCTGATCGAGCTCGGTGCCGTGCTCGCGCCGGAGCAGCTCGTCGGCACGATCGCGGACGCGCTGGGTCTCGGGGACGAGCCGGTTCCCTCACGTGACCCGGCACGCGCCCTCGCCGACCGCCTCGCCGACTCGTGGGGCGATCGCGAGGCACTGATCGTGCTGGACAACTGCGAGCACCTGGTCGAGGAGTGCGGCCCGCTCGTGGAGGAGCTCCTGCACACCGTCGGCGGCCTGCGGGTGCTGGTGACCAGCCAGCGGGTCCTCGGGGTGGGCGGCGAACACGTCTACCCGGTGCCGCCGCTGACGCTGCCCGCTCCTGCCGACGACGCGGCCGAGGGCGCGGGGGAGAGCGACTCCGAGGCGGTCGAACTCTTTGCCGCGCGGGCGCGCGCGGTGTCTCCGGAATTCGCCGTCACGGCCGCCAACCGGGCCGCCGTCGACCGGCTGTGCCGGGAGTTGGACGGCGTGCCACTGGCCATCGAACTGGCGGCAGCCCGGATCCGCGCGTACGGCGTGGACGAGATGCTGCAGATGCTTGCCGACCGGTTTCGGTTGTTCGCCACGGGCAACCGTGCGGCAGATCCGCGGCACCGTTCCCTGCGGGCACTGGTCGAATGGAGCTACGACCTGCTCACCGGGCCGGAACGGGACGTGTGGGCGATGGTGTCGTTGTTCTCGGGCGACTTCACCGCGGCGGCCGCCGCCGAGGTCTGCGCGGGTCCGGCGTACCACGAACTGGACGTGCGGCTGATCCTCGCCTCCCTGGTCGACAAGTCGATGCTGTTGTCCGACACCGTGTCCGGAACCCGCCGCTACCGAATGCTGGTGACGCTGCGTGACTTCGGGCGCGAGCGGCTGGCCGAGTCGGACCTGGGGACGGAATGTGTGGAACGGTTCGTGCAGCGGTGCCGACGGCTCGCCGTCGAGTTCCGGCAGGGCTGGTTCGGCCCACACCAGCAGGCGGTGTACGACGCCGTCCACGCCGAACGGGAGAACATCCGGGCGGCGCTCGCGTACGGGAGGAGCGACGGGGAGCTCACCGCGCCGGCGATCGAGATCGTGACGTCCCTGCACTTCTACTGGCTGGCAAGTTGCAGCCTCTCGGAGGCGCGGCGGTGGCTGTCCGCGGCGCTCGAGTCCGGTGCGATCGACGACGCCGGACGGTCGCGGGCGTACTGGAGTTCGTCGATCGTGGCGATGCTGCAGAGCGACCGGGCGGTGGCACTCGACCATGCCCGGCGGTCGCGGGAGCTCGCGGTCGCGCTGGGGGACCGGACCAACGAGGGCTACGCCCAGTTCGCGCTGGGCTTCGCGGCGATCTGCGGCAACGACCTCGACCTTGCCCTGACGAGTTACCTGGACGCGTTGCAGTGTCACCGGGACACGGGCGACAGCGCGGCCGTCGCCGTCACCATCACCGGACTGCTCACCGGTCTGCCGCAGGGTGGACGCGTCGACACCCTCTCCCCGCGCCTGTGGCGCGAGGCGGCGGAGCTGTGCGCTGTCGTGGGGGAGAGATGGACGTTCGCCTATCTGACCTTCGCGCGTGGGTACGGCGCCTTCGTGGCCGGTGACCTCGCCGGAGCCCGCGAGCACGAACGCGAGTGCCTGCGCCTGGCGCGGGGTTTCGCCGATCGGATCCTGTGTGCCTGGGTCTTCGAGGTGACGTCCTGGATCGCGGAACGCCAGGGCGACTTCGAGCTGGCCGCGCGGATGCAGGGCGCGGCGGCCACCAGCTGGGCGTCGGGTGAGACGGCGATGCTGGGGTACGGCGGGATGCGGGATCAGCACGACGAGTCGAGGCGCCACGTCCGGGACGCACTGGGCGAGGCGCAGGCCGACCGACTGATCCAGCTGGGCGGCCGGCGGACTGTGCGGGAGAGCGTTGCCCTCGCCCTGGGGGAGGTGGACTGAGCCGGTCCGCACCGCACGCGCCGAGGCCGTGTGAGTGAATTGGGTCGGATCGGCGAACGGGGTGTGGAGGAATCGTGCTGCTGAAGGTGCTCGAGTTGGTCGGCGTCGTCGCCTTCGCCGCGTCCGGTTCGCTCGTCGCGGTCAGCAAACGCCTGGACATCTTCGGGGTGTGCCTGATCGGGCTGTTCACCGCGATCGGGGGCGGCGTGATCCGCGACGTGCTGCTCGGGATCACGCCGCCGACCGCGCTGAACACCTGGAAGTTCTTCACCACCGCCGTCCTGACCTCGCTGGTGGTGTTCTTCCTGCACGCGACGGTGCGCCGGCTGCGCCGGGAGATCTTGGTGTTCGACGCGGTGGGGATGGGGCTGTTCGCGAGCAGCGGCGCGGCGATCGCGCTGGAGGCGGGGGCCAGCGGCCAGGCCGCCTGCCTGATCGGCGCCACCACCGCCATCGGCGGCGGTGTGCTCCGCGACGTGCTGGTCAACGAGATGCCGTTGCTGCTCCACCGCGACCTGTACGCAATCCCGGCGCTGATCGGCTCGACGGTGGTGGTGGCGTGTTCGAACCTCGGCCTGACCACCGACGTCGGACTCGTGGCCGGCACCGTGCTGGCGGCCGTGATCCGGTTGCTGGCGCTGTGGCGGGACTGGAACCTGCCGGGCCCGCGATTGCTGCAGGATTGAACGACACGGCTCAGCACCCTCTCAGCCATATCTCAGTTCATAGGTTCAAACTATGAGCATGCGCATCCTGGTGGTCGACGACGACCGAGCCGTGCGGGAGTCACTCCGCCGGTCCCTCACCTTCAACGGCTACACCGCGGAGATGGCGGTCGACGGGCTCGACGCGCTCGAGAAGATCGCCGCCGAGCGGCCGGACGCGGTGGTCCTGGACGTGATGATGCCGCGGCTGGACGGTCTCGAGGTGTGCCGGCGGCTGCGTAGCGCCGGCGACGACCTGCCGATCCTGGTGCTCACCGCCCGGGACTCGGTCTCCGAGCGGGTGGCCGGGCTCGACGCGGGCGCCGACGACTACCTGCCCAAGCCCTTCGCGCTCGAGGAGTTGCTGGCCCGGCTGCGCGCGCTGTTGCGCCGGGCGATCCCGGAGGTCGGCGAGGACTCGGAGACGATGACGTTCGAGGACCTCACGCTGGACCCGGTGACCCGCGAGGTCACCCGCGCCGGCCGGTCGATCAGTCTGACGCGCACCGAGTTCTCGTTGCTCGAGATGCTGATGGCCAATCCGCGCCGGGTGCTCACCCGCAGCCGCATCCTCGAGGAGGTGTGGGGTTACGACTTCCCGACCTCCGGCAACGCGCTCGAGGTCTACGTCGGCTACCTGCGCCGCAAGACCGAGGCGGACGGCGAGTCCCGGCTCATCCACACCGTGCGTGGCGTCGGCTACGTGCTGCGGGAGACGCCCCCGTGACGGCCGCCACCCACTCCGGGCCCATCCCGGTGGTCGAGCCGGACCCGGTGCCGCAGATGCGCCCGCCGATGCCGCTGACCCGGTCGGTGTCGCTGCGCTGGCGGGTGACCCTGCTGGCTGCCTCCGTGGTGGCAATTGCGGTGGCCGTCATGGCGATTGCCGCGTATGCCGTGGTGTCGCGGGCGCTGTACGCCGACGTCGACTCGCAGCTGCGCAGCCGTTCGGCCTCGCTGATCGACAACAATCTCGATGCCTTCGACTTCCGTCAGATCTCGATCGCGACGGTGTACTCCAAGGACATCAGCGTGGCGCTGATCTTCCCGGACATGACCGTCTACATGCCGCCGGGGTCGAACGCGCCCATCGGTGATGCCGAGATGTCCGTCGCCCGTGGCGAACACGAGTCCACCCTGCGTACCATCGGCGGCCAGCGGGTGCTGACGCAGAAGACCAACATCGGCAGCACCCTGGTGATCGCGCAGCGGCTGGCACCGACCGGGCAGGTGCTCGACCGGCTCGCCTGGGTGCTGTTCGTCGTCGGCGGCTGCGGGGTGATCCTGGCCGCGGTAGCGGGAATGGCGGTGGGACGTACCGGGTTACGTCCGATTGCCCGGCTCACCGCCGCGGCCGAACGGGTGGCGCGCACCGACGACCTCACGCCGATCCCGGTGACCGGCAACGATGAACTGGCGCGGCTGACGGTCTCCTTCAACACGATGCTGCGTGCGCTGGCCGAGTCGCGGGACCGGCAGACCCGGCTGGTCGCGGACGCCGGGCACGAACTCCGGACGCCCCTGACGTCGTTGCGCACCAACATGGAACTGCTCATCGCCTCCGGCAGACCCGGCGCCCCGCACATCCCGGACGAGGACATGGCGGAACTGCGGTCCGACGTGATCGCCCAGATCGAGGAGCTCTCCACCCTGGTCGGCGACCTGGTGGACCTGGCCCGCGAGGACGCACCGGAGACCGTGCACGAGCGAATCGACCTGCGGGACACCGTGGAACGCTCGCTCGAGCGGGTCCGTCGTCGGCGAAACGAGGTCGACTTCGAGGCGGAGACCACCTCCTGGTTCGTCTACGGTGACGGCGCCGGCCTCGCGCGGGCGGTGCTCAACGTGCTCGACAACGCGGCCAAGTGGAGCCCGCCGGGGCAGGCGGTCCGGGTGCGGATGAGCCAGATCGACGACGGACACCTCGCGTTGACGGTTTCCGACGCGGGGCCCGGAATACCCGTCGAGGACCGGCAATTGGTGTTCGAGCGGTTCTACCGGTCCACCGACGCACGGTCCATGCCGGGCTCGGGGCTGGGGTTGGCGATCGTCCGGCAGATGATCGTCAAACACGGTGGCACGGTGGAGGTCGGGGAGTCCGAACGCGGCGGCGCGCTGGTTACGATCGTGCTACCCGGCGAGGCGGACTTCGAGCCGGGCGAACGGCCGGAGGGCAGGTTCTAGGGGAACTGACAGGACGGTCTCAGGCGCCTCTCAGTCCACCGGTGTTGGCTGGAGGGTAACGAGATCGAATCGCAGTCGCGCCTCACGAGGGTGCGGCAGGGGAGAACGGAAGACAGGCACATGAGCGACGACCGCAGCGGCCAGCACAACCAGGGGCAGGATTCGTCCTGGGCCCCGCACCCGTCCCACCAGGACCCGAACCAGCCGCAGCAGCCGGCCCCGCAGCCGACCACCGAGCACCTGACGACCCAGCACCCGACCGCCGCGCAGTCGCAGTACCCGGGCTACCAACAGCAGGCGTACGGGCAGGCGCCGTACGGCGCCTACCAGCAGCAGGACGGCTACCGGCCCACCGAGCAGTACCCGACCGCGCCCGGCGGGTCCACCCCGACCGGACCGACGCCGAACGCCATGCCGACCGCGGTCGGTGCTCCCGGGCCGGCGAAGCCGAAGTCCGGGCGCACCGCCATCGCGGCAGGTGCGATCGCCCTGGCACTGGTCAGCGGTGGCATCGGCGGTGCCGTGGGTGCCTGGTCCGCCCAGGACGGCAACGGGTCCGGACCGGCGACCAACGCGCTCAGCGTGCCCAAGACCAATGCCACCCAGACCGCGAACGCGCCGGCCGGTTCGGTGCAGTCCGTCGCGCAGAAGGTGCTGCCCAGCGTGGTGCAGATCCAGGTCGTCGGATCCCGCGCCGAGGGCGAGGGGTCCGGTGTCGTCCTCTCGTCCGACGGGTTGATCCTGACCAACAACCACGTCGTGTCCGGGGCCGGCCCGGACGGCAAGCTGACCGTCGCCTTCTCGGACGGCACCACCGCCTCCGCGAAGATGGTCGGCACCGACCCCACCTCCGACATCGCCGTGATCAAGGCCGACGGCAAGACCGATCTCACCCCGATCGAACTGGGCGACTCGGAGAACCTGCAGGTCGGTCAGCAGGTGGTGGCGATCGGTTCCCCGCTCGGCCTGGCCGGCACCGTGACCACCGGCATCGTCTCGTCGCTGAACCGTCCCGTCTCGACCAGTGGCGAGTCCGGCAATCAGAACACCGTCATCGACGCCATCCAGACGGACGCCGCGATCAACCCGGGCAACTCGGGCGGTGCGCTGGTCGACATGGACGGCAGGCTGATCGGCATCAACACCGCGATCGCCTCCCTCGGCGGCGCCGCGGGCGGCCAGCAGGCCGGGTCGATCGGGCTCGGCTTCGCGATCCCCGTGGACCAGGCCCGACGCATCGCGGACGAGCTGACCAAGACCGGCAAGGCCACCCAGGCGATCGTCGGTGTCACGGTGTCCTCGCGGGACGCCTCGCACGGCGCGGGCGTGCAGGACGTCACCGCGGGCGGACCGGCCGACAAGGCCGGAATCCCCAAGGGCGCGGTGATCACCAAGGTCGACGACCGGATCATCGACAGCGGTGACGCGCTGATCGCGGCCATCCGTTCGCATGCCCCGGGCGACAAGGTGTCGATCACCTACACCGACCCCAACGGCAGCAACCCCAAGACGGTCGAGGCCACCCTCGACGCGGCGCCCACGCAGGGCGGCCGCTGATGATTTACGGGCACGTCGGGTACCCGGCCGCGTCGGGCACTACCGTAGGGATCATGGAAATCGAATCCCCGCTGTCCGGCCGCGCGCTCGTGGTGATCGTCGATGACCGGGCGGCGCACGGCGAAAGCGCCGACTCGATCGGACCGCTGGTCACCGAGCTCCTCAGCGAGGCGGGTTTCCTCGTCGACGCCACCGTCGCGGTGTCCGCCGACGAGGTCGAGATCCGCAACGCGCTGAACACCGCGGTGATCGGCGGCGTCGACCTGGTCATCTCGGTCGGCGGCACCGGCGTCTCACCCCGCGACGTGACCCCCGACGCGACGGCCGCCGTTCTCGACCGCGAGATCCCGGGCATCAGCGAGGCATTGCGGTCCTCCGGGCTGGCCGCGGGCGCGCTCGATGCCGGGCTCTCGCGCGGTCTGGTCGGGGTCTCCGGAAGTACCCTTGTGGTGAACCTGGCCTCCTCCCGCGCTGCCGTGCGCGACGGGATGGCCACGCTCACCCCGCTCGCCAGTCAGGTGATCGGTCAGCTTTCGGGGATCGAGGAGTAGGCCATCAGCGACCAGGCGCCTTCGCCGCGCCCCAGTCGGGACCCGATCGACCGGGCCCGGCTGGCGCGCATCTTCGGCGACGTCCTGCCCGAGACCACTCGCGACGAACGCCCCGACGGGTCGGCGCCGAACGACACCTCCGGTGACGAGTGGCTGCGCCGGCAGGTGCCTCCGCATCACGGCTGACCGCCCTCGGCGGACACGGTCGCCCGAACGAGCAGCCCGAATTGGCAAGCCAAACGGAAAGTGAACGGCCGGTGAACTGAAATTCCCGCATTTTCGCGGGAAATGGCAGACACGCCCGGGCCGTCCGCATATTTTGTGAACAATGTCCGAATTGAGCCGCATCGCACCCCAGGTGTGATGCGGCTCACGGCATTCTCCGCAACATTATCTGTTGCCTTGCAGGTCAGCCGCAGTTACCTTCCTCCGCGAGTCCGCCCCTTGAGGGGTCCGGCCGAGTCCGGACAACCGTGTCTCGGCCGGGTTGGATTACCGGTCCTACGAATGATCACCCGCAGTTCATCGAGTGGTCATCAACATTGGTAATACTTCGCCGGGCTTCGTGGACCGCAGCCTCTCGGAAAGCGGTTGCGTCCACACCTGGGCTCCGGAGGTCGGGGTCGAGACACTGCACTTCCTGTGAGGGGAACGAATGAGCGAGAACCGCAAGTCCGGCCTGCGCCGGGGTCGCGCTGCATACCTCGGTACCAGCGTCGGCGCCGCCGTGGTTGCGATCGGGCTGCTGTCCACGGGCGTTGCCGCTGCCGACACCTTCGTGCCGCTTCCCGACGGCTCCAAGGACGCCCCCGGTGTCGTGGTCACCCGCACCGGCGAGAGCGCCCTGATCTCGCCGTCGCTGGCCTCGAACGGCGCGGGCCGCACCGCGTGGGTCTCGGGCATCGTCACCGCCGACGTCACCGGAATCACCAAGGAGACCGAGGCCGGCCCGACCAACGGCGCGAAGGGCGACGCCGGCACCAACAACTCCTCCACTCACGGCGTCTCCCGGATCAACACCGGCTACATCGTCGGCTGCCAGGTCGACATCACCGGCCTCAGCGGCTCCTTCGGCGGCGGCATCAGCCTCGACGGCCCCTCGATGTCCGGGTCGCTGTCGATCCCGGTCTCCGCAGGCCAGGTCAAGTTCGTCAACGTCGTGGGCAAGGACCTCAAGAAGAACGGCAAGTTCTCAGTCGAGTACCAGGACACCCAGCTCGAGGTGCAGAACTGCGGCGGTTACGCCCAGGCCCGGGCGTACACGGTTGTCGAGATCGTCGGCGACAACTACTCCAAGACCACCCTGTACGGCCAGCCGTTCAGCGTCGGCTGACCCGGCTCGACGCCCTTCTTCTCTGACTTGCCCATCCTCTCTCCGTTAGCGAGAGAACTACCCGCACAGGGGAATTCATGAACATCAGCAAGAATGGCCTGCGCCTCGCGGCGGTCGGTGCCGCCGCTACCGTCGCCGTCGGCTTCTTCTCGGCCGGTGCCGCCAACGCGGACGCCCTCGTTCCGTTGCCGGACGGCTCGACCTCCAGGACCCTGGTCGACGGCACCGTCGTCACCGTCACCCGCACGGGCGAGTCCGCGACCGTCTCGCCGTCGATGGGAGCGACCCCGCTGCACCGCAACGTGTGGGTCTCCGGCTCCACCAAGGTCGAGCTGTCCGGACCCAACGCCGACGGCGGCAAGATCGAGCCCGGCTACGTCGTCGCCTGCCAGGCGAGCCTCGGCGGCAAGGCCACCGGCGACACCGGCATCGGTTCCAACTGGGACGGTTCCAAGACGTCGCAGTCCGCAAAGGAAGCCGGCACCGTCTCCCTCGGACCGGGGCAGGCCGTGAACTACCGGATCCTCGACCTCGAGAAGGCCGACGAGTTCGGCAGCGAGTCGCACACCGGCGCGAACTCCTTCAAGGGCAAGAGTGGCAGCGTGACCTGGGCCGACTCCACCATGGCGGTCAACGGTTGCGCCGGCTACGCCCAGGCGCGCTCCTACGTGAAGGTCACTGCCAACACGAAGAACGTGAGCAGCGTCGTCACCCTGTGGGGGCAGCCCTTCAGCATCGGCTGACCGCGCCGCACAGACCGGGCCGGGGATCGACGCAGACGCGTCGGTCCCCGGCCCTTTTCCTTTGGTCGTCAGGTGTGCGGGCTGTTACGTGGCGTCGTGTCGCGTAAACGCCGCAGTGCTCACGGTTAAGGATCTGTAAAGGAGAGCTCGCGCCCCTTACGGCAGACAAAACCTCCCCCCTAGCTTGTGCAGGGCAAGCAAGCGAACCCCGGCCCCGCCACCGCCGTCGGGACCGGGGTTGCTCGAACCTGTGAGGGGAACGAATGAGTGTGATCGGGAAGTCCAGTCCGCGTGGGGTTCGGGTGGTCGGTGTGGGTGCCGCGGTTTTGGTGCTCGGTGTGCTGTCGGTGGGCGTCGCGCAGGCGGACACATTCGTGCCGTTGCCGGACGGGTCGAAGGCGGGGCCGGGGGTGACGGTGTCGCGGACCGGTGAGAGCGCGGTGATCTCGCCGTCGTTGGCCGCCAACGGTGCCGGCCGGGCGGCGTGGGTGTCGGGGACGGTGACGGCGGACGTGTCCGGGGTCTCGGGTGAGGGTGAGGCGGGTCCGAGCAACGGTGCGGCGGGTGCGCCGGGGACGAACAACTCGTCCACGCATGGGGTTTCGCGGATCAGTACCGGATACATCGTGGGGTGTCAGGTGGACATCACCGGTCTCGGTGGCTCGATCGGCGGGGGCATCAGTCTGGACGGGCCGTCGATGTCGGGGTCGTTGACCGTGCCGGTGTCGGCGGGGCAGGTGAAGTTCGTCAACGTCGTGGGCAAGGACATCAAGAAGAACGGCAAGTACTCGGTCGAGTACCAGGACACGCAGCTCGAGGTGCAGAACTGCGGCGGGTACGCGCAGGCGCGGTCGTACACGGTGGTCGAGGTCGTGGGTGACAACTACTCGAAGACGACGTTGTACGGCCAGCCGTTCAGCCTCGGCTGACCAGTCGTTCCTTCTTTCTCGTTCACCGTTCCTTCGTCCCGCCCGTGGGTGGGATGTTCTTCCGCAGAGGAGTTTTCATGAGTTTCAGTGGTGTGGGCCTGCGTCGCGGGCTGCAGGTGGCGTCGGTCGGATCGGTGGCCGCGGTGGCGGTCGGGTTCTTGTCGGTGGGTGCGGCGAGTGCGGACACGTTCGTGCCGTTGCCGGACGGGTCGGTGACCAGGACGTTGGCGGACGGGACGGTGGTGACAGTGACCCGGACCGGGGAGTCGGCGACGGTGTCGCCGTCGATGGGGGCGACGCCGTTGCATCGCAATGTGTGGGTGTCGGGGTCGGCGCGAGTGGAGTTGTCGGGGCCGAACGCGGAGGGTGGGGACATCGAGCCCGGCTACGTGGTGGGGTGTCAATTGGCGCTCGGCGGTGAGGTCGGCGCGGAGTCGGGGATGGAGTCGGACTGGGCGGGCGAGGCGCCGGGTCAGTCGGCGGCAGGTGAGGCGGGGGTGTCGATCGGTCCGGGGCAGGCGGAGTCGTTCTCGGTGTTGGATCTGGAGTCGGCGGACGATTTCGGCGGGGAGTCGCATTCGGGGTCGAACTCGTTCTCGGGTACCTCGGGTTCGGTGACGTGGGCGGATTCGACGATGGCGGTGAACGGGTGTGCGGGGTATGCGCAGGCGCGGTCTTTTGTGAATGTGACGGTGGAGACGTCGAGTGTGTCGAGCACGGTGACGTTGTGGGGGCAGCCGTTCAGTATCGGCTGACGAACCGGGGCAAGGCCGGGAAGCAGTCGCAGGGATCGAACGCCGCTGGGCCCGTACCGAATTCGGTACGGGCCCAGCACGGTCTCTGTGCGCAGGAACTCAGGCAGGGTCGCGGCGCGCGCTCTCGGCGAGCAGGTCACGGATCTCGGTGAGCAGTTCGACGTCGGTGATGGCGGCGGCTTCCTCGACCGTGAACCGCTTCTTGGCGTGGGTGTACGGCACGATCAGGATGAAGTACACGACGGCGGCGATGATGACGAAGTTGATCGCGGCGGTGATCACCGCCCCGATGTTCACGAAGGTCTCGGCATTGCCGGAGATGATCTCGAAGCCGAAGCCCATCTCCTCCGAGCCGCCGAGGGCCGCGACGAGCGGGTTGACGATGTTCTCGGTGAACGCGGTGACGATCGCGGTGAATGCAGCGCCGACGACGACGGCGACGGCGAGGTCGAGCACGCTCCCGCGGAGCAGGAAGTCCTTGAAGCCCTTGAGCATGGATGTCTCCGTTTCGTACTGGCGCCGGACGCGCGGCTTTCGGTGAAAGGCTAAGGACTTCCGCCACGGCAGGGCAAGGCAGACACGCGGTGTGCTCAGTGGAAGGTCACGGCGAGGGCGCTCGAAAGCGAGGCCGCGGCCACCGTGGTCGCCGCGGTCGCGGGCAGCGCCAGCATCACCACACGCTCGCGGGGGTTACGGCCGGAATCCTTGGGGGACAACAGGACCACGGTCGCCGAGGCCGCCAAGACCCGGGCATCGGGCGACTGTTCGCCGGCCACCGTCAGCACGTCCACCCGGTCGCCCTCGCGCAGCAGGTCGGCGACCTGGGGGTCGGCGAGGCGGATGGGGACGACCCGGGCATCGGGCACTCCGGCCGCAGCGGCGACGAGCCGGGGGCCGAGGATGCGGACATCGGTGACCGGTTCGCCCGCACGGGCGGGTCCGGCGAGGGTGTGGCCGGTGGCCTCGTCGACCCGGCGCAGGGCGCCCGCCGGGACGGCGCCGGCGCTCAGCGGGGTCAGCCGCAGGTCGTCGGGGCGCAGCACCGTGCCGGGGGAGAGGTCGCGGGCGGTGGCCACCACCTGCACCTGGTCGCCGGCCGGGTGGCCACGGACGAGCAGCGCCACGGCGACCGCGGTCAGCGCGGCGGCCGCGACCCGTCGGGCCATGGTGGTGTGCGCTCGGCTCGGCCTGGCCAGTGCGGCAAGCCGGTCGACCAGGGTGGGACTCAGACGGTCGCGACGGGTCTCGGATGCGCGGTCCATGGACTCACGCTACGGGCGCACCGGGGCCCGGACGGTGCCGCCGGAGCCTTCCTGTGGATGGATCCGGCGGCTGTGGAGAACCGGGAACTAGCTGGCAGCGGCGGTGCTGGCGGCGGCAGGCGCGGCAGCGGGGGCGCTGGTGGACGAGGAATCGGACTTCGTCGCGGACGAGTCGGACTTGGTGGATGCGGCCTCGCTCGCGGTGGTGGAGCCGCCGCGGCTGTCGGTGCGGTAGAAGCCGCTGCCCTTGAACACGATGCCCACCGAGTTGAACAGCTTGCGCAGCTTGCCGGAGCACTCCGAGCACACGGTCAGGCTGTCGTCCGTGAACGACTGCACGATGTCGAATCGGTTGCTGCACTCGGTACAGGCATAGGAGTAGGTCGGCACTGAAGGTTCCTCCGCACGGGGTACACAGGCCTGCCGTAGTGATACCGCAGGCATTGGCACTTTACAGTCAGGAGTGCCAACGCCGCTAATCAGCTTCCTATTCCCCCGGGCCGGGCGGGCGGCCCAACGGCTGCAGTCCGCCGAGGGGGGTCAGCGCCCAACCCATGCGGACGTCGTGCGGGTCCTCGGGCAGGACGTCGACCAGTTCGCGGTCGCGCACCACCGCCACCAGGCGGGCACCGGCGTCGGCCAGTCCGAGGGTGCGGTCGTAGAACCCGGCGCCGCGTCCGAGTCGCACCCCGCCGCGGTCGACGGCCAGGGCGGGCACCAGGACCACGGAGGCGTCCGACACCGCCTCCGGGGGCAGATGCGGCGTCGCCGGCTCGCGCAGCCCGAACGCCGCGGGCACCAGCGCGTCCAGAGACTCGAACACAGCCCAGTGCAGGGGCCCGGGCTCCCGGGCGATCGGCAGCAGCACCCGCAGGCCCGCGTCGCGCAGCGTGACCAGCAGGTCCGTCGACCCGGGTTCGGTGCCGACCGGGACATAGGCGCAGACCGTGCCCGACGCGGCCAGCGTGCGGGCCGCATCGGCCAGCGCCGCGGCCTCCGCGGCACGCACCGTGGTGTCGAGCGCGCGGCGTTCGGCGAGGATCCGCTCGCGCCACTGGTTCTTGGTCACCGTCATAGTTCCTGTCTCCGAGTGCACCTACGGTGCCCGAGGCGGTGGACACCGCTCTGGCAACCCTAGAATCTCGTGCGCACGGACGAGGTAGATAGGGTGTGCGCATGACACAGGGCGGGACCAACGAGACACGGCACTTCCGCACGGCGGTGGTGCCCGCGGCAGGCTTGGGGACCAGGTTCCTTCCTGCAACCAAGACGGTACCCAAGGAGTTGCTCCCGGTCGTGGACACTCCGGGCATCGAGCTGGTCGCGGGTGAGGCCGCCGATTCCGGCGCATCGCGCCTGGTCATCGTCACCTCGGAGGGCAAGGACGGCGTCGTCGCGCACTTCGTCGAGGACCTGGTGCTCGAGAGCAAGCTGATGGCCAGCGGCAAGTCGCACCTGCTCGAGAAGGTGCGCAAGGCGCAGGGCCTGATCGAGGTGGAATCCGTCGTCCAGGACGAGCCGCTCGGCCTCGGGCACGCGGTCTCCTGTGTCGAGTCGGTGCTCGACGACGACGAGGACGCCATTGCGGTGCTGCTCCCGGACGACCTGGTGATGCCTCGCGGTGTGCTCGACACCATGGCCCGGGTGCGCGCCAAGCGGGGCGGCAGCGTCCTGTGCGCGATCGACGTGCCCAAGGACCAGGTGAGTGCCTACGGCGTCTTCGAGGTCGAGGACCTCCCGGATGCCGTCAACCCGGATGTGCTCAAGGTGACCGGGATGGTCGAGAAGCCGAAGGTCGAGGACGCGCCGTCCACCTTCGCGGCGGCCGGACGCTACCTGCTGGACCGGGCGATCTTCGACGCGTTGCGCCGGATCACCCCGGGGCAGGGAGGCGAGCTGCAGCTGACCGACGCGATCGCGTTGCTGATCTCCGAGGGCCATCCCGTGCACGTGGTGGTGCACCGCGGTTCGAGACACGACCTCGGAAATCCCGGAGGCTACCTGCGCGCTGCGGTTGACTTTGCGCTCGACAGTGAAGAATACGGACCGTCGCTGCGTGAATGGCTCACCCAGAGATTGCAGCAGACGGGACAGTAGTGGGGTCGGGAGGCAGTGACTACATGCGCTCGGTTGAGGAGCAGCAGACCAGGGTGACCGCCGCCGCGGTTGCGCCCCGGCCGGTGCGTGTCGCGATCTCCGAGGCGCAGGGCTTGCTCTGCGCGGAGGAAGTGGTCACCGAGCGGCCCCTTCCCGGATTCGACCAGGCGGCCATCGACGGCTACGCGGTGCGGGGCGTCGACGTCGCGACCGCAGGCACCGATCTGCGCAGCGAGGACGGCGAGCCGGCCGACCTGACACTGCCGGTGGTCGGCGAGGTGTCCGCCGGATCCCGTCAGCCGACGCGCCTGCAGCCCAGGCAGGCCGTGCGGGTCGACACCGGCGCGCCGATGCCCACCCTCGCGGACGCGGTGCTGCCCCTGGACCGCACGGACGGCGGCCTCCACCGCGTCAAGGTGCTGGCGCCGGTGCGGTCCGGCGACTACGTCCGCAGGATCGGCGACGACGTCCAGCCCGGCGACGTCGCGGTCCGGGCCGGCACCATCATCGGCGCGGCCCAGGTGGGGCTGCTTGCCGCGGTCGGCCGCGACAAGGTGTTGGTGCACCCCCGCCCGCGGCTGTCGGTGATCTCGGTCGGCGGCGAGCTGGTGGACGTCGACCGCACCCCCGGGCCGGGCCAGGTGTACGACGTGAACTCCTACGCGTTGGCCGCGGCCGCGCGGGATGCGGGCGCCGACGTGAACCGCGTCGGGATCTCCGGATCCGACCCGGGACGGCTCCGTGAGGTGGTCGAGGGGCAGCTGATCCGCTCGGAGATCGTCGTCATCGCCGGCGCGGTCGGCGGCGGGGCGTCCGACCAGGTTCGTGAGGCGCTGAGCGAACTGGGCGACCTCGAGGTCGAGCGGGTGGCCATGCATCCGGGGTCGGTGCAGGGCTTCGGCCAGCTCGGCCGTGACGCGGTGCCGACCTTCCTGCTGCCGTCGAACCCGGTCAGTGCGCTCGTGGTGTTCGAGGTGATGGTGCGGCCGCTGATCCGGATCGCGCTGGGCCGTCGGCAGCCGATGCGCCGAGTCGTCACCGCGCGGACCGTCTCGCCGATCACCTCGATCAAGAACCGCAAGGGCTTCCTGCGCGGGCAGTTGATGCGCGACGAGTCGACCGGCGAGTACCTGGTGCAGGCGCTCGGCGGCGCGCCGGGCGCGTCCTCACACCTGCTGGCCACTCTCGCCGAGGCGAACTGCCTCGTCCTGATCGACCCGGACACCACGGAGGTCAGGACCGGGGACGAGGTCGACGTGGCTTTCCTCGCTCAACGGGGCTGAGGCACGTGACGAACTCGCTGCGACGGTACTCCGTCCATCCCGGCTGGCCGATGGCGCTCGGACCGCTCGTCGTGCCCGCCGGTCGGGTCACGCTGCGGCCGATCCGTCTGCGCGATGCCTCGGCCTGGAGCCGGATCCGGACCCGCGACCAGGGCCACCTCGAGCCGTGGGAACCGACCGGCGAGGGGCCGTGGGACGCGCGGCACCACATCGCCAACTGGCCCGGCCTGTGCTCGTCGTTGCGCTCCGAGGCACGCAAGGGCCGGATGCTGCCGATGGTGATCGAGCTCGACGGCAAGTTCTGCGGGCAGATCACGATCGGCAACGTCATGCGTGGCGCCCTGCGCTCGGCGTGGATCGGCTACTGGGTGACCCGGGAGGTGGGGGGTCAGGGCGTCGCGACGGCGGCGCTGGCGCTGGGCCTGGACCACGCGTTCGGCCCGGTGGGCCTGCACCGGGTCGAGGCCACGGTTCGCCCCGAGAACCATGCCAGTCAGGCCGTGCTCCGCAACGTCGGTTTCCGCGAAGAGGGCCTGCTGCGGCGATACCTCGACGTGGACCACGAGTGGCGGGACCACCTGCTGGTCGCGATGACGATCGAAGAGGTCGAGGGCACGGTCGCCGACCGGCTGGTTCACGCGGGCAAGGCGGCCTGGGGCTGAGCCCTCGCTCCGAGTCACCAATTTCGCCGGCCGTGGTCCCCGTGCCGACCTGCCCGTTCACCCCCCTGGCTACTTTCTCGCTACCCGGTGTGCGGGACTGCGGCAGTAGTGACTAATGTGACAAGAGGGAAAGGTGAGTCGGCGCGTCTACGGGCAACTTTGCGTCGGGACAACTAGCCTGACAAGACCAACTGGGTCAAATGTGCTGGTAGATGACTTGGAGGGAGGTCGCCGGTATGCCGAGCTCGTTTGTGTGGATCGCGCTGGTCGTGATGTGGCTGTTCGTGCTGCTTCCCATGCAGGTCAAGCGTCGGCCCCGGATCCGGCAGACCACAGACGCGGCACTCGCGACGCGAGTGCTCGACCGCGACCAACTCGCCCGCCAGAACAAGCGTGGCCCCGCGGCCGGACATCGGAGCGACCCGAACTGGGTCAGCGACCCCAACCGCCCCATGCATGCGGAGGACTGGATGGACGCCCACGCACAAACCGACGCGACTCTCGACGAGCGGTACCGCTCGGAGTCGGAGTACGACGAACCCGGAGACGCCCGCGAGTTCGTGCCGATGCGCCGCGGTCGCGGTGGTTTCGACCCCGAGGCCGACGCCATCGCCCGTGCGGCCCGGTACGCGTTCCGCCAGCGTGCCCTGCTGCTCCTGGTGCTCACCGCGATCATGTCGGCGGCCCTGGGAATCGTCATCTCCGCGACCCTGTGGTGGGCCTGTGCTGCCGCGGTCGCAGGGATCGGCGGATACCTGGCGTACCTGCGCCGGCAGGTGCAGATCGAGCAGGAGATCCGTCGCCGGCGTACGGCCCGGCTCGGTCGCTCCCGGCTCGGCGTCGAGTCCCGCGAGGACGAGGAGTTGCGCCTCATCCCGGCGCGGCTGCGTCGGCCCGGTGCGGTGGTGCTCGAGGTCGACGACGGGGACCCGGCCTTCGACCACCTCGACTACTACGACGTCGACATTCTCGAGGACGGCGCGCGGCAGGAGATGCGCCGAGTTGTCGGGCAGTAGCCCGTGTCGGCCGCGGAGTCGGATGCCGCGCCCGAGCGGATCGTGTTGCTTCGCCACGGCGAGTCGGAGGCGAACGTCGACCCGTCGATCTACGAGCGGGTCCCGGACTACCGGATCCCGCTGACCGCGCGCGGTGTCGCCCAGGCGCGTGAGGCAGGCGAGCGGCTCCGCGAGCAGTTCCGCGGCCGGAAAGTCTGCGTGTACGTCTCGCCGTACCTGCGAGCCCACCAGACCCTCGAGGCGCTCGGCATCGACGACCTGATCGATCGTCAGATCGAGGAACCGCGGCTACGTGAACAGGACTGGGCCAACTACCAGGACCCTCGGGCGATCGCTCGGCAGACCGAGTTGCGGAACACCTACGGTCACTTCTTCTACCGGTTCGCCGAGGGCGAGTCCGGCGCGGACGTGTTCGACCGGGTGAGCACGTTCCTGGAGACGCTGTACCGGCACTTCGCCAAGCCCGGGTATCCGCCGAACACCCTGGTGGTGACCCACGGCCTCACCATGCGCCTGTTCTGCATGCGGTGGTTCCACTGGTCGGTCGAGTACTTCGAGTCCTTGGAGAACCCGGGTAACGCCGAGACTCGGTCGTTGGTCCGCGAACCGGATGGCCGGTTCTCGCTCGAGCACCCGTTCGGGCAATGGCGGAGTACGGCTGAGGGGCACACGGTCCTGCACGCAACCGCGGCCTCCGGGTCGGCCCAGCCTGGCTTCGCAAACCCCGCCTGACCGGCCGATTTTATTCTCGAGGTGAGCTCCTGCTACAGTTGCCGAGCGCTCTTCCGGGAGCGTGGTTAGGGGCTGTGGCGCAGTTGGTAGCGCGCTTCGTTCGCATCGAAGAGGTCAGGGGTTCGATTCCCCTCAGCTCCACCAAGTTCATCTGATCTACGACGCCATCCGCGCTGCGGGTGGCGTCTTTTTTGTTCCCGCACCGGCGCGAAGCTTCGCAGACGCACGGGTCCGGGCGATTTGTGCGGCGGTGTCGGAAATCGCCGGTGATTTGCCGAACATTCGCCCAGCTAGTCCGCGAAAGCGCCATTGAAGATTCAAACGATGTGCTCTACTCCAGATCGACTCGGCACATGTGGGCACCGTCTCGGTGTAGCTGCGTGTGTGTCGGAGAGAACCGAAGGGGAGCGGGGCGGCGGTCAGCTGCCCCGCTTCGTTGTGGAGAGGAATCTATGTCTGTAGGAAACACCCGCCGGGTGATCGGTGGTGTGAGCGCATTCGCCGTGGCAGCGGGGTTCGCCGTCACCGCCGGCGTCGGCGTGGCAGGTGCGGCGCCGGGCTCGATCACCTGGACCGACGGCAACAGCAAGTTCACCCGCACGATCAGCGACGTCACGCCGGGCGAAGGCGACATCATCACGTCGTCGACGAAGTTCGAGCGGACTGGAGGCGTCGGAGAGTACGTCCAGGCCGTCAAGGTCTTCCGCCCGTCGTGCATGACCTACGTGGACGGCTCGGCGAAGATGAACGGCTCGGTCATCGGCCTCGAGAGCCAGGCGGCGGACTACACGAGGGTGACGGGCAGCTGGCCGGTCGGCGCGCTGATAGGCGGGACTCCGAGAACCTTCGAGTTCTCGTACAAGGTCGGCGCGAACTGCGACCGCGATGTCGCACTGAACACGGGTATGGACTACAGCGGCTCGCTGGGTAGCGGTGGCTACTCCACCCAGGGTCCGACGATTTCGGTGCGCAAGAACGTCWCSACSACGGCGTTGGCYGCGGTGCCTGCGGGTGTGAAGGTGGGTCAGTCGGTTCCGTTGAGCGCGACGGTCACCGGTGGTGTCGACGGCAACGTCGTSGAGTTCTACGACGGGACCACCAAGCTTGGTCAGGGTCCGCTCGCGGCCGGCAAGGCGACGTTCGCGTGGACGCCTGCCGCCGCCGGTGGTCACAGTCTGACGGCGAAGTTCCTGGGTACGGCGAAGGCCAACGAGTCGGTCTCGGCGGCGCAGAACGTGCCGGTCTCCCCGGTGGACGTCGTCACGACGACTGCGGTGTCCGGTCCGGCCACCGCGGTTGCCGGTGCGGACGTGGTCCTGAACGTGCAGGTTTCGCCGGCCCCCAACGGTGGCACGGTGCAGTTCAAGGATGGCGCCACCAACATCGGTGGTCCGGTCACGCTCGGTGCGGACGGCAAGGGGTCGATCACGCAGAAGTTCGGCACGGGTGCACGCAGCATCACCGCGGTGTACTCGGGTGCGGGTGAGTTCCTGACCTCGACGTCGGCAGCGCACACTGTCGCGGTGTCGCCGGCTGATGTCGTGACCACCACGGTTGTGACGGGTCCGGCGACCGCGGTTGCCGGCACGGATGCCACGTTTGCGGTGCAGGTTTCGCCGGTTCCGGCGGGTGGCACGGTGCAGTTCAAGAATGGCGCCGAGAAYCTGGGTGGCCCGGTCACTCTCGACAACGAGGGCAAGGGCAGCATCACGCAGGCCCTGGCCAAGGGCGATCACCAGATCACGGCCGTCTACTCGGGTGCGGGTGAGTTCCTGACCTCGACGTCGGCGGCGCATGCGGTTGCGGTGTCGCCGGCTGATGTCGCGACCACGACGGTYGTGWCGGGTCCGGCYTCTGCTGTTGCGGGTGCGGATGTGGTTCTGAACGTGCAGGTTTCGCCGGCYCCGGCTGGTGGCACGGTGCAGTTCAAGGACGGCACTGAGAACCTGGGYGGCCCGGTCRCTCTCGACAACGAGGGCAAGGGCAGCATCACGCAGGCCCTGGCCAAGGGCGATCACCAGATCACGGCCGTCTACTCGG